>SFQP01000205.1 GCA_004562975.1 bacterium
CCGGGAGCGATGGTGCGGATGCCTTGGGGAAACTCAATCGTTTCCTTTTCCCCTTCGGTCTGGGCCATGTACGTATAGGCGCATCGGCCGAGAGTCACCAATCCTTTTTGCTGGCTGAGCCAGGCAGTGCCGCCCAGCGCGTTCGTGCCAATCATTTCCACCTGCTCGCCGCCGTTGATGGTTGCCAAACTTTCGGGGAAGCAGGCACTCGTGTTTTCGGTGGCTATGGAGGTGCAGGCGGCAGGCAGCGTGAGGGTGGTCAGGTTGGTGCATTCCCGGAAATTGCTTTCCAGGTGTTCCATGGCATCAGGCAATACAATCTTTGCCAATGAGGGCAGGGCAGAGAAGTTGACATCAAGGGTGGTGAGCCCCGTGCCGCTCAAATTCACCGTGGTCAGGATCTTGTTCCTGTACCCCGAAGCGTAGCTGCCGTCGGGATTATCCTGCCACATGGGGTTTGAAAATACGTGTTGGCTCATGCTGCTGACTTCGGGCAGCGTGATGTCGGAGTGGGGGTAGCTCCACAGGAAATTGTCGGGCAGCTGCATGTGGGGGGCGAGGTTGAGCTGGAAGTCGTCGGCGTAGGCTAACTGCCAGTTTGTTGTGTAGGCGTCGGGGCCGATATAACCCGGCTCGGTCACGCCATCGGTGTAGGTGACGCTGTGCAGTTGGGAATTCATCCTGCTGGGGACGATGAGATTTACGTGGTTGGCCGAGCAGACTATTTCCTCTACATCGTGAATGTCCCCGCTGCAGCTGCCTTGCATTTGGAGCAGACGGGTGGAGGGCAGGAGTGTGCAGGATGCCGTTCCGCCGTTGTAGGGCATTCCGGCATCAGCCCATTTCGCGCCTTTGACGTGAGCGGGGATGGTGAGGACATCAAGGGGCGGGAGGTTACTGAGTGAGCCGTAGCAAATGCTGTCCACCCCCTCGGGGATAGTGTAAGAGTTGTCGTCGGCAGCGTGGCGCACATAGTAAAGCGTTTTGCCGCCGTCCATCAGGATTTCGTTGCCGTTATCCAGGAAGTACGGATTCCCTTCTTCCAGCACGAATTTGAACTGGTCATTGTCCTGAAAGGGCATCTGAATGTACTTCACGCTGCTGGGGATGCGTAGGGTGAGTTCGTTGCCCAGGTGTTTGTAGTTGCAGAGGTAACCGTCGAGTTCAGGTTTGTAGAATAATTCCGTGTGGATGCAGGTGGTGCCGGGCTTGAAGGTGATTTCCGAACCGTCTGGCAGGGTGCCGATATAGTTGTAGGCCACTTTGCCGAGGTAGAGCACACCTTCAGGCTGGGCTTCTGCCCAAGGTACGAGGTGATGGATGCCTTTTCCGTCTTCAGTTCTTTCCAGGCGAGTGGAAAGCAGTCTGCTGCCGATGTGTTCAAGAGTGGAGGGGAAGGTGATGTCTTTGAGGCTGTCGCAAAAATAGAAAAACATATCGGGCAGGTCGGTAATCCCTTCTTCCAGCACGGCTTTCTTGAGGCCTCTGCAGTTGGCGAGCGGAGCTTTCCCGTTGAACATCACTTTCGGGGCAACGGTCACGTTCGTGCAATCGAATTTGCCGCCCATAACGCTTAAATAGTCGGGGAGGAGGAGCGTGTCGGCCGTGAACGAGCCGCCCCAATAGCGCATGGGTTCTTCTGCTGTGCCGCCGGGCAGGCGCAGTTTCCTGAGGTTGCCGATGGAGCGGTCCCAGTAAGATCCCATGGCTTTCATCTTGCCTTCAAAAATGAGAGTGCGGAGGCCGGGCAGCGATGAGGGGTAAATAGAAACCAGTGAGTCGCATTCCGCCTGAACCGTGAGGCTACGCAAACGCCTGGTATAGGAATTGCGCAGCTTGCTGATGCCGTTTGCGGGCAGTATGACGGGATAGGTGACACCGTCGATGTCGCAGGTGGCAGGAATGACGAGGTCAAGGGAGTCCATGCTCGTAACCATTATGTCGGACAGTTCGGCATAATCGCCCTTGGCTTGGAAAGTGAGTGTGTAGTTCCCACTGTCGGTTTGTGCCTTGCCCGGCAGGCAAAGCAACAGAACGAGGAAAGTAAGCGGTAAACGGAACAGATTGGTTGTTTTCATACGAAAATTATTTGTGCCGTTTTAGTTTATAACGGCTGTTTTACTTTGTTTTTATGTATTCTCTGAGCCAATGACACAAAAAGAGAGAGCA
>SFQP01000206.1 GCA_004562975.1 bacterium
TGCGTAATCGTCTTGCGTCAGCGCATATCGGCCCTTGAAACTCCAAGCATTCCCTTCACGCGGATTTTTCACCAGCAGGCTGTCAATCCAGCAGAGTCCACCTACCGTGTCGCCCTGTTCGATAGCCGCCTGTGCCTTGACCATATAAGTGCGGTAAAATCCGGGCCACCGTTTGAGCAGGTAATTGAGGTCTGAGTCGGCTGCGGCGTAATCCTTGATTTGCAGCAAGCAGAGCGCGCGGTTGTAGCGCGAGCCTTGGTCCTCGGGCAACTCCTTGAGGGTGCGGGTATAGTCCGCCACGGCACCGGCAAAGTCGTCGTTGTGGATGCGGCAGAGTCCGCGCAATTCGTACACCTCCACGATAAACGGGTTCAGCTCGATGCTCTTGGTGCAGTCTGCCTCCGCGCCGGTATAATCCTCCAGGGTGAACTTGGCATAAGCCCTGTAATAATACGGACGCGAGAGGAAAGGCTTGGCTTCAATGGCCTGGTTGAAATACCGGATGGCCGTGAGGTAATCGTCCACACTCAGGGCGTTGCGCCCCATGATGGTGACCATCTCTGCATCGACCTGCGCCTGCACCGCCAGTCCCCTCATGCACAGCAGACAAACGACAACGACCCGCAAGGCAGCTGCCACGATTTGGCAGCCAGTCTTGCGAGCCGTATGCAATATGTTGCTGAAATAGCCGGTCATCTGTCGGTCATGCTATTTGGGACACTTCACTTTGTAGCCACAGCGGAATTTGCCTTTGAGCAATTGGCCGAGTTTTCCGCGCACCATCTGTTTGCGCAACGGGGTGAGCCGGTCCACAAAGAGATGAGCGTCAAGGTGGTCGAACTCATGCTGCATCACGCGGGCCAGATAACCTTCCACCCACTCCTCGTGTTCCTGAAAATCTTCATCCTGATACTTCACCCTGATGCGTGTGGGACGCTTCACCGGTTCGTGGATGCCGGGCAGGCTCAGACAGCCTTCCTCCAAGGTTTCGGTGTGCGTATCATCGTATTCCAGGATGTGGGGGTTGATGTACGCCTTGTTAAATCCGGCATATTCGGGATAGTCATCCTTCAGCACGTCGAGCGTGATGACCACGACCCTGATGTCCTTTCCAATCTGAGGGGCGGCAAGCCCTACCCCGTCGCTGTGGTACATGGTCTCGAACATATCGGCGATGAGCTGTTTGAGCCCCGGATAGTCAGGGGCGATGTCTACCGACTCTTTGCGGAGCACTGACATGCCGTAGGTGTAAATGGGTAATATCATTTTAAATTAAAAATTTATAATTCACAATTTAGAATGAAGCCGTTCAATCAATTTATAATGTACAATTTATAATTTGGCCTACGGTCACGACATCGACGCAGGCCTCATTCAATGATGAACCAGAAAGCTCCATTATAAATTGCCACTTCGGCGTAGCTCCATATACGACTGCAAGATGATGCAGGCACTGATTTCGTCCACCAAGCCCTTGTCGGTCTGCCGCCTTTTCTTTCCGATGCCGCTGTCCAAGATGGTCTGGTGGGCCAGCACCGAAGTGAAGCGTTCGTCATAGAATTCTATGGGAATGGCCGGCAGCATCTTCTCCAGTTTCTCGGCAAAGGCCAACACCCGTTGCTGGTTTTCCGAAGGTTGTCCGTTGGGCTGCGTGGGCAGTCCGATGACAAACCGCTCCACCTGCTCATGCTGCACATAGTCCCTCAGGAAAGCCAACAGCTTGGGCGTTTCCACGGTAGTCAGGCCGTTGGCAATGATTTGAGCCGGGTCAGTCACCGCAATCCCCGTCCGCTTTTTACCATAGTCAATGGAGAGAATACGCATGATAGACGTTCATCAATTGATAATTAATAATTTAGAATTTATAATGAGGTCTGAGACGTTCTTCACTTCATAGTCTATAATGAAGCCTGCGGCCAGGATGGCAGCGGTTCAGCTCCGTCCTGTATGCTGGTCGCAGACCTCATTATAAATTGTAAATTATACATTATAATTATAATCACCGTATCATGTCGCACCCCATATACGGCTGCAAAGCCTTGGGAATGCGGATGCCGTCGGGCGTTTGGAAATCTTCGAGCAACGCTGCCACGATGCGCGGCAGGGCCAGGGCGGAGCCGTTCAGCGTGTGGCAAAGGTGGATTTTCTTGTCCGCCCCACGGTAACG
>SFQP01000207.1 GCA_004562975.1 bacterium
TCCAAAGTATCAACAACAAAAGCAAGAAAACATGAAGACAATCATTGCAGAAAAGCCCTCCGTGGCACGTGAAATCGCCCGCATCGTGGGCGCGACAAAGAGAGAGGAAGGATATTTCGAGGGAGGCGGTTATGCCGTGACATGGGCATTCGGACACCTCGTTCAGCTTGCCATGCCCGACGGCTACGGCGTGCGCGGATTTGTCCGTGACAACCTCCCGATTATTCCCGACACATTCACGCTCGTCCCCCGTCAGGTCAGGACGGAGAAAGGTTACAAGCCCGACAGCGGCGTGGTGTCGCAGATAAAAGTCATCAAAAGACTGTTCGACACAAGCGAACATATCATCGTGGCGACCGATGCCGGACGCGAGGGAGAGCTTATCTTCCGCTACCTCTACCACTATACGGGTTGCACCACTCCTTTCGTGCGCCTGTGGATCAGCTCTCTCACCGACAAAGCTATCCGCGAGGGACTGCGGAAACTCGAAGACGGCAGCAAATACGACAACCTCTACCTCGCCGCCAAAGCGCGGAGCGAATCCGACTGGCTCGTGGGCATCAACGGCACACAGGCGTTATCCATCGCCGCCGGACACGGCACGTATTCCGTGGGGCGGGTGCAGACACCAACGTTGGCTATGGTATGTGAACGCTACTGGGAGAACCGCCGCTTTACGTCCGAAGCATTCTGGCAGCTCCATATCGCAACGGACGGTTGCGACGGCGAAGTCGTGAAATTCTCATCCTCCGAGAAATGGAAAGAGAAAGAACCGGCGATGGAACTATATAATAAGGTAAAGGCGGCAGGTTGCGCCACTGTCACGAAAGCCGAGCGCAAGGAGAAGACGGAGGAAACTCCCTTGCTCTACGACCTGACCACGCTCCAGAAAGAAGCCAACGCCAAGCACGGCTTCACGGCGGAACAGACGCTTGAAATCGCGCAGAAACTCTACGAAAAGAAGTTGATAACCTATCCGAGAACGGGAAGCCGCTACATCCCCGAAGACGTGTTTGCCGAAATTCCCAAACTGCTCGCTTTCATCGGCACACAGCCCGAATGGAAAGACAAGGTGCGGGCAAAAGCCGCCCCGACACGCCGCAGCGTGGACGACGGCAAGGTGACAGACCACCATGCCCTGCTCGTCACGGGTGAGAAACCGCTCTTCCTCTCCAAAGAGGACAATACCATCTATCAGATGATTGCCGGGCGCATGGTCGAGGCATTCTCTGAGAAATGCGTCAAGGATGTGACCACTGTCACGGCGGAATGTGCCGGAGTGGAGTTTACCGTAAAAGGCAGCGTCGTGAAGCAAACCGGATGGCGTGCCGTCTATGGCGAGGAAAAAGAGGAAATTACCATCCCCGGCTGGCAGGAAGGCGACACGCTGACACCGAAAGGCTCGTCCATTACCGAAGGAAAGACCAAACCCAAGCCGCTGCATACCGAAGCCACCCTGCTCTCGGCAATGGAAACGGCGGGCAAGGAAATTGAGGACGACGCACTGCGGCAGGCGATGAAGGACTGTGGCATCGGTACTCCCGCCACACGCGCCTCCATCATCGAAACGCTTTTCAAGCGCGGTTACATGGAACGCTGCAAGAAGTCGCTTGTTCCCACCGAAAAAGGACTTGCCCTCAATTCCGTCGTCAAGACGATGCGCATCGCCGATGTTGCCATGACGGGCGAATGGGAAAAGGAGCTGGCGCGTATCGAGCGCGGGGAACTGTCCGACGACACCTTCCGCAAGGAGATAGAGGCGTACACACGTGAGATAACCTCCGAACTGATCTCGTGCGACAAGCTCTTCGGCAGCCGTGACTCCGGCTGCGCGTGTCCCAAGTGTGGCACGGGCAGGATGCGGTTCTACGGCAAGGTGGTACGCTGCGACAACACGGAGTGCGGACTGCCCGTGTTCCGGCTGAAAGCGGGACGCACCCTGTCCGACGATGAAATCAAAGACCTGCTCACCGAAGGGCATACCAAGCTGCTCAAAGGGTTCAAGAGCAAACAGGGCAAGAGCTTCGATGCCGTCGTAGCCTTTGACGGGGAATATAACACGACTTTCGTGTTCCCGGAGGCTAAAAAGGGCAAGAAATTTTCAGGACGGAAGAAATAGTATTAACTTTGCCACTTGTTCAGAGTAA
>SFQP01000208.1 GCA_004562975.1 bacterium
CACTTTCGACAGTATCATGCCCGTGCGTTCAAACGACAGTCGCACCGTCTGCCGCGTGCGTTCGTCCTCGTTCATCCGTTCGGCCACGATGTCGCGTGCCCCCTGAAGCGCCTCCTCCACGTTCTTCACCTCCCCCTTCACGAACCTCTCCGCCAGCACCTCGGGAGCGGTGCGCGTGGCCTTCAGCAGCAAGTCAGCCAAAGGCTCCAGTCCCCGCTTGCGAGCCGTCTCCGCCCGCGTTTTCCGTTTCGGTTTGAAAGGCAGGTAGAGGTCCTCCAGCAGCGTCGCATCCCAGCACGTTTCGATACGTCGGCGCAGGTCGTCGGTCAGTTTCCCCTGTTCCTCGATGGTCGCGGCTGATAAAGGGGATGGTGGCTCCCGATTCAAGCAGTTGTATGGTGCCCGCCACCTGCTTCTCGCGCAGGTTCAGTTGTCGGGCAATGATTTCGGAAAGGGTCATATATTATGATTTAATGTACAATGAATAATGTACAATTTATAATTTGGGCCGCGTCTATGGGGCGGAGGTTCTGCATCATCCTGTACGCTGGTCGTAGACCTCATTATACATTGTACATGATAACTACGCTGCCGCAAAGGTAGGTCTTTTTTCATCTCGCACCTTTTCCCGGCCTCCGTTTTCGTAGGTTTGCCGTTTCCAAGTCCGGGGTTGCTGTTTCTTATGCCGGCTTTTTCAGTGTACCCGAAGCGGGGTACACTGAAAAATCGGCGTTATAAAATTTGTACAAGGCACACTAAAACGCCTGAGTCTGCGTTATGATAATGTATAAAGTACAATGAGTATGAAGTTTGTAGTTTAAAGTTTTTAATATTGCTCCCTGAGAGGATGATTACAGTGCTTTAAAGCGACCTTATAAGCTTTGAACTATGAGCTTTTAGCTTCATGGTCTGATCTGATTATACATTAAATCATTAACTCCCCCCGCCTATGGACGATTTTACACGCATCTCCCCTTCGCCTCGTCGCGAAACACTGGCTTTTATCCGGGCTTTTGCCCGCTTCTATTCCCCACAGCAACACAACGAGGCGGATGCCCGGCGGTGTGCCGCTTTGGCTGTCTGCCTGACGGAAACGCCCGGAACGGACTGGTGGCCGGGCACGGGTCATGCTTAAAAATATTGACTGCCATGACACGCCTCTCGTACTTTTGACCTAATTTCGCAGGCAAAACAAACCAAACCACTTGACCAAATGAAGAAAATATTGCTTTTAGGTTCGGGCGAACTGGGCAAGGAATTTGTCATTGCCGCCCAACGCCTGGGTCAACACGTCATTGCGTGCGATTCCTATGCCGGAGCACCCGCCATGCAGGTGGCCGACGAATGCGAAGTGTTTTCCATGCTCGACGGCGATGCCCTCGAACGCGTGGTGAACAAGCACCAACCCGACATCATCGTGCCCGAGATTGAGGCCATCCGCACCGAAAGGCTCTACGACTTTGAGCAGCGAGGCATACAGGTTACGCCCTCTGCACGGGCCGTCAACTTCACCATGAACCGCAAGGCCATTCGCGACCTCGCCGCCCAAGAGCTCGGACTCAAAACGGCACGCTATTTCTACGCACGTTCCTACGAGGAACTGCAGCAGCACGCGCAGGAAATCGGTTTCCCCTGTGTGGTCAAACCCTTGATGTCCTCTTCTGGCAAGGGACAGTCGCTGGTCAAAACCGCCGATGACCTGCCCCACGCCTGGGAGTATGCCATGGCGGGTAGCCGGGGCGACATAGAAGAGGTGATTATCGAGGAGTTCGTACGCTTCGACAGCGAAATCACCCTGCTCACCGTGACGCAACAGAACGGGCCCACCCTCTTCTGTCCCCCCATAGGCCACGTGCAGAAAGGCGGCGACTACCGCGAGAGTTTCCAACCTGCCCACATCGCTCCCGAACACTTGGCGGAGGCGCAGCGCATGGCCGACAAGGTGACGCGTGCCCTTACCGGTGCTGGCATCTGGGGCGTGGAATTTTTCCTGAGCCACGAGAAAGGCGTGTATTTCTCCGAACTCTCGCCGCGTCCGCACGATACGGGGATGGTGACGCTGGCCGGCACGCAGAACTTCAACGAGTTCGAGTTGCATCTGCGCGCCGTGTTGGGACTTCCCATCCCGTGCATCAAGCAGTTGCGCATCGGTGCCAGTGCCGTCATCCTCTCGCCCATAGCCAGTGACCGGCAGCCGCAGTATCGCGGACTGGAGCTGACCTGCGAGGAGGATGCCGACCTCCGCATCTTCGGCAAACCCACCACCCGCGTCAACCGCCGCATGGG
>SFQP01000021.1 GCA_004562975.1 bacterium
GAAGTAGCGCCTACGGGAATCGAACCCGTATACCATGCGTGAGAGGCATGTATCCTAACCATTAGATGAAAGCGCCATGTGCGGAAGCTGGGGGATTCGAACCCCCGGTACGGTAAACCCGTACGTCAGTTTAGCAAACTGGTGGTTTCAGCCACTCACCCAAACTTCCAGAACCATGTTTTGGTTGCGTTTTCTCTCAAACGCGGTGCAAAGGTAAGGCTATTTTTGAAACAAACAAATGTTTGCTATAAAAAAATCTGAGAAAATGTACGTTTCGGGAAGTTTACGGGAAGTTTACGGGAAGTTTACGGACAATTCTAGGCCTGTTTCAAGGCGTATGTGACACTACCTTGAAGTCAGCATTTTGTGGTTCCAGACAAATTGCAAACGAGGGTTATGAAGCTGATGTGCCGGAAACAACAGAATTTTGTTACATTTGCACAGCCTTTACATAAATCAGGCTGCGGCTCGGCCAAAGAAAGACTGTTTTTCTTATCACATAACCTCACCATGACGGGCGAAATCATCACGAAATACTTCACCGGATTGACCGATGAACAAAACGCGCAATTCGGACAGTTGGACGCATTATACCGCGAGTGGAATGCGAAAATCAATGTCATCTCACGCAAGGACATTGACAACCTCTATCTGCACCATGTGCTCCACTCGCTGGGCATTGCCAAAATCATACGGTTCAGACCCGGCACACACATCATGGACATCGGCACGGGGGGAGGCTTCCCGGGTATTCCTCTGGCCATCCTCTTCCCGGAATGCCAATTCAAACTGATCGACAGCATCGGGAAGAAGGTGAAGGTGGCACAGGCCGTGGCGGAGGCTATCGGACTGAAGAATGTAACGTGTGAGCATCGCAACGTGATGGAAGAGAAAACGACCTTCGACTTTGTGGTGAGCCGGGCTGTGATGACAGCACCGGAATTGGTGAAACTCATCAAAAAGAACATTCATCACCGGCACCATAATGCCATGCCCAACGGCTTGATCTGCCTGAAGGGCGGCGACCTCACCGCCGAACTGGAACCATTCCGCCGGTCGGCCATGCAATGGGACCTGACCGACTTCTTCGACGAGCCGTTTTTTGAAACCAAAAAAGCCATTTATATCCCTCTCTAAAGCCATGCAAATCACGCGTTTCATTGTCAACATGATTGAAGAAAACTGCTACCTGTTTTGGGACGAGACAGGTGAGGCGGCATTGGTGGACTGTGGTGCATTCTATCCGGAAGAACAAAAGGCCATCAGTGATTTTATCGAATCCAAAGAACTGAAACTGACACGGTTGCTCAATACGCACGGGCACTTCGACCACATTTTCGGTGCATCGTATATATATAATAGGTATGGTGTGCCCATTGAGCTGTGCCGCGCGGAACAGGAAACCTATGAGGCTTCCATCGAACAGATGAAGCGTTTTCTACACAGGGAACTGCCACTGAAACTACCGGCGGAAGCCCGCTATTTCAATCCCGACGACGAGCTGGAAGTGGGGAATCTGCACATCCGTGTCATCCCAACTCCGGGCCATACGCCGGGCGGTGTCTGTTTCTATATAGAAAAAGAGGGCATTCTGTTCAGCGGCGACAGCCTGTTCCGCCACGAAATAGGCCGCTGCGATTTGCCCGGAGGCAATGAAACCCAGCTGATTGAGGGTCTTCGGCAGCGCATACTTACCCTCCCGGAGGGCGTGCAGGTGCTGCCGGGACACGGCGATGCCACAACCATCGGCGAGGAAAGGATAGGAAACCATTATCTTAAATGAAGGTTTTAGGGATAAAGGTTATGGGTTATGAGGTTATGAGGCTGAAGTTTCGGATGTGAAAAGGTAATGTTATGCCTTTTCCACAAGTCCAGGAGTTATACGGACAAGTCCTGGACTTGTTTTGCCAATTCAAGGACTTGTGCGGACAAGCCCAGGAGTTGTGCGCACAAGTCGCCGGGTTGTGAAGAGGACTTCACGTCATGTCCGGCCGAACAAGCGAAGCGGTTCTGTCACGCTGAACATGCCGCCATCTGTTTTGAATCTACCCTTTACGTACGCGTATATACGTATTTATTTCCCCGAAAAAGCATTCACATCCTTCACACAGAGCGCGTTTCCTCCTGATTTTCAGCATTTTTGGTGTGAAGGGTTGGTTTTTAAAGCATTCACACGGGCGGTAAATGCCCGTGATGGACGGAGGGAGCAAACCTTCACACCGGGAAACCGCCTTAAAATAGGAAGTAAGCGATAGAAATATGAACGCGCGGTGTGAATCTTTGAAAAGGCAATGCTTCATACTATTTTCCGCTGGAAATCAACGGGAAACACTCGGGACATGAATGATTGAATGATTTTTTTGAGGATAAAAATACGTATAGAGGAGTGTGAACAGGAGGCAGTAAATGGTGAATGGCTCCGTGAACTTTTTGCATGTGTTACCCTACTACCGAAACTTCAGTTATGAGGTTATAAAGTAACTGGCTGGAAAACCGGAGTTCGCCAAAGAAACTTTATAACCTCATAATCATTATCCCCCAAAAACCAGCCTAAACAATCCATTTTTCGTCTAAAAAATCAGCCATACAGCGTACTTATTACCCTAAAAAAACATAATAAACCACTTTTAGCGAGAAACTATAAGGAATGCAAAAGTTTTTTGCCGTAACTTTGCGCACACTTGTAGATGTGTTTTAAGGGAAAAACGGCCTTACCAAGCCATTACATCTTACACGAAGTGCCGAAGCACATATTTCAGAAAACAAAAAACAAATAATAATACACTATCATTCAACAACATGAAGAAAATCGCTTTATGGATGCTTTCCGCCGCGCTGCTCACAGCCTGCGGTAGCAAGTCGTCGCAAATGCCCGAAGCCAACAAGGACTTCGCAGTGGAAACAGTGAAGACCACTGAAGCTGACCTGAAAACTTCATATCCTGCCACCATCAAGGGTATGCAGGATATCGAAATCCGTCCGAAAGTGTCGGGTTACCTGACGAAACTGCTGGTTGACGAAGGTGCTACGGTGCGCAAAGGCCAGCCGTTGTTCCTTATCGACTCCGAACAATACCAAGCCGCTGTCAACTCGGCCAAAGCCCAGGTGCGTGTCTGCAAGGCCAACATTGCCACCCAGAAACTTACCGTAGAAAACAAGCAGGCTCTGTTTGACCAGAAAATCATCTCCAGCTACGACCTGCAGATGGCCAAGAACACCCTCGAAAGCTACGAGGCACAGCTGGCAGCAGCGCAGGCCAGTCTGCAAAGCGCACAGGACAACCTGCGCTGGTGTACCGTTACGAGTCCCTCGGACGGTGTGGTAGGCATGATTCCTTACCGCGTGGGTAGCCTGGTCAGCGCATCGAACGCTCAGCCTCTCACCACGGTATCAAACATCAGCCAGATGTACGTTTACTTCTCCATGACGGAAAAGCAGTTGCTGGGCCTGACACGCGAACAGGGCGGCCTCTCTGCTGCCATCAGCAAGATGCCGGCCGTATCGCTGGTGCTCTCTGACGGAACGGAATACAGCCAGAGCGGCGTGGTAAGCACCGTGAGCGGTGTCATCGACTCCAATACGGGTTCGGTGCAGATGCGCGCCACATTCGACAATGCCGGACATGTTCTCCGCTCCGGCGGAACCGGCTCCATCCTGATACCTATCCACCAAAAGGATGCCATCTTGATACCGCAAAAGGCTACCTATGAAATCCAGAACAAGAAATTTGTTTACGTAGTGGGCGCAGACAACAAGGTGCAGAGCCGCGAAATTGAAGTGTTGGTACAAAACGACGGACAAAACTACGTGGTTTCCAACGGTCTGAAAGTTGGCGAACGCATTGTGATTGACGGTGTGAACCGCCTGAAGAACGATATGCAGATTAACCCCATCACGCCGGCGCAGGCAAAGGCTGCCGAACAAAAGGCCAAGCAGGCACTGAAAGATGGAAAAATGCCGGGACAAGAATAATATAGTGTTTCCGGCGCACGGCTACGGAATGGTGTAGACTTCCACCGTAACTTACGCAGCGAAGCCATACAACCATAACGTGCCGGAAAACAACTGCTTTAACCCGTAAACCCTATTACAACCATTCAAGATTAAGTTCCATGCAATTAGATAGATTTATCAATCGCCCCGTGCTTTCCACTGTGATTTCAGTGGTCATTGTCATATTGGGCGCACTGGGTCTTGTTTCATTGCCCATCACCCAGTATCCTGACATTGCACCGCCTACCGTGGAGGTAAGCACCTCGTACACAGGTGCCAATGCGCAGACCGTGCTGAACTCTGTGATTGCTCCGCTGGAAGAGCAAATCAACGGTGTGGAGAACATGGACTATATGTCGTCCTCAGCCACCAACACCGGTGACGCCAGCATCGACATTACTTTCAAACAGGGCACCAACCCGGATATGGCTGCGGTGAACGTGCAAAACCGTGTGTCCAAGGCACAAGGCTTGCTGCCTTCGGAAGTTACCAAGGTCGGTGTGATTACGCAGAAACGCCAAAGCTCCATGTTGGTAATTTTCTCCATCGTGGACATGGCCGATAAATATACGCCCGACTTTATCGAGAACTACGCCAAAATCAACATCATCCCCCAAGTGCAACGTATCAAGGGTGTGGGCGACGCCATGGTGATGGGTGCCGACTACTCCATGCGTATCTGGCTGAATCCCGAAAAAATGGCGGAATACCACTTGGTGCCTTCGGACATTACCGGCGTTTTGGCGGAACAGAACATCGAAGCGGCTCCCGGTGCCATCGGTGAGCGAGAAAACCAAACCTTCCAATATACCCTGCGCTACAAAGGCCGCCTGAGCGAAGCATCCGACTTTGAGAACATGGTTATCCGTTCCACGGCTGACGGCAATGTGATACGGGTGAAGGATGTGGCCAAGGTGGAACTGGGACGCAGCACCTACTCCTTCTCCGGCCGCGTGAACGGACACCGTTCCGTATCGTGTATCGTGATGCAGATTGCCGGCTCCAACGCCACACAGATTGTACAGGACATCGAAGCCCTGCTTGAAGACTGTAGGCAAGATTTGCCCGAAGGTATGGAAATCAAAGTGGCCCAGAGCGTAAACGACTTCCTCTTTGCCTCTATCCACGAAGTGATCAAAACGCTTATCGAGGCGTTTATCCTCGTGTTTATCGTGGTGTTCCTCTTCTTGCAGGACTTCCGCAGCACGCTCATTCCGGCCATTGCCATCCCGGTAGCCTTGATTGGTACCTTCTTCCTGCTCTACATGATCGGCTTCTCGCTCAACCTGCTGACGCTTTCGGCCATGGTGTTGGCCATTGCCATTGTGGTGGACGATGCCATCGTGGTGGTGGAAGGCGTGCATGCCAAGCTTGACCAAGGTTACACCTCCTCGCGCAAAGCCTCCATCGATGCCATGCGTGAACTCGGCGGTGCCATCGTCTCCATCACTTTGGTCATGATGGCCGTATTTATCCCCGTAAGCTTCATGTCGGGCACAGCGGGTACCTTCTACCGCCAATTCGGTCTGACCATGGCCATCGCCATCGGTTTCTCGGCCGTTAACGCCCTGACGCTGTCACCGGCTCTCTGCGCCATCCTGCTGAAACCGCATCCCAAAGACGACGGGGCAACACCTTCACTGGGCGAACGCATGGGCACTGCCTATAAGGCTGCCGGACAGACTTTCATTCAACGCTATGCCGAGGCCATCGGACGCATCCTGCACCCCAGCATCACACTTCTCTTTATCATCATTGCCATTCTCGGCATGATTTTCGGTGCTTTCAATTTTGAAAGTCACCCCGTCATCACGGTTATTTTCAGCATCATCGCAGTGCTGGGCCTCATCGGACTCTCGACGAAGAAGTTCATGAACTCCTTCAACAACTCCTATGAGCGCATTCTGCAACGCTACAAGAAAGCGGTGCTGAAGTTCATCCAACGCCCCATTCTCTCACTGGGACTTACCACCGGCTCCATCGCCCTGCTTGTTTGGTTGATGAACATCACGCCTACCGCCATGGTGCCCAATGAAGACACCGGCACCATCATGGGTGTCGTGACCATGCCTCCCGGCACCTCGCAGGACCGCACGGAATCGTTCCTCATGCGGGTTGACAGCCTCGTACGTTCTGTACCTGCCGTTGAACTGAGTACCGTGATTTCCGGTTACAGCTTCATCGGCGGACAAGGTCCTTCTTACGGTTCGTTCATCATCAAGCTGAAAGACTGGGAAGAACGTTCCATGATGGAGAGTTCTACACTTATCTTTGCCAACTTGTACCTTCGCTCACGCGATGTGTTCAAGGATGCGCAGGTGCTCTTCTTCCAGCCGCCTATGATTACCGGTTACGGTGCCACCAACGGTTTCACCTTCAACTTGCAGGACCGCACCGGCGGCGACCTCAACAAGTTCTTTGACGTGGCCCAAACATTCCTGGCCAATCTCCAGCAACGCCCCGAAATAGAATCGGCGCAGACCACCTTCAACCCCAACTTCCCGCAATACATCATCGACATTGATGCGGCAAAATGTAAGCGTGCCGGTATCTCCCCCTCTGAAATTCTCTCCACACTTCAGGGTTACTACGGCGGTCTGTACGCCTCCAACTTCAACCGTTTCGGTAAGATTTACCGTGTAATGGTACAGGGCGAACGAAGCGAGCGCGCCAACTTCGAGAGCCTTTACAAAATCAAGGTGCGCAACGGCAGCGAAATGGCACCTATCACCGAGTTCATGAGCATTAAGCCTACATTCGGACCGGACAACATCAACCGCTTCAACATGTACACTGCCATTGCCGTGAACGGTAACCCCGCCTCGGGCTACACCTCCGGACAGGCTATTCAGGCCATTAAGGAAGTAGCTGCCGAAAGTCTGCCGCAAGGCTACTCGTTCGAGTTCTCCGGCCAGTCGCGCGAAGAGAACGCCAATGCCGGCAGTACCACGGCCATCGTGTTCCTGCTCTGCTTCGTGTTCATCTACCTGTTGCTCTCGGCACAATACGAAAGCTACCTCCTGCCCTTCGCCGTATTGCTCTCCGTACCCTTCGGTTTGGCCGGTTCGTTCCTCTTCATCCAGGGTATGGGCAGCCTCAGCCTGTTGCCCGGAGCGGCAGGACAATTCTTCAACATGATATTCGGCAACGCGTCCAACAACATCTACGTGCAGATTGCTCTCATCATGTTGATGGGTCTGTTGGCCAAGAACGCCATCTTGATTGTAGAGTTCGCCCTTGACCGCCGCAAGATGGGTATGAGCATCTCGTGGGCAGCCGTGCTGGGTGCCGGTGCCCGTCTGCGTCCTATCTTGATGACATCTTTGGCCATGATTATCGGTCTTCTCCCGATGATGTTCGCCTTCGGCGTAGGTGCCAACGGTAACCGCTCACTCGGTACCACGGCCATTGGCGGTATGTTGATTGGTATGATTTGCCAAATCTTCATCGTGCCCGTACTGTTTGTCGTCTTCCAGTATCTGCAAGAGAAAGTGAAGCCGATGACATGGGAGGACATCGAAACAGGCGAGGCCGACTCTGACATTGAACAATACTCTAAATAGCTGAGATAAGGGTGGTTCGCAAAACCGTCGGAATCTGTTTTCCAAGGTTTACGCTTTCACCGGTTTTCCGAACCTCCCTATACTCGCAACCCTACAGACAAGAAAATGAAACACATCATCTATATCCTCGGTTGTTCCGTCCTGCTCACCGGTTGCCACCTTTACAGCAACTACGAGCGGCCGCAAAGCATCGAAAGCGGACTGGACAAACTCTACCGCGACACAACCGAAACACAAACCGCCCTGCAGGCCGATACGGCCAACTTCGGCAACACGCCCTGGCAGGAAGTATTCACCGATCCGCATCTGCAGGCTCTCATCAGCAAGGCGTTGGAAAACAACACCAACCTGCGCAATGCCGAACTTACCATCCAACAGGCCGAAGCCGGTTTGAGCGTGGCACGCTTGGCTTACTATCCCACCGTAACTTTCAGCCCACAAGGAGCCCTTTCAAGCTGGGACTTCGGAAAAGCCACCAAGACCTACAGCTTCCCCGTCAGTGCCAGTTGGCAGATTGGCTCATTTGGTAAGTTGCGCAACGAGAAGAAGCAGGCCGAAACCACGCTTGAGATGAGCAAAGCGGCCAAGCAGGCCACGCGCACTGCCATCATCGCCTCCGTGGCCAACCTCTACTACACGCTGCAAATGCTCGACGAACAGCTCAAGACCACCGAAGCCACGGTGGATATCTGGGCCGAGAACGTACGGGCCATGGAACTCATGAAGACGGCGGCCATGACCAACGAAGCTGCCGTAGGACAGGCCAAGGCCAATTATTACAGCCTGCTCAGTTCTGTACCTACGCTGAAGCAAAACATCACGCAGACAGAGAACGCGCTGTGCAGCCTGCTCCACGAAGCACCGCACGCCATTACCCGTGGCAGTTTCAATGCCGATGCGTTCCCCGCCACTTTCTCCGCCGGCGTACCCCTCCAGTTGCTGGCCAACCGTCCCGACGTACACGCTGCCGAGATGCAGTTGGCTTCCAGCTTCTACGATGTCAATGCTGCCAAGAGTTCCTTCTATCCCTCGCTCACCATTGGCGGCGAGGCAGCCTGGACGAACAAGGCCGGCATCATTGTCAACCCCGGAAAGATTTTGGCTTCCGCCTTTGCATCGCTCACCCAACCCATCTTCATGAACGGACAGCTGAAAGCCAACCTCAAGGTTTCACAGTTGAAGTATGAAGACGCACAACTCCAGTTCGAGCAAGCCCTGCTCAACGCCGGACAGGAAGTGAGCAATGCGCTGACCAACTATCAGGCAGCAGGCAACCGGCAGGCTAACCGCCAGAAGCAGGTGGAAACGCTCACGACCACGTTGGAGAACACCAAAGAACTCTTCAAGCGCAGTGCCAGCACCACCTATCTCGAAATCCTCACCGCTCAGCAAAGCCTCATCCAAGCTCAGCTCAACCTCATTCAGGACAAGTTCGACAAAGTGCAGGCTGCCATCAGCCTGTACCAAGCCCTGGGTGGCGGACGTGAACAATAATCTCCCCTACCCCAGATACACTCTATAATATAAGAATGGCACACTAACCCGACTTTTTAATCCAAGTAGGCGGAAGGACAGGCCCGACAAGCCAATTCCACCGCCTGCTTGAGCCTATTTAAGAAGCCCCCAATACCTATCCCCTTATGATTTCTCCTTTAGCATACGTTGACCCCAAGGCTCAGTTGGGAAACAATGTAGAGGTAGGCCCCTTCGCCTACATCGAAGCTGACACGGTGATTGGAGACAACTGCATCATCAAGCCCCATGCCTCCATTCTCAAAGGAACCACCCTGGGCAGCGGCAACACGGTTTACCAAAATGCAGTCATCGGTTCCACTCCCCAGGATTTCCACTATGTTCAGGGACAGCCCACCCACGTAGTGATTGGCAACAACAACCACATCCGCGAGAACGTGGTAATTGCCGGCAGCACTTATCCCGATAAAGCCACCCGGATTGGAGATGAGAACTTCATCATGGACCGCGTTCACATCTGCCACGACGTTCACATTCACGACAAATGCGTTGTGGGCATCGGCAGCTGCATCGCCGGCGAAAGCGAACTGCACGACTACTCCATCCAAAGCAACGGCGTAGTGGTGCAGCAGCACGTTCGCGTGGGCCGTTTCTCGCTCATCCAGAGCGGATGCCGTGTAGGAAAGGACGTACCCCCCTACGTTATCCTCGGCGGCAACCCCGCCTCCTACCACGGTGTCAACTCCGTTGTGCTCAAACACTTCAACGTAACCGACCGCGTGCTGCGCCATATTGCCAACACCTACCGCATCATCTACACCGGCAACTTCAGCCTTGAAGATGCCGTCATCAAAATTCCCGAACAAATCCCCATGAGCGATGAAATTGACAAAATCCTCGACTTCATCAAGGGAGCGAAGAACGGCATCGTACGCCATCTGAAAGAAGACTAACCCAACCTTTCAACACACCAACCTACTGATAGGAGGAATGCAACCGACTGGCTACATTCCTCCTATTGGTATTTTTACCGCCTGAACTTTCAAGATAGAAATACGATAGAGTTTACAGACAATACAAATAATAGAAGGGACAAAAACTCAATTTTTCAACTCCAGTGAAAGAGTTCTACAAACATTATTCTTAATGTTGCACTTGCTTGTTGACTCTATACGTAGCAAACCCTTGTTGAAACTTGCGTCAAAACTATGCCTTATTTTTCCGTATTTCACTTTTTGTCGTAATTTTGCACCGCCAAATTGTGCAATTTTAATGTTTGCTCCTAACTGGCGTTCTTTTACTCCATTCCGGCTCTGATTCACTCGCTATTGGCGCGGTGTCCCGAGCATCTTGAGAACAATGATTATACCCAACTTTAAACCATATCATCGTGGCAGAAACTAAGTACATTTTCGTTACCGGCGGCGTGGCCTCCTCGTTAGGCAAGGGCATTATCTCCGCTTCGGTCGGCAAATTGTTGCAGGCCCGTGGCTACAACATCACCATTCAGAAGTTCGACCCCTACATCAACATTGACCCCGGTACGCTCAACCCCTACGAGCACGGAGAGTGTTATGTGACGGACGACGGACAGGAAACGGACTTGGACCTGGGCCACTATGAACGGTTTACCGGCATTCAGACC
Organism: bacterium; assembly: GCA_004562975.1. The sequence goes on from SFQP01000021.1 coordinate 10,675, forward strand.
ACACGTTACAACAACTTCACGACCGGACGTATCTACCAGAGCGTCATCGACAAAGAACGTCGGGGCGACTATCTGGGAAAGACCATCCAGGTCATCCCCCACATCACGGACGAAATCAAGCGCGACATGCTGTACCTCGGCAAGAAGCACAAGTACGATTTCGTCATCACGGAAATCGGCGGCACCGTGGGCGACATCGAAAGCCAGCCCTTCTTGGAGGCCATCCGCCAGCTGAAGTGGGAGCTGGGTCGCAATGCGGTGTGCGTTCACCTGACCTATGTGCCTTACCTCGCCGCTGCCGGCGAGCTGAAGACGAAACCGACGCAGCACTCCGTGAAGGAGCTGCAGAGCCTGGGCATCCAGCCGGATATCCTCGTCCTGCGCACCGAACACGAATTGAGCTCCGGACTCCGGCGCAAGATTGCCAATTTCTGCAACGTATCGCCCGACGCGGTGGTGCAGAGCCTGGACCAGCCCACCATCTACGAAGTGCCGCTCCGTATGCAGGAGCAGGGGCTGGATGCCACCATCCTCCGCAAACTCGATATGCCCGTGGGCGAGACTCCGGGGCTGGGTCCCTGGCGTTCCTTCCTGGACCGCCGCCACAAAGCCACGGAAGTCATCAACATCGGCCTCGTGGGCAAGTACGACTTGCAGGATGCTTACAAGAGCATACTGGAAGCCCTGTCGCAAGCCGGCACGTACAATGACCGGAAGGTGAAATGCCACTTTATCAACAGTGAGAAGATAGAGAAGAATAACGTCGCCGAAATGATGAACGGTATGGACGGCTATGTCATCTGTCCCGGATTTGGCCAGCGCGGCATCGAAGGAAAAATCCTCGCCGCCAAATACTGCCGCGAGCACAACCTTCCCACCTTCGGTATCTGCCTGGGTATGCAGATGATGGTCATTGAGTATGGCCGGGGCGTGCTGGGCTACGAGGATGCCAACTCCATCGAGATGGACTCCAAGACAGCCCACAACGTCATCGACATCATGGAGGACCAAAAGAACATCACCAACATGGGCGGCACCATGCGTTTGGGCGGTTACGAGTGTGCCTTGCGCGAAGGCAGCCGCGTGCGTGAAATCTACGGCAAGGACATTATCCGCGAACGCCACCGCCACCGCTACGAATTCAACAACGACTTCCGCGAGGAGTACGAAAACGCCGGGATGCACTGCGTCGGCACCAATCCCGACACCGATCTGGTGGAAATTGTCGAGGTGCCCACCCTCCGCTGGTATGTCGGCACACAGTTCCACCCGGAATATTCCAGCACGGTGCTGAAGCCCCATCCCCTCTTCCTCGATTTCATCAAGACGTGCAGCGAGTTGGCAGCCCAATAAATTCCAACGATTTCGTTAAGCCAAATGAGCAAAGCCAAACTTGTTTGAGCTTTGCCATGGCGAGAAATCGCACTTTTAAGAACCGTTAGAATGTATATTGAGCACTCCTATAAAATCTCTTAAGGCAAAGAATACGCGGAGCATAGCTACGGTCCGAAGGGCCGTAAGCGTGCCCGCATTTTCTTGCATGGCTCAGCTCCATCAATACAATTTGACATTTCTCTATAATTAAAAGATTTACTTCAATAATTCATGGATAAAAATACCATTATCGGCCTGATACTCATAGCACTTGTGCTGATAGGATTCAGCTGGTACAACACCTCTCAGATGCCCGAGGCACCGGCTGTACCGGCAGAACAGGCCGCTGTAGTCGATACCGTTAAAGATGCCGCCGCCTTGCAGAAAGAGGTGGCCCGGAAAATAGCGGCCGACAGTTCGGACATCTTCTTTGCCCAAACTCAGGGCAGCAATCGCGAGATAGTACTCCAAAACAACAAGGTACAAGTCAAGGTTGCCACACAAGGCGCGGCGGTAAGCGAAGTGCTGCTGAAAGAATACAAAAGCTATGCCGACTTCAAGGACGGCAAGGACAACTCATTGCTTCTTTACACCCGCAAGGATGCCTCCTTCAACCTCACCTTCGACACCAAGGAAGGCACTTTCTCGTTGGCCGATTACTACTTTACCCCCGTTTCCCAAACCGACAGCACGCTGACCCTGCGCCTCACCGCAGCCGATGGCGGCACACTTGATGTGGAGTATTCGTTGCTGCCCGACAATTACCTCCTCAACTTCACGGTGAAGGCCAACGGACTGGCCAAACACATTCCCGCTGCCACCAAATCCATGCAGCTGAACTGGGAAGACCGTGTGGCCCAGCACGAAAAAGGCTTTTACTTCGAGAATATGTATTCCACGCTCACCTACAAAGTACACGGCGACGACACCGAGAAACTTTCCGAGGCCGAAACCGAGCAGGAGAGCGTGACGGGACAGGTGGATTGGGTAGCCTTCAAGAACCAGTACTTCAGTGCCCCGGATGCAAGCCGCCTTCGACCCCACAGGAGCGAAACCCACGCGGATGCAGTTCTACTTCGGTCCCAACAATTACCGCCTGCTCCAGTCGATGGACGACAACAAAATCTCCGCCCACGACAACGACCTTCAGGAGCTCGTCTACCTCGGCTGGCCCATCGTTCGGTGGATCAACCGCTACTTCACCCTCTACGTCTTCGACTTCTTCACCCGCATGGGACTGCCCATGGGCATCGTGCTGCTGCTCATCACCCTGCTGCTCCGCGTCATCGTCTACGTGCCCACCCGCAAGAGCTACATGAGCAGTGCGAAAATGCGTGTGCTGAAGCCCAAGGTAGATGCCATCACGGCCAAATACCCCAAGCAGGAAGATGCCATGAAGCGCCAGCAGGAAATGATGACGCTCTATTCGCAATACGGCGTGAGCCCAATGGGCGGCTGTCTGCCTATGCTCATCCAGATGCCCATCTGGATTGCGATGTTCAATTTCGTGCCGAACGCCATCGAACTCCGCCAGCAGAGCTTCCTCTGGGCTGAAGACCTTTCTACCTATGACAGCCTCATCTCCTGGGATTTCGACATCTGGGGGCTCGGCAACCACCTCAGCCTCTTCTGCCTCCTCTTCTGCGCCACCAACTTGCTCTATAGCTTCATGACCATGCGTCAGCAGCGCGAAACGATGTCGGGCGAACAGGCACAGCAGATGAAGATGATGCAGTGGATGATGATGCTCATGCCCCTGTTCTTCTTCTTCATGTTCAACAAGTACTCTTCGGGGCTGAACTACTACTATTTCATCTCCCTCCTTTTCAGTGCCCTGACCATGTGGTGGCTCCGCCGCACGACCGACGATGCCAAACTCTTGGCCAAGCTGGAGGCCAACTATGAGGCAAACAAGAACAACCCGAACAAGAAGCCCAGCGGACTCGCCGCACGCCTTGAGGCCCTGCAGAAGCAGCAGGAAGAACTCATGAAAAGGCAACAGAAATAATGTATAATTTATAATGTATAATGTATAATGTATAATGATGCCTGCGGCCATGAGACAGGAGGTGCTGTTTCGTCCAGAATGTCGGTCGTAGACCTCATTATACATTTTACATTACCCTCGGCATAGCCCTCATTATACATTTAAATTATAAATTTAAAATTGAACCAGATGTCCCTCAAAACCATGCTGACCGCCACCCTCCTCGCCTGCGCCACCGTGCAGTCCACCGACGCACAGCCTGCAGATGCAGACTTCATCGGCAGGCAGACCCCTGTGTTCCGGTCCGACCGCATGACCCCCGAAGCCCTTTGGGCCATGGGACGCATTGGCGGTTTCCAACCCTCGCCCGACGGCAAAGAAGCGGTCTATTCCGTGACCTATTATAGCGTAAAGCAAAACAAGAGCCACTCCGTGCTCTACACCCTCAACCTGAACGACGGCACATCCCGCCAGCTCACCACCGGCTCCAAAAGCGAGAGTGGGGCGGTGTACATCCACGGCGGCCGGCACATCGTCTTCCTCTCCGCCGAGAGCGGCAGCAACCAGCTCTGGCAGATGAATGCCGACGGCACCGGACGCAGGCAGATTTCCCATACCGATACTGATGTGGCAGATTTCCTCTTCTCGCCCGACGAGAAGCAAGTGCTGCTCGTCATGGAAGTGCCGCAGCACCATTCCATTGAAGCCAAGGAGTCCGACCTCCCTCTCGCCAGCGGCATGGTCATCAATGACCTCATGTACAAACATTGGGACACCTACGTTACCACCGCGCCCCATCCCTTCGTCGCTACCTTCGACGGCCAGAGTGTGGAAGTGCAGAAGGACTTGCTTGAAGGTGAACCCTACGAAAGTCCCATGATGCCCTTCGGAGGCGTGGAGCAGCTCGCGTGGAGCCCCGACAGCAAACAAGTGGCCTATACCTGCCGCAAAAAAGTGGGCAAAGCCTACGCCATCAGCACCGACAGCGATATCTTCCTCTACGACCTCACCACTGGCCAGACCCGCAACCTCTGCAAGCCTGCTGATTATGTCGCTCCCGATGTGGAAGCTGACCGCTCCCTCCAGCACCAAAGCGTGAACCGCCCCACCGCCGACTGCAACATGGGTTACGACCAGAACCCACAGTTTTCCCCAGACGGTCGCTACATCGCCTGGAGCAGCATGGAACGCGACGGCTACGAGAGCGACCGCACCCGCCTCTGCGTGCTTGACCTCCAGACCAGCCAGAAGCGTTATGTCACAGAACAGTTCGAGAGCGGCGTGAACGAATTTTGCTGGGCTCCCGACAACAAGACCCTTTACTTCACCGGCGTGTGGCACGGCAAGACCCAAATCTACCGCACCGACCTCCAAGGTCGCCACAAGCCCCTCACCGACGACGTGGCCGACTACACCCTCCTCGGCCTATCCACCGATGGCAAGACCCTCTACGCCAAGCGACACAGCATGAGCCAGGCCGACGAGGTGTATCGTTTGCAGCTTGGCAAGAAGCAGACCGCCGCAGAACAGCTTACCCACGAGAACCAGTATTTCTACGACCACCTCGCATTCGGCAAGGTCGAAGAACGCTGGGTGAAGACCGTGGACAGGAAGGATATGCTCTGCTGGGTCATCTATCCGCCCCACTTCGACCCTTCGAAGAAATACCCCGCCCTCCTCTTCTGCGAGGGTGGCCCGCAGTCACCCGTGAGCCAATTCTGGAGCTATCGCTGGAACTTCCAGATCATGGCCGCCAACGACTACATCATCATCGCCCCCAACCGTCGCGGCCTGCCCGGCTTCGGCATGGAGTGGCTCGAAGAAATCAGCGGCGATTACTCCGGCCTCTGTATGCAGGACTACCTTTCCGCCATTGACGACCTCGCCCGCGAACCCTATGTGGACCGTGACCGCCTCGGTGCCGTGGGTGCCAGCTTCGGTGGCTACAGCGTTTATTGGCTGGCCGGAAACCACGACAAACGCTTCAAGGCCTTCATTGCCCACGACGGTATCTACAACACCCAACAGCAATACGTAGAGACCGAGGAACTCTGGTTCCCCAACTGGGACATGGGCTGCGCGCCCTGGAAGCGTGCCGCCGACGGCCAGGTGCAGAAAGTCTTCGCCACCTCGCCCCACCTCTACGTGGACCGTTGGGACACCCCCATCCTCTGCATCCACGGCCAGCGCGACTTCCGCATCGAATACACCCAGGCCGAGAGTGCCTTCACTGCAGCCCGTATGCGCGGCCTTGACGCACAGCTCCTCCTCTTCCCCGATGAGAACCACTGGGTGCTCAAGCCCCAAAACGGCATCCTCTGGCAGCGCACATTCTTCCGCTGGCTCGACAAATACCTCAAGAACTAATTCAATTTATAATTTATAATTTACAATTTATAATGAAGGCTACGCCCATGGTGTGGCGGTTCTGCTTCGTCCTGTATGAACGTCGTAGAGCTAATGTTCGTGCAAGGCGAGTGCAATAAGCTTGCTTAAATTGCCGATCCGCAGCCGAACATATGTAATTATAAATTATACATTATAAATTAAAAATTGAGGAACGACCTAATTATAAATTGTAAATTATAAATTATAAATTATTGAACTTTATGAAAGAAACAATCCAACGCAAGCTCAACGACAGCGCGGCAGCGCGGTGGACGGCGCTTGTGCTCGTAGCCCTCATGATGTTCTTCGGCTACATGTTCGTCGATGTCATGTCGCCCATCCAGGCACTCATCGAAAACCAGCGCGGATGGAACCCCGATGTGTTCGGCACCTACGCCGCCTCCGAGTACATCCTCAACGTGTTCGGCTTCCTCATTATCGCCGGTGTCATCCTCGACAAGATGGGCGTGCGCTTCACCGGTGTGCTTTCCGCCTCCATGATGCTGGGCGGTGCCGTCATCAAGTTCATCGGCATCACCGAATGGTTCCAGGCAACAGGTTTTGCCGAGTGGCTCAACTCGTGGTGGACGGCCTTCCCCGCCAGTGCCAAGATGGCCGCTCTCGGCTTCATGATATTCGGCTGCGGCTGCGAGATGGCCGGCACCACCGTATCGAAGGCCATCGCCAAGTGGTTCAAGGGCAAGGAAATGGCCCTCGCCATGGGTCTTGAAATGGCCATTGCCCGTGTCGGCGTGTTCGCCATCTTCTCCATCTCCCCCCTCATCGCTGCCAAGTTCGGCACCGTCGTGGCACCCGTTGCCTTCTGCACCGTCCTCCTCCTCATCGGTCTCATCACCTTCACCGTGTTCACCTTCATGGACCGCAAGCTCGACAGCCAACTCGGCGCAGAGGCAGAAGGCGAAAGCGAGGAGGAATTCAAGTTCAGCGATCTGGGCAAAATCCTCTCCTCACAGGTGTTCTGGATAGTCGCACTCCTCTGCGTACTCTATTATAGCGCCATCTTCCCCTTCCAGCGTTATGGTGCCAACATGTTGCAGTGCAACCTCGACGGCATCTCCGCCGAGGCCGCTTCCGACATCTTCCGCTGGTTCCCCATCGGAGCCGCCGTCATCACCCCCTTCCTTGGCAATTTCCTTGACCGTCGGGGCAAGGGAGCCACCATGCTCATCGGCGGAGCCATCCTCCTCATCTGCTGCCACCTCATTTTCGCCTTCCTCTTGCCTCAGACCAAGAGTGAGCTGCTGGCCTACTCCACCATCGTCCTGCTCGGCATCTCCTTCGCCCTCGTGCCCGCCGCCCTGTGGCCCAGTGTACCCAAAATCATCGACGAGAAAGTCCTCGGCAGTGCTTACTGTCTCATCTTCTGGGTGCAGAACATCGGACTCTGTTTCGTGCCCAAGCTCATAGGCAGCCTCCTCACCAGCACCAATTCCGACAATCCTGCCGTGCTTGCCGCCAAGGCAGCCGGCGCAGAGTTCATCCCCTACGACTACACCGTACCCCTCGTCGTCTTTGCCGGCTTCGGCGTGCTCGCCCTCCTCATCGCCCTCTACCTCAAGGCAGTGGACAAGAAGCGCGGCTACGGACTCGAAGAACCCAATATCAAAGGAGAATAAAGAATAACCAATGGCAACCCCCCAGACCCTTCTTGCACTCATCCTGACAGCCGCAGTTCCCCTCGCCGCAGCTGCCCACGATACCGATGAAACCCATCCCCAGGCCGCCTACACCGACCTTGACTACGAGACACCCGGCTACACGCTGAACATCAACAGCAGCAATCCTGTCGTGCAGCAGATGCAGCCCACCTTCAAATTCGGCGGCTATATCATGGAGAAATACAGTTACTCCGACCGCAGCGGCCAAACGACCAACGGTGGCTTCGACACCCGCTTCGTCGCATCGTCGATGCCTTCGTCGAGTGGCAGAAATACGACTGCTTCCGCGTCAAGCTCGGCCAGTTCAAGCGCAGCTTTGGCTTTGAAAACCCCTACAGCCCCCTCAACGTAGGTCTCGGCAGCTACTCTCAGGCCACGATGAAAATAGCCTCCATCAGCGACCGCATAGGCGAGCACAAAAGCTCCGGCCGCGATGTCGGCGTTCAAGTGCAGGGCGACCTCTTCCCGGCTGCCGACGGTCATAAGTGGCTGCATTACCAGATTGGGTTCTTCAACGGCCAAGGCATCAACCACACCGACAAAGACCACCACAAGGACCTCATCGGCGGCCTTTGGTTCTCCCCCCTGAAGAACCTCGCCATCGGCGGCTTCGGCTGGAATGGTAAGTACACCAACGAAGCCTACAATCCCAACAATCCTAATTCCATGCGCAGTGCCAAGCGCGTGCGTTGGGGTGCCGGCCTCAAGTATGAGGACAAGTGGACCGTGCGTGGCGAGTACATGAGCTCCGTCGGCGGCGTGGTCAGCAATGCCACCTTGCCCGACCGTTCCGATGCCTGGTACCTCACTCTCGGCGTACCTGTGGCCAAGGATGTCAAGGTCTATGGACGCTACGATTGCTACCGCGATGCCAAGACGTGGAACTCCCTCATAGCCAACTACGGCCTCTCGGGCAATTACTACTTGGGCAAGAACCTCATCTTCCAGCTCAACTACACCTTCACCGACAATCGCTCCGCGCGCCGTGCCGCAGTCCCCACCGACTCCCGTTACAACACCATCGACGTACAAGTAACCGCCCGGTTCTGACACATCCGGCATATCAACTATCCATGCAGGTTCATCTCCTCAGGGAAATGAACCTGCATTATTTTTTGAGATATTCGCTTGGCTTTCAATCCACCACCGAACCCATGCTAACAGAACCCATGTAGGAGTATGACGAAACGGTGTGGGGGCACGACCGGCCTTTCTTTGCGGAAGAAACGCTATATTACTGAAGTTTCGGATGTGAAAAGGTGTGATATGCCTTTTCCACAAGTCCGGGAGTTGTGCGAAAAAGTCCAGGACTTGTTTTGCCAACTCAAGGACTTGTGCGGACAAGTCGCCGGGTTGTGAAGAGGACTCTACGCAATGTCGGGCCGGACAAGCGAGGCGGTTCTGTCACGCTGAACATGCCGCCATCTGTTTTGAATCTGCCCTTTACGTGCGCGCATATACGTAATTTTTTTCCCGAAAAAGCGTTCACATCCTTCACACAGAGCGTGTTTCCTTCTGATTTTCAGCGTTTTTTGGTGTGAAGGGTTGGAGTTCAAAGCATTCACACGGGCGGTGAATGCTCGTGATGTGCGGAGGGAGCAAACCTTCACACCGGAAACCGCCTCAACATCAGGAAGCAAGCGATAGAAATATGAACGCGCGCTGTGAATATTTGAAAAGACAATGTTTCATACGCTTTTCCATTGGAAAGCAACAGGAAACAGTCAGTACTTGAAGGATTGAATGATTTTTTTGAGGATAAAATTACGTATAGAGGAGCATGGACAGGAGGGCAGTAAATGGTGAATGGCTCTGTGAACTTTTTGCGGGTGTTACCCCGCTCCCGAAACTTCAGTATATTATCCTTTCTGCGATTGTGAGGACCGGGCGATACTGCTGTCGCGATTGGTGCGCGATCTGCTGGGGCTGCGCACCCTGTTGGTGTTCTATCCCGGACATTTGGCCATGGCCGTGGCCTTCAATGAGAAGGTGGATGGAGATTATATCGTCTGTCAAGGGCAGCGTTTTGTAGTTTGCGACCCTACCTATATCGGTGCACCTGTCGGTGCTACCATGACGGATATGGATAATGCCAAGGCAACGGTCGTCTTGCTGGAACCATGATGCCCGTGCGTCGTTTCCTTGGCTGAAATCTGTACGTGCAGTGGTCTTCCGGCGGTCAAATGAGGGTCATGAGGGGCGATTTTTTTCGTGGCAAATGCAAAAAACAAGGTGAAAAGTTTGCTCGGTAAGAAAATAGCCCTACCTTTGCAACCGCAAAACGAAGCAAGGCCGAAATAGCTCAGTTGGTAGAGCATTTCATTCGTAATGAAATCGCCAGTGTCTTATGCGTTTTTCCCCGAGCTCAGAGAATACATAATACAAAGTAAAAACAGCAGTTATACACTAAAACGGCACAAATAATTTTGTATGAAAGCAATCATCACCGCAATGCTCGCAGTATTGACTTTTACTTGCAGCATGGCAAGAGAGAAGAAGCCTGCAATTAAAGCTAGGCTCAAGGGCTACCCATCGGGGGCCATAGATGAATACCACTTCCATGCAGGAAAAGCAATAGTCAAGGGGCGTTTTGTCAATCGGACGGAACACAGCTTCTCAACTTTCAATGTGACAGGGACTGACCTGTTCTCGAATCAAGATTTCGTCAGAACGATTAACATCGAACCCGATGGTTCTTTTCTTGAACTGATTAGTCTGCCGCATTCAGGATGGGTTTACTTCGATGGTGCAGAAATTCCGCCTGCTTTTATCGCTGTTGGTGACACCTTGGATTTATTGATTAATGACACAGGGGATGAAACAACAATCTCGGGCAGTGGCGCCACTGGCGAGGTGAACAGCGTCTGGCCACGGTTGGAAACTCAGTTCGCTTTGAAGGAAACGCGAACGCCATGGGAGGAAATGAACCGTGAATTCATGCTGGAGTGGAAAAACCGCAAGGTCAGGGAACTCGACCGAATAGCCAGTGCCATAGATGCCGACACCATCACCTTGCTAAACGGCTGCTCAGACTACGCAAAGGACGTGTTGAAAACAAGTCTCCTGGCCATGCCGCTGGAACAAGCACTTGTGGCATTACATCAGTGGTGGTGGAGAACAAGGAGCGAGGACGGAAAGCCTAATCCAGCCCTGACGATCTCCTCTGACTCATTCTTCGATTTTCTTTCGGCAAGGCAGTCCTATTTGATGGACAATCCATTGATGATCCTCGCAGCTGATGGCGGCGGTGTCGTCAACAATATGGAATTCTGTGTACTCAACGCATACTTGTTCCTGGCAAACGATATGGAAAGATGGAGCAAGTCAACAGACTCCGACGAGTTGGGCTCTTACAAGCAAAATTTTATCCTGCCATACAACTACGACCCTGAGCTTCACCGCGAGATGCTTGAATACGATAAAGGACGCTTGATTTCCGTGGCAGACTATTATTCCATGTGCAGCGACAGTATCCGCTCGCGTTTCAAGCTTGACCATACAGGTTTCATGATGCAGCTCTGCTTGCTTCATCGCGTCCTTGACTTCGACTTCGAGGGCTCTGACGGCTGGTTCCTCACTCGCAAGGCAGAGGAATTGGCTGGAGCTATTCCACAGTTTACAGACCCTTCCATCTGCCACCATGCCGTGGACGCCTACCGCCGTTTTGTCATTGAGCGCGAGGGAAGTGCTCGCATTGATGCTTCGAATCCTACACCGGGAGATTCGCTCTTTCAATCACTGAAGGAGAAATATGCCGGCAACGTCATCTATATGGACTTCTGGGGCATCGGATGCGGACCTTGCCGTAAGGGGATGCTCGACCAGCGTACACTCGTTGAACAATATAAAGAAGCTCCAGTCCGTTTCCTCTATATCTGCAACGAAAAAGACTCTCCACGTGAACCAAGCGAGAAGTTCCTCACCGATAACAACATCCAGGGCGAGCACATCTTTATCTCTTCCGACGAATGGAATCTCCTTACCAACAAGTTCCAGTTTAACGCCATTCCTTTCACACTACTTATTGACAGGAACGGTAATATTGTAGAGAAGAATGTTCCACCCACTGCAGCAAAACTTGACGAATTGCTGAAATAGGAACCACACTATATTGAAACTGCGCTTTTCATTTTGCTATTCTCTCGCTTTCACTAACTTTGCCCCGCGTTTATCAGCTACGAAAAGATTATGGAAAACCGGAAAGGGATTATTATTGTACTGCTTGCCCTCGTCCTTGCTGTGGCGGGACGGGCACAAGGCTTCACGCCTGCTGCGGACGAGCGG
>SFQP01000209.1 GCA_004562975.1 bacterium
GCAGCATGGTGCCCATGGCACCGTCCAAGATGATGAGTTTATCTGTGTCGGGAAACATGATTCAGGAGATTATGCAGTGGCGGTGGGGGTGCCGCATTCCGGACGCCGCGCCTTTTGGGAAACTTAATACACGGCGCGGGCAATCTGCTCGATGCTGGCCGCAGCGTTCATGGAGTAGAAATGGATGCTGGGAACGCCGTGCTCCTTCAGCTCGCGCGCCTGGGCTATGCCCCACTCCACGCCGAGGGCCTTCACGTCGTCGTTCGTCCGGCAGCGGTTCAGTTCGGTGGCCAGGTCGGTGGGGAAGTCAATATGGAAGGTCTTGGGCAACATGAAGCGATGGTTGAGCGTGGTGAGGGGTTTCAGTCCGGGAATGACGGGCACGGTGATGCCGGCCCGGCGCACACGTTCCACAAAGTCGAAATACTTGGTGTTGTCGAAGAACATTTGGGTGACGATGTACTGTGCCCCGGCCTCAACCTTGGCCTTGAGGTATGCCAGGTCGGTGTCGAGGTTCATGGCCTCCTCATGCTTTTCGGGATAACCCGCCACGCCATAAGTGAAGGGAGTGGCCAACGGCTCGCACTGCGTACCGTCAATGAGTTGTCCTTCGTTGAAGAGATTGACCTGCCGGCAGAGTTCGTCGGCGTGAGCGTGGCCGCCGGGGGTGGGCACAAAACGGTTCTCGCCGCGCGCCCGGTCGCCCCGGAGCACGATGAGGTCAGTAATGTCGAGGAAGGAAAGGTCGACGAGCTGGCATTCTATCTCGCTGCGGGTGAATCCGCTGCAAATCACGTGTGGAACGGCAGGCACCCCGTAGCGGCCTTTCAGGGCAGCGGCTATGGCCACCGTGCCGGGGCGGCTCCTCACGTTGAGCCGCTCGAACATACCGCCCTCCACCTCGTGATAGATGGTTTCGGTGCGATGGGTGGTGATGTTGATGTAAGCAGGATTGAAGGGCATCAAGCGGTCGATGGTGCGGTACACGCTCTCGATGCTCTTGCCCCGCAAAGGCGGCAACACCTCGAACGAGAAAGCCGTGGGGTGTGCCGATTGAAGGAATTGGGCTACTGACATTAGTAAGAGAATAGTTCGGTGTTGGATTATTTAATTTTGATTTCATCGCCCGCACGGAAGTGGTAGTTCTTGCCGATGGGGTTCATTTTGCATAGCGAACCGAGCCGTACGCCGTAACGCTGGCTGATGGTGTACAGGCTCTCGCCTTCTTCCATCACGTGGTAACGGCGTTTCATCGAGCGGTCGGCCTTCTTGCGTTTTTTGCCGAGATAAACGATGTCGCCCTCACGCAGGCGATAGTCTTCCGGCACGTCGTTGTACTGCCGGAGTTTTTTCTCCTTGGTGTTCATCGCGCGTGCCAGCGAGGTATAGGTATCGCCGCTCCGGGCCACGATGTAATATTGTCCGTTACAACGTCTGACGGTATGTGTGCCGGCCTTTTCCTGCCATTTCCGCTGTTCTTCCTCCTGCCGTGTCTGCTGCTTGCGCCCCGGGGCATGGTCGTAGCGGTCCAGGCGGTATTTCTCAATCAGTTCGATGAGGGAATTGGCATAGGTGGGACTGGTGGCATATCCGGCCTGTTTCAGGCCGCGCGCCCAGCCTTTGTAGTCGGTGCGTTTGAGTTCAAAGAGAAAAGCGTAACGCCGACCGTTGCGCAGGAATTTGGAGTGGTCTTCATAGCTTTCGGCTGCGTTGCCATACACGCGGAATTTTTCGTTCGGTGCGTCGTCGGTCATGAGCATATACGGGCCACTCCATACCCCTCCGCACTTGATGCCGAAATGATTATTGCCCTTGGTAGCCAGCCGGCTGGTTCCAGCCGCGCTTTCCAGCAGTCCTTGTGCCAGGGTGATACTGGCCGGCACGCCGTAGCGGTGCATTTGGTCCACGGCCATACTGCTGTACTGCCCAATGTAGCGTTCGTAGAGCGACGACTGAGCCTTCAGCACCCCGGGCAGCATAGCTATATATATAATAAGGAGTAATTTTCGCACCATTTTTCCTTCTTTTGGGGTACAAAGATAGTGCAAGGCGAGTGCAGAGCAAAAAGGAAAGCCGCAGGATTTACTTTTTCTATGCCGAGCCGCAGCCTATCTTCGCGGAGCAAAGTAGTGCAAGGCG
>SFQP01000210.1 GCA_004562975.1 bacterium
TGGGGCAGAACCTTGGGGTTAGGCTTCCACTGTGAGCATCAAGAGCAAACTCTTATAAGTTCACAGCGGAAGCCTAACCCCTTTTCTTTCATACGCCCACCCCTCCCCTCCGCCGAAAAAACGATGATAATAACGGCTCAGGCGGCGATTTTTCTTGTGGAAATGAAACAAAATATATACTTTTGCACCCATACGGTGCACAAATCCGGTGTATCATGCACTGTGTAGGTGCACTGAAGGCGTACTCCTCTTCCAGCACACTCCTTCGCAAGGGGTGGATTTCTGTTTTTGTTATTTCCCCTCCGACCTGCGATTTCCCTGAAAGCCCCCGATTTTACGCCAGATTGTGCCCTCGATGTACGAAAAAGCGCTACCTTTGCGACAGACTGTCACTCAGCGGGGACCCATATTCTCCCGCTGTGTGACCCCATCATCTTCACACCGGAACCCGTATGGAACTAAAGCAAGGCACCCTCCTGCAGGGTGGGAAATATAAGATTGAGGCCACCCTTGGACAGGGCACTTTCGGCATCACCTACCTTGGCACCGCCCGTCTGACCTTAAATGGCGGACTGGGAGCGAGGGAGATTGTGACGAAGGTGGCCATCAAGGAGTTTTTCATGCGCGAGGTGAATGTGCGCGATAACGACGGACGCTGCGTGGAGGGCTCGTCGAGCAGCGTCTTCACCAACTACCGCCACCGCTTCCGCCGCGAGGCCGAGAATCTGGCCAAACTGGATCACCCCAACATCATCCGTGTGTATGACGTCTTCGATGAGAACGGCACGACCTACTACAGCATGGAGTACGTCGAAGGTATCACGCTGGACGCGTATATCCAGCAGCACCACCCCCTGCCCGAGGCTGACGCCATCGCCATCCTCGGCCGCGTGTGCAGTGCGCTCAGTTTCATGCACGGGCAGCGCATGCTCCACCTCGACCTCAAGCCAAAGAACATCATGTGCTCGACGAAGGGCGAGGTCTTTCTGATCGATTTCGGTCTGTCGAAGCAGTTTGGCGCCAACGGCGAACCCGAGTCGAGCACGACGATAGGGGCGGGCACACCGGGCTATGCCCCCTTGGAGCAGGCCAATCCCATCAAGGACGGCACCTTCCCCGCCACGCTCGACATCTACGCCTTAGGTGCCACGATATATAAGACGCTCACCGGCCAGCGCCCACCCGTGGCGACAGACGTTCTGAACGAGGGCTTCCCGCTCGAACCGTTGGTGCAGCATCACCGCTCCCCGTCGCTGATCAAGGCCATCACGCGTTGCATGTCGCCGATGCGGAAAGACCGCTACCAGACGGTGGCGGACCTGCTCCGCGCCTACCCTGCGCTGGCTGCTGAGGATGAAAAGACGGAAATCAAAGAAGATACAGAGGCGACGATATTGGATGAACTGGTGAAGCATCCTACAGGCGGCACCCCCGTTACACCTCCAATCGTGGAGAAAAAGGTCAGTGCGAAGCCCAATCCGAAGAAGGCGAAACCTGTTGTGGAGCCCAAGGCCAACCGGCCCATCGTCAGCCTCAGCGGCGCACACTGGAGCGCCCTGCTGGCACCGTCCGCCCAGGGGATAGAGGCGCCACCCCCTCCCAAGAATACTTCTACGGGAAAATTCTTGCTTTGGTGCGTTCTGGTAGGCCTTCTGATGGTATTGCTGCAGCGACTGGTATGACACTTATTCATCGTCATCTCAGACCAACCCGACAGGGCCCAGTACGGGCTCCAACCGCGTGCTGCGCGGCGGCTGCTCGGAAAACACAGCTAGGACCTGCCGTGTCGCAACCCGTCACAACTATTCGCCGTCGTACCGTTCCAACTCCTACGGCGTCCGCCTCGCCCTCAGTTATTCGCATTAAAACAGGAAAGAACATTGGGCCGGTAAGCCGAATGGCCCTGAACGTCCCGAGAGGGGGCTAAACAAAAAAGGCCCCCGAGAGGGATGGGAAGGGACGGGAGGCGCGCGAAAGGAAATCCTGATTTTGAGCTCACTGCCTTTTGATGCCGCTTGACCAAAATTTCCCGACCATCAATAGAGATGGGCATAGCATAAGCCAATGC
>SFQP01000211.1 GCA_004562975.1 bacterium
GACCGTGCATAGACACCCGATTTTCCGAACATGGCGAGGAAACGGTTGTGTTCCTCCTCGTTGAAACGGACGGTGTACCGGTACACCGCCGGATCAAGTTTGGGATTTCTCCCTGCTTTGCTTTTCCTTTTCTCTTTCATATTACTTTGGATTTAGCGGATTGACGGCATAAGCCGCCGCTTCGGGTCACAGCACCGCAGTTCTGAAAGGCTTCCCGACTTCGGAGGGAAAGCCCGCCCCCTGCAAAGGCAAGGCGTTTTCCGGGATGCTCAAAATATTTTGAGCGGCTGAAAACATACCTTGCTATGTTCAGGTGAACATAAAAATCCGTCAGGGGACGGATGGGAAGATACCTTTCAGGACTCCGGGCCGCGCACCATCGGCGAACCCTGCTGTCCGGGGGGCAAAGTTACGCCCTTAAAGCTGTATTGGACAGATGCTTGACCCGGTCAATGACTGCCAACCGGCGCAACGTGCTGCCACTTGCCGGAGAAGTGATACAGGTTCCAAAATATACTTGTTTATTTGCAGCATGATTCAAGAAACGAACGATTTGAAAATATGAGAAAAGGAACATTCAAATACCCGGACAACCGCTTCGGCGGATACTTGCCGAAGCGGATACCCGAACCGTCGGAACCCCGGTTATCCGACAATCCGGTGAAGTACAGATTCAATGACTTCATGACGCAGTGTCGTCATTCATCACTTGTTCGCCGCACCGCTTCACCACAGAACCGGATACGCGATGACCCGCCCGTGTGTCTGTTCACTGAAGCGGATAATGTAGCAACCAAATCCGCATATAAATAGAAAAAGAAATCTTCAACAATTAAAATAAATGGAACTATGAGTAAGGAAATCTTCGTTGCATTCGCAACACAGAAAGGTGGCATCGGCAAATCCACTGTCACGGCACTTGCCGCCAGCTACCTGCACAACGTGAAAGGCTACAATGTCGCCGTCGTGGACTGCGACGACCCGCAGCACAGCATCCACGGGCTGCGCGAACACGAAATGGGGCTTATCGACAGCAGCACCTACTTCAAGGCTCTCGCTTGCGACCATTTCCGCCGGATCAAAAAGAACGCCTACACCATCGTCAAAAGCAATGCGGTGAACGCCCTCGACGATGCCGAGAGGATGATTGCCACTGAGGACGTGAAACCCGACGTGGTGTTCTTCGACATGCCCGGCACACTCCGAAGCAACGGCGTGATAAAGACGCTCTCGCAGATGGACTACATTTTCACTCCGCTGAGTGCCGACCGCTTTGTCGTGGAGAGTACCCTGAAATTCGTCACGATGTTCCGCGACAGGCTGATGACTACCGGACAGGCGAAAACAAAGGGGCTGCATCTGTTCTGGACGATGGTGGACGGCAGGGAGAGGAACGACTTGTACGGCATCTACGAGGAAGTGATAGCCGAAATGGGCTTTCCGGTACTTTCCACCCGCTTGCCCGACAGCAAGAAGTTCCGCCGTGACCTTTCGGAAGAGCGCAAGAGCGTTTTCCGCTCCACCATCTTCCCGATGGACACGGCACTGCTGAAAGGGAGTGGCATCCGGGAGTTTTCCGAAGAGATAAGCGACATCATCAGACCGCAGTGAGCATGGGCAGCAGGAAAGTGAACACGGAAGGCATCGACGAGGAACTGCTGTTAGCCTCCATCGGGCGGCGCACACAGGACGGGACACTGCGCCCCGCACAGGAAGTACCCGCAGCTGCACCGACCGAAGAGGACACCGCCGCACCGGAACCATCTCCTGTGCAACCCGTAACACGGGAAAAAGCGCAGAGGGAAAGTGGACGCCGGAAAAGGCAGGACGAGGACTACAACGAGCTATTCCTGCGCCGCAACGAGATAAAGACCCGCCAATGTGTCTATATCAGCCGTGACGTCCACGGCAAGATCCTCAGAATCGTGAACGACATCGCCGGAGGGGAAATCTCAGTAGGCGGATATGTGGATACCGTGCTGCGCCAGCATCTGGAACAGCACAAGGAGAGAATCAACGAACTGTACAAGAAACAACGTGAAGATCTGATTTGAAAATGGAAACTGCGGAGGTATGTTTACCCAAGTGCAGGCGAGTGTGGAAATACTGTCGCCTGTCCCGGTAAGCGGCAAATGCAGTGAGAAGGACTATGAACGCCTGTTCATCCGCGACCCGGAAGTAAAGGCACGTGAGGGGAAGATGGCGTATGTGCGCCCGGAGTACCACGAGCGTATCATGCGTATCACCCGTGTAATCGGGCATGACCGGCTTACGCTGTCCGCTTACATCGACCATGTGCTGACGCACCACTTCAACCAGTGCGAAGATGCGATAAAGAGCCTTTATGCCCGAAATTACAATTCAGTATTCTAACCAAAAACGGAAGGATATGAATTACACAATCAGCATGACAGACATTCTGCTGGCGGTATCGGTCGGCTGCAACCTCTGGTTCCTGTTCCTGCTCCTTTACGAGCGCATCATGGACACGCGGATTGTCCGCTTCTTCAAGGGCATTGTCGGATTATGGCGGTCACTGGACGGGAATGAGACTAAACGCATAGCGGCACGCGAGGAAGTCCCTGCGGAAAAGGCGGACATCATCGGCAAGAGCCGTTTCAGGATGGCATCCACCCGGACAACCGCTGCCATACCGACGCAAGAAGCCGCCACTATGGAAAAAGGCATTGAGCTGTCGGAGGAAGAGGCTACTTTTGACGACGGAAAAACGGGAAACGCATCCCGCCCGGCACAAGTCCCGGAGGAAAAACTCGATGAGACCTTCACGAGCATACCGCCGGAGGAACTGGGATACGGGGACGACGAACCGGAAGAGGACGCCTCGGACACGCCACGGGCTTCGGGCAGCAGCTTTGACGAGATTGACGACGCCTGCAAGACCGCCAAAAACCCGGACGCGACACAGGCGGAACGTGAAAAGGCGGCTAAGGTGTTCACCGACATGGAGGGCACGGAGTTGTACGAGAAAATGATGGAAGGCTCTTCGGAGATAGGCATCCGCATCAAGGGGCTTATCGAGATTCGGCTGAAGAAATCTGAAAAGGAGTTCGTCGTGCCGGACAACATCGAGGAGTTCGACATTCGCAACTATGTATGACAACAATAAAAGAAATGAACATGAAAGAATGACATCAACCCACGCGGCGAGGAAACGCAAGGCGCATCCCCATCCGCAACGGACACGCCCACGTCCGTGGAAACAAACGGGCATCCACTAAAACCAAAGTAAAGAAACAAAGTATCAACCGCCCGACAAAGGACCATCCACCCTTTTGACGGCAAAAAACAAGAACAGTTTATGAACAAGAACATCTTGAAAAACAGAAAAGCAATCCTCTCCGCGGCACTTGTCATCGCCGCAACCGCCTCCGCTTTCGCGCAGGGAAACGGCATCGCGGGCATCAACGAAGCCACCTCTATGGTGAGTTCTTATTTCGACCCCGGAACTAAACTGATATACGCCATCGGTGCAGTCGTCGGGCTTATCGGGGGCGTAAAAGTGTACGGCAAGTTTTCATCGGGCGACCCCGACACCAGCAAGACAGCCGCCTCGTGGTTCGGCGCGTGCATCTTCCTGATTGTTGCCGCCACCATC
>SFQP01000212.1 GCA_004562975.1 bacterium
CGTGGCACCTACCACGCCGGCGGAGTGGCTCTCGTCGACCATAACCAATGCATCGTATTTCTCGGCCAAGTCGCAAATCTTGTCAATCGGTGCCACGTTACCGTCCATGGAGAACACGCCGTCGGTCACGATGATGCGGAAGCGTTGTTCCTGCGCAGCCTGCAACTGGCGTTCCAGGTCTTCCATGTCGGCGTTGGCATAGCGGTAGCGTTTGGCCTTGCACAGCCGCACACCGTCGATGATGGAGGCGTGGTTCAGCGCGTCGGAGATGATGGCGTCGTCGGCCGTGAGCAGCGGTTCGAACACACCGCCGTTGGCATCGAAGCAGGCGGCATAGAGAATGGTGTCCTCCGTCTTGAAGTAATCGGAAATGGCAGCTTCAAGCTCCTTGTGGATGCGCTCGACATGCCGTAACCCCTGCGGTCCATCATGTCCTTGGCAGCCTGGATGAGGCGCGGATTGTTCGACAGGCCAAGGTAGTTGTTGGCGCAGAAGTTGAGCACTTCGCTGCCCTTCACCTGGATGGCAGCCTGCTGCGGTCCTTCGATGAGGCGTTCCTGTTTGTAGAGGCCGGCCTCCTTGATTTCGTTCAGTTCGTTCTGAAGATGTGCTTGAAATTTTCCGTACATGATTTTATAATTAAGGTTGTCTGTTCCACCGTCGTTTGACACGATGCAGTTCATCGTCCTGCGGCTTGGCCAAAGGCATTGCCAAGCACGAGGCAAAGGAAAGGCTTTTTTTTCAAAAAACTCTTTGCGCCAATCATAAATCTCAAAAAAAGTATGCACCTTTGCTTCGCATTTTGAAACCTATAATATAATACTTTCCCTAATGAAAAATATTCTGGTGATAGGCGCCACGGGCCAGATAGGCTCCGAGCTCACGATGAAGTTGCGCGGCATTTACGGAAACGACCACGTAGTTTGCGGATACATACCCAGCGCTAAGCCTCACGGCGAGCTGCGCGAAAGTGGACCCTACGAAATTTGCGACGTCACGAACGCCGAGCAAATCGCCACCGTTGCCCTGAAGCACCGCGTGGACACCATCTACAACCTTGCCGCCCTGCTGAGCGTGGTGGCCGAAGGTCGTCCGCAGCTGGCATGGAAGATTGGCATCGACGGTCTTTGGAACGTGCTGGAGGTGGCCCGCGAGCACGGCTGCGCCGTGTTCACGCCCAGCTCCATCGGTTCGTTCGGTCCCGAAACGCCCGCCGACCACACGCCGCAGGACACCATCCAGCGTCCCCGCACCATCTACGGCGTGTCGAAGGTCACCACCGAGCTGCTCTCCGACTATTACTACCGCAAATATGGTGTCGATACCCGTGCCGTGCGCTTCCCCGGCCTCATCTCCTACGTAACGCCTCCGGGCGGCGGCACCACGGACTACGCCTGCGACATCTACTACAGTGCCGTGCGTGGCGAGAAATTCGTCTGCCCCATCAGCAAAGGCACCTACATGGACATGATGTACATGCCCGATGCCCTGCGCGCCGCAGTGGAGCTGATGGAAGCCGACCCCTCACGCCTCATCCACCGCAACGCCTTCAACATCGCCGCCATGAGCTTCGACCCCGAAGGTGTGCTGGCCGCTATCAAGAAGTACAAGCCGGAGTTTGAGATGACCTACGACATCGACCCGCTGAAGCAGGCCAACGCCGACTCCTGGCCCAACAGCCTCGACGATGTATGCGCCCGTCAGGAGTGGGACTGGAAACCGGAGTACGACCTCGACGCCATGACCCAGGACATGCTGGCAAAGCTCAAAGAGAAACTCATCCACTAAACTGCAGCGGCGGCTCTGTTTCGCTTTGAACCCCGTTTTTTTCTGTTGATAAGATAAAAATGACACACCCATCGCGCCCCAAGGCCGTGGGTGTGTCATTTATTATGAAAAGAACTTAAGATTATGGTCGCTTCGCTCGCGCGGTAATCAGCGGAGCAAGCGTAGGGCACAGGCCAGGGCTGTCATCTGCGGGGCACGGAAATAGCTGTCGAATGTTACTTCTATCGCAACGTCGGGATTGTGTTGAGTCGCTGCAAAGATATACGGAAATCCAATAGTGTCCAAAATAAAAATGAAGGAGGTAGTTTTCCACTATGTAAAAAATGTACCTTAGTGGTTGCAAACAAAACTACCCTCCTTCATGGCAAGGATAACACTTTTCGCTCAGGTCATCCAGAAGTTGACGAAAGATTTGATCAAATCCTTGGTAAGAAAGCTATAGAGTCAACAAGCAAGTGCAATATTAAGAATAATGTTTGAAGAACTCCTTCACTGGCGTTGAGAAATTGAGTTTTTCTCTTGGTCTTCTATTGATT
>SFQP01000213.1 GCA_004562975.1 bacterium
GTGGGCGTTGGTTCTACCACCATCACCGCATCGTCCGAGAAGAACGAGACCTATGCTGCTGGTTCTGCGTCCTATACCCTCAACGTCACCGACTCCAGCCCCTATTTCCGCTTTGCTAAGACAGACTATAGCGTGATGCTCATCACCGCTTTCACCGCGCCCACCGTCGAGACCAACGTGGAAGGCGCGCCTGCTTACAGCAGCAGCGTTCCCAGCGTGGCTACCGTCGATAGCGAAACCGGCGCCGTGACCCTCGTGGCCCCCGGTACGACGACCATCACCGCTACCCTCGACTCACACAGCGCCTCCTACACGCTGACGGTAACTCCCGTTTCTGCGACCGTCTTTGCCCCCGTCACGGCACAGAGCGAGGTGGTTGACGGCGGCACGTACATCGTGCTGAATAAGGATGGCGATAAGGCGATGGGAGAGAATTCAAGTACGACCAAATATCTGCAGTACGTAGAAGTTTCGCTTAATAATGGTCTCTATACAAGTTCTGTAGATGGCACCAACGAGCCCTATGCCTTCCAACTTGTAGCCAGTGGTGAATATTTCAAGCTCAAGCATGGTAATACCTATCTCCAAAACCGTGGAGATGCTACAACAGTTTTTTGGTCTTCTACTTCGGCCACTTCAACGAATGAATTTCTTTGGAAAATTGACCTGAGCACCAAAAATACTTCTCCTATTTTCAATAAAGCGCTCAAACGACAGTTGGGTTACAACAAACAGAATCCTCGCTTCGCAACGTACAGCACAAGCAAAACTCTCTACTCCGCCGTCCTTTACCGCCAGTATTCTGCTTTTGACCTCCAGCTGACCATCCGCGATGCTGGCTACGCCACCTACTATAGCGACAAGGCCTTCGTGGTGCCCGCCGGTATGGAAGCCACAACGGTGACCGCCGCCAACAATGATGGTACGCTGACCATGGCATGGGAATATCAGGCCGGCAGCATCGTGCCCGCCGCAACGGCCGTTCTGCTTCGTGGCGAGGCTGCCACTTACAACGCCATCCAGTTGACCGACTGCACCGTTGCCGCCCCCACGGGCAACCTGCTGCATGGTTCGACCATTGACGCCGAAACCGAGGGTGGTGCGAAGTACTATAAGTTGACCTACGGCACCATTGATGGCCAGCGCAAGTTCGGCTTCTTCTGGGGCGCTGCAAACGGTGCCGCCTTCACCAACGCCGCCGGCAAGGCCTACCTCGCCGTGCCTGCCGAAATCGCCGCCACTGGCTTCCGCTTAGACGGTATGGACGCCACCGGCATCGGTCAGGTAGAAGTAGGCAGTCAGCATGCTAATGCCGCTTACAGCCTGTCGGGCGTCCGCGTAGATAGCAGCAAACCGCTGCCCGCTGGTGCCTATATCATCAACGGCCGTAAGGTCATCGTGAAGTAAACCGCATAGTCCAACATCCCCTAAACATGCAACCCATCATGAAGAAATATATCAAGCCCGAAAGCACGCTTTTCACCCTGTCTTCTGTCCAGATGCTCGCCACAAGCGGTCTCAAGTACTACGAAGTGGAGGGCGAAAAAGATCAGTATTCCAACCATAACAACGGGTGGAACAACACTATATGGAGTAATAGTTCCAACAAGGAGGGCAGATAATCCTCTCCTCTTCAACAGCCCTATCCCGCGGGGGCCGCAGGCAACAGATGCCGGCGGCCCCCGCGTTGCGTTAGGGGGGTAGTCGTCCCATGTCCATTGACGTGGAACTAAGTTATGATGGTGTGTCATAATGAAGATGTTTGAGGGTCAAATTCATACCCCCCCCGGTGCCATGTCAATGGACATGGCACTACTATGCGGCCTCAGACGCAACGCCTTGGTTTAAGACTTGGTATCGTGGCTGGACGCCAATAGTAGTGCCACGTCCATTGACGTGGCTCTCAGTACTTGTTGCGACGTCAGGAGCAACGCCTATTAAAACGCCTACAAAAAAGGGATCGTGGCTGGGCACCACGATGAAGTTCTGAGTACCACGTCAATGGACGTGGTACTACTATGCGGCCTCAGACGCAAC
>SFQP01000214.1 GCA_004562975.1 bacterium
TGCGCCGTGGGCTTGGGCGGTGAGGCCACCCGTCCCCATGCGCAGGAAGCCGAACAGCCAGTACGCCATGTTGAAGATGAGGCTGCCGATGGCTATGGCACCGATGTAGGATGCCGCGCCGAGATGCCCAACGATGGCAGTGTCCACCAAGGACAAAAGGGGGACGGTGATGTTGGAGATGATGCTGGGTAGTGCGATGCGCAGGATGTTGTTCAAAGCCAAACGGGGAATTTGAATTGGGTGATGAAAATGGGTAGATATCCTCTGAACTCTATGGTTCAGGAAGAAACGCCACTTCTTTGAAGGCATAACTCTTCGTGCTGCCGTCGGTGCGTTGCAGCCGGATGATGCCCTGTGGGGAAATGTCGTCAATGCGGGCCATGAAACAGCCTTCCGCATCGCGGTAAGGATGGTAACCTTTTGCACGGAACAGTCGGCGCATGAACTCTGCGTGCAGCGCGTCGGCGCGGCCCTGCTGCAAAGCGCGGTAGTGGTGCTCAAAGCGTTGGAGTATTTCCGTCAGCAACGCCTCGCGGTCCACGGTATGTCCCACAATCTGCCGCAGCGAAACGGGGTTGGGCGCATCGCTCCGGAACACGGTCTGGTTCACGTTGAGTCCCACGCCCGAAATCGTGTTGGCTATGTGCGGGCCGCACAAATCGTGTTCCAGCAGCATTCCGCCCAGCTTCCGCTGCTGCCAATAGATGTCGTTGGGCCATTTCACGCAGATGTCCGCCGTCAGTTCAGAGGCCGCTCCCGCCACCGCCAATGCCGAGGCTTCCGAGAGCGCAAACTGCCGGTTGGCCGGGAGGAAGGTGGGGTGGAACACCATGCCGAACAGCAGGTTCTGTCCCTTTTCCGCCTCCCACACCGTGCCCTTCTGCCCGTGGCCCGCCGTCTGGAAGTCCGTGGTGAGCAAGGCAAATTCCCGGGGCAGCTGTTGCCACCGTGGCTGGCGCAGCCGGCGCATCGTCGTGTCCGTCTGGTCCAAGTGTTCGGTGTACCAGTTATCGGGTAGATGCAGTGCGAAGGGCGGCATATTCGGTTTGGATTTTCTTGGGGAGTTTTTTCAGCACTTCGTCCAGCGAGTGGTCAACGAGTTGCAGTATCAGTTCGTCGGGCACGTCGGTATCAAAATGTATTTCGTTCCAATACTTCTTGTTCCAGTGAAACGCCCCTGCGATGCCCGCATACCGGTCGCGCAGGTTCAGTGCATAGTCCGGGTCGCACTTCAGCACCACGAGATCGGGCTTCTCCAGGTCGATGTAGGCGAAAATCTTGTTGTAAATCCGGAAGAGCACCCCTTCGGGACCGAAGGCGGAATCTTCCGTGGCCAAAGGTTGGCTCAGGCAATAGTTCCTGATGGTTTCGATATTCATGGTTGCAAATAGGAATTGTTGTGCTGGCAGGTCAGTAAGTCCAATGGTTTTCCAGCTTTCTGAACACCCTTTTGTAATGGGTGATTTCAAAAGGCCGCTCCGTGCCTACCACCGTGATGAGGTCGAAGCGGTAAGGTTGTTCTTGTAGGCCATGGTCGGCAAGGAACATCCGGGCGGCAGCTTGCAGGTTGCGTTGTTGGTGGGGCGTAACGGCAAACTGGGCGGGCATGAAGTCCTCGTTGCTGCGTGTCTTCACTTCCACAAAGACTATTTCGCCCCAGTATTCCGCCACGATGTCCAATTCCAGGTGGCCCGCCCTCCAGTTGCGTGCCAGAATATGGTAGCTGTGGTGCAGCAGGTGGAGCACGGCCTCATATTCGCCCTGGTTACCCAGTTCCTTACGCTCGGTCATCGTCTTTTGTTCTTGAAAAACTGCTTCATCAGTGCGGCGCATTCCTCCTCCAGCACCCCTGCCGTCACTTGGGTCTTGGGGTGCAGGGCGTTCGGGGCAAATGCCGAGTAGCCGCGTTTGGGGTCGGCTGCGCCGTACACCACACGGCCCGTCTGTGCCCAGCCCAACGCCCCGGCACACATTACGCATGGTTCCACCGTCACGTAAAGCGTACACGTGTCCA
>SFQP01000215.1 GCA_004562975.1 bacterium
CCGTTTGCCGATGGCACCGACCGTGGCCTGCACCAGGGTGTCGCTGACCAGCTCGGCCTGCACGTCGGTGTAGACCTGGGTGTTGTACTTGTTGTTGAATTTGAACGAGGTAAAGACCGGGAGATCCGTGGGGCGGGTAGTTTCATAACGCTCCACCTCGCTCAACGGGTAAGCCACGACAGAGTCGTTGAGCAGGGTGAGGCGGAGGGTGTCGTCGCGCTCCTCGGCCTGCCGCAGGATATTTCCCGGAAAGACATCGAGCCGGCCTCCCTGAAGGTACAGGAAGAGGCTGTCGCCCTCAACATAGGCGAGGGGCTGCGCCGCCACGGGAAGGGCGAAACAGCATAGGAAAAAGACCAAATGCAGAAGTTTCTTCATAGAATGCTTGAAACGTGGAATAATGGGTTAGCAAGGGATTGGAATTGGCACAGGAGGTTGCCTAAAAAGAAAGGACTACACCGGGCTTCGCAAGCCGCCGACGGTGTAGTCCTACAGAAAAGAATGCTGCTTATTCGGGCATCACATTGGTTGTGCCGCTGATATAGGTATATGTGCCATCGCAAGAGATGCCTTTGGCTTTCTTGCCGGTGACGTTCATGGAGATGCTGCCGCCATTGAAGGTATAGTTACCTTTTATCTTCATGCCTCGACATTTGGACTCAAGGTTAGGGTCGCCGGACATATAGGTGGTGCCCGTCACGTCCATTCGGATGGCGGTGGTGTTGCCGGAGGCTTGGTTGATGAGCAGGTCGGTACCGACACTGAAACCCTTGGTGCCCAGACCTGCCACCTCGGCATAGATGTCGCCGCCACTGACGGTGAGGTTGTTCTCCGTCTTGAGTCCTTTCACGTCGTCAGCCGTTACGCGGAGCGAGAGCGATCCGCCGTTGATGAAGGCCTGGCCGTTGAACTCGTCTGTAGCATCCTTGGTTACAGAAACGTCGATGCCATCGCCGCCGGTTCCGCTGATGCTGACGGTGCCGCCGTCCATCTGGAAATATTGCTCGATGTGCATTCCGTCGCTCACCGCCGCAGTGATGTTGAGCTTGCCAAATCCGGACTTGAGGAGGGTGTATTCATCAGAAGCATAGGCGTGCTTGGTCTGTCCGGTGAGGTTGAGCGTGCCGCCTCCCTCAAATTCGGCATGTCCGTTGATGAAGAAGCAGGCTTTCTGCTGTCCGCCGGCACCGTCGGCGAGGGTGGTAACACTACCCTCGGGCAGCTGCACGGCGATGCGCTTGCCGTTTTCGATGCAAACGGCTGCACTGTCGGGGTTGGTCAAAGAGAGGTTGTTCAGGAGGAGGGTGGACTTGTACTCGCCGTCCATCCAGAAAGAACCGTCCGACGAGGTGCCCGAAAGGGTGTAAGTGACTTCGCGGTCGAGGGATGCATCGGCCAGAACGGCCACATGGCCTCCGTTGACGGTGATGCGGAGCAAGGGGGCGATGTCTGCCGAAACGGTTACCTGTGCTCCACTCTCCGAATAGCGCACACCGAGGGTGGCGGGCTGTACCTCGGAACGGTCGAAGAGGATTTCGCTGACCGAAGCGGTGGGGAAAGTGTTACCCATCACGGTGAAGTCGGCTCCACCGGAAGAAAAGACAATGTCCTTCGCCGTGGCGGAGGGTACGAGGGTGGTGACCGGACCTTGCACCACCTTCATGGTTTGCGCCATGCCGCCCAGGCAGCACAGCGCGGCCAATGTGAAAGAGAAGAGGCGTTTCATCGTGCCAGAACTTTAAAGGATTGACCTTTGATTTTCACTACATAAACGCCGGGATCCAGGCCTGAAGCGGGAACTTGGCGGCCATCGGTGCCATAGATGCTGACACTGCCGGCAGGAGCGTCGGTGATGAGACGGCCATTTTCGATGCGGAAAGCGGGAGTTGCATCGGCTGCGGACGAAACGGTGTTCAGGCCGGTGGCCTCAAGGGCAAAGAACATCTTGTCCATGTCGGCCAGGGCGATGCTGACGCTTTGGATGCCATTGTCGGCCACCAGC
>SFQP01000216.1 GCA_004562975.1 bacterium
CCTCCGCACGGCACGCCTCGGGTTTGCCGAAGGTGTCATCACCACGTCCGACTTGCTGGCGGCACAAACCGCCTGGCTCCAGGCTCACAGCGACAAGATTGACGCACAAATCGACATCAAGCTCAGCCGTGCTGCTTACGACAAGGCCATTGGCCAATCAGGAAACTGACGTTCCTCAATTTATAATGTATAATCTATAACTTATAATTAGGTCTACGACCGACATACAGGACGATGAAGCTCTGCAACCACCATCGGCGTAGCCTTCATTATAAATTGTAAATTATAAATTTTAAATTGCCCCGTCGGTCGTCAGACCTTATTTTACATTATCAATTATAAATCATACCCATGTCCAGACAAAAACCTAATCTTTTGCCCGCCATCATTATCCTTGCGGGCATAGTCATCTTAGTAATCATAGGCAGTATGTATGCCTTCAGCGAAACTGACGAGACCATTCAGGGACAGGCCGACGTAACGGAGTACCGCGTGTCGAGCAAGGTGCCCGGGCGTATTCTGAAATACTATGTGAGGGAAGGACAGCAGGTACACGCCGGCGACACGCTGGCTCTGCTCGAAGCTCCCGACGTTTCGGCCAAGATGGAACAGGCACGGGCCGCCGAAGAGGCCGCAGCAGCCCAGAACCGAAAGGCCGAGAAGGGCGCACGTCAGGAACAGATAGCCGCTGCCTACGAAATGTGGCAGAAGGCGCAGGCAGGTGCGGAGATTGCCCGCAAGTCGTACGAAAGGGTGAAACGGCTTCACGACCAAGGCGTGATGACGGCCCAGAAACTCGATGAGGCTACGGCCAACCTCAACGCATCGGTGGCTACGGAAAAGGCCGCCAAGGCGCAGTACGACATGGCGAAGAACGGAGCCGAGCGCGAGGACAAGGAGGCCGCTGCCGCCATGGTGAGCCGCGCCAAAGGGGCGGTGAACGAAGTGGGCTCCTATCTACGCGAAACGGTGCTGACGGCAGCTGCCGACGGCGAGGTGACGGAGATATTCCCGCAGCCCGGCGAGCTCGTCGGCACGGGAGCCCCCATCATGAACATCGCGCTCATGCAGGATATGTGGGTGAGCTTCAATGTGCGCGAGGACTATCTCTCCGCCTTCCCCATGAACGGCAAGATAAGGGCGGTTGTCCCCGCGTTGCAGAACCGGGAGGTGGAGCTGAAGGTGTATTACTTGAAAGACCTCGGCTCTTATGCCGCCTGGAAAGCCACGAAAACAACGGGGCAGTTCGACCGCAAAACCTTCGAGGTGAAAGCCGCGCCCTTACAGGAAGTGAAAGGATTGCGCCCCGGCATGAGTGTACTGCTGGTCATGAAATAATGTATAAGGAGTCGAAAGTGGATAGTTTAAAGTTTATATGGTTGCCATGAAGTGAAGTAATCTTCGCTCAGTGAGCATCAATTGTAAACTTTTGACTATAAAATTCTCAACTCTTTATACATTGTACATGTTACACATTCAATCAACGATTTCGTTAAGCCAAATGAGCAAAGCAAAACTTGTTTTAGCTTTGCCATGGCGAGAACTTTCGTGCAAGCGAGCGCAGAGCCAAGCTTGCTTGAGCTATGCCGAGCGCAGCCGAAAGTGTCAGAGAAAATTGCACTTTTAAGAACCCATGTTTTCCATTATCTTACGCGAACTTCGGCATATCACACGCCGCCCCATCTACCTTTTCGGTATGGTGTTGGCCCCTTTGTTCTGCTGCCTGTTCTTCACCTCCCTGATGCAGGAGGGACTGCCTGAAGAGCTGCCCATGGGACTGGTCGATGAGGACCGCACGGCCACCAGCCGCAACATAGCCCGCAACCTCGACGCTTTCCAGATGGTCAACGTGACACACGTGTACGCCAACGCCACCGAGGCGCGTCGTGCCGTGCAGCGGGGAGAGGTGTACGGTTTCTACTACATTCCTCAAGGAACGGCTGCGGAGGTGAACCGCAGGCGTGTGCCCACCGCTCTATCGCGATATGCGCATGATGTCGGAACTGGCCTCGGGAGCTGCCACACGCTCCGTGCTCTACGCCAAAGGAGCTACGGAACGGCAGGCCATGGCCTATCTGCAACCTATCGTCATCGACATGCACGCCGTGGGAAACCCGTGGCTGAATTACAGCGTTTACCTTTCCAATATCCTCATTCCCGGTGTGTTGGGCATCTTCGTCTTCATGATCACGGTGTACAGTCTGGGCTCGGAAATCAAGTTCGGCACGGCAGACCAACTCCACGGCGGCTTACTCCGGATGTGGGCGGTGATGGCACTGTTCATCGTGGGTTGTCAGGGTTTGGGCGTGTTCATGTTCGCCATGTTGCCCACGTTGCGCTTGGCCCTCTCGTTCGCCTCGCTGTGGGGTGTCATCTCCTTCAGCATCTCCGGTATGTCGTTTCCCTGCATGGCCATGCACCCTGCACTTCAAGGGCTGTCGCTACTGTTTCCCCTGCGCCATTACTACCTGCTCTACGTGAACACGGCACTCAACGGCTATCCGCTATCGAACGCCTGGCCCTACGTGCTGTGTCTGTTGGCCATGGCCCTGCTGCCGTGGCCCTGTATGCCCCGGTTGAAGAAGGCGTTGGCGAGTTATCGTTATGAACCATAAATAGTTCTTAAAAGTGCAATTTCTCGCCATGGCAAAGCTAAAACAAGTTTTGCTTTGCTCATTTGGCTTAACGAAATCGTTGAATAGATTAGGGTTTAGGGCTTCTGATATGCTCGTGCAAGCTGCTTCGACATGATGACTTAAACTCTAAACTCTAAACTTCCCAACTCTAAACTTTTCAACTTTCAACTTTCCCCCCTCCTATGCAAAACAAAATCCATTGGCTGACGCTGCTGCGCGATGAATTGCTGGGCCTCTTCAAAGACCAGGGCGTACTCATCTTCTGCCTGCTCGTACCCTTGGGCTATCCCTTGCTC
>SFQP01000217.1 GCA_004562975.1 bacterium
CTTCGACTTTTGGGCCACCTGGTGCGGTCCCTGCCGCATGGCCATGAAGCAGATTGACGACATCAAGCCCGAACTGGCCAAGAAAGGCTGCGTGTTCGTTTACGTGGCCGGCGAGAACTCGCCCGAGGAAACGTGGAACAAGATGATTGCCGGCATCGAGGGAGAACACTACCGCCTGACGGACAAGCAGTGGGGCGAACTGTGCCGCCACCTCAACATACCCGGCATTCCGGCCTACCTGCTGTTGGGCAAGGATGGCAAGAGGGCTTACGACAACCTGAGCCAGGGTGGCTATCCGGGCAGCGAAATACTCAAGAACAACATTGAGGTGGCTCTGACGAAATAACAAGATTATATTGAGGTGACTTTCAACTTCTTGCCAAGTGCGTAAATACGGAACAACGGCCTTGTTGGCTATCGTCTTTGTACTCGTGCTCACCGGACTGCGTTCGCGTCAGTCCGATGAGGTCGATGCATCTGCTTCACTGCCGCAACCGGTGGCAGTGCCTGACGCTACGGGCGACGGAACGGGTCATCGTGATGCAACGGTGCAGCCGGAGGAAGATTTCTTGCCCGAGGGGCTGGAAATACCGCGCTACGAAAGCAGCCGGGGCGGCCAGATTATCCGCCATACGGGCTTCACGCTGAGCTACGATGCCGATTTCAAGACACCGCAATGGGTGGCGTGGCAACTCACGGCGCAGGAAGCCGAAGGCGAGGAACCGCGCGCCAAATTGTTCCGCCCCGACCCCGCCGTGCGCGGTGCCAAGGCTTATTCGGAGGACTATTCCCATTCCGGCTACGACCGGGGACACATGGCACCGGCGGCCGACATGAAATGGAGCGCGCAGGCTATGGAGGAAAGTTTCTACATGACAAACGTCTGCCCGCAAAACCGCAACCTGAACCGGGGCGACTGGAAAGACCTGGAGGAGCTGGAACGCGAATGGGCCACCCGCTACGGTGCGGTCTGCATCGTGGCCGGCCCATTGTACGAAACGAAAAATCCGGAGCGCATCGGCAACCACCGCGTGGCCGTGCCCGACGGTTTCTTCAAGGTGCTCTTGGTGGGAAACGCCTCGCAGCCCAAAGCCTACGGCTTCGTGTTCAAGAACAAGGCGGGCAGCCGGCCGCTCACAGCCTATCAGCGCACGGTGGATGAGGTGGAAAAGCTGACCGGCATGGACTTCTTCCCGAATTTGCCCGATGAGGTGGAGCAACGTGTGGAAGCAGAAATGCCTGCACTGCAGTAAACAGCTCCGCAGTGACTATACCTATTATATATAAGAGTTCAAGGTTATAGGGTTATATAACCTCCCAATCATAAATAAGGAGTGCAACGGATGAAACGGAAAATACTGGTGGCCATGTCCGGCGGTGTGGACAGCTCTGCCGTCTGCCTGATGTTGCAGGAGCAGGGCTACGAAGTGGTGGGCATGACGATGCGCGTGTTCGACCCGACTTCGTGCGCTCCGCCCGCGAACTGGCAGCCCGGCTGGGCATAGCTCACCACGTGGCCGATGTGCGTCGGGAGTTCCGCGACAGCATCGTACGATATTTCCTTGACGAATACGAAGCCGGACGCACCCCCAACCCCTGTGTGCGCTGCAACCGTTTCTTCAAGTTCCGGCTGATGGAAGAGTGGGCCGACCGTCTGGATTGCGACCTCATGGCCACTGGCCACTATGTGCGCACCCTGCGCCACACCGATGGCAACACCTACCTGCTCACCGGCACCGACCCGCGCAAGGACCAGAGCTATTTCCTCTGGCGCGTTCCCCAGCGCGTCCTGCGCCGTTGCGTGTTCCCCTTGGGCGGAATGGAGAAGCCCCAAGTGCGGGCTTACCTTGACGGGAAAGGTTTCGCCGTAAGGGCGCGCCAGTCCGAGTCAATGGAAGTGTGCTTCGTGGAAGGAGACTACCGCGACTTCCTACGGCAGAATCGTCCCGAACTGGCCAGGCACGTGGAGGGCGGCCTCTATGTCAATGCACAGGGAAAAACCTTGGGGCGGCATCTTGGCGTACCCTTCTACACGGTGGGACAGCGCAAGGGGCTGGGCATCGCCCTCGGCAGTCCGGCCTACGTGTTGCGCCTCAACGCCGAAAAGAACACCATCGTACTGGGCAACGAACAGGATTTGCTCACCGATGTGTTCTTTGCCGAGCAGCCCGAATGGGTGAACGAGGACGCATTCTTTTCCTGCCCTTCGCTCGCCGTGCGCATCCGTTACCATGCCACCCCCGTGGCCTGCACCGTGCAACGGTTAGAAAACAGCCTGCTGTTGGTAAGGACTGCCGAAAAAGTCAGTGCCGTAACCCCCGGACAGAGTGCCGTGTTCTACGAAGGCGAACGCCTGGTGGGAGGGGCCGTCATCGCTAATCAAAAAGGAATTGGACAATATGTATAAAAATATCATCTTACTCTTGTTGGCCTGTCTCGGCTGGGGCGCAGGCAACGCACAAACCGAAATGGCGGAGGAGCAGACCGTTTACCGGAAAGTGCCCAAGACTTACCGTTACCGTGTGGCCTTCACCGACAAGAAGAACAACGGCTACAGCCTGAAACATCCCGAGGCTTTCCTTTCGGCGCGCTCGCTCGAACGCCGTGCCCGCTACGGACTGAAGGTGGACCATCACGACCTGCCCGTTACGCCGGCCTATCTCGACTCCTTGCGCCGGATGGGCCTGAAGGTGTGCAACTGGAGCAAGTGGAACAACACGGCGGTGGTGGAGTTGGCCGACACCACCCTGATGCAGCAGGTGCGCCGGCTGAAATTCGTCCAAGGCGACCGGCTGGTGCGCATCTCGCCCGACAGTGTGCCGGTGAAGTTGCCGGCCTCAAGGCATGATTTGCTGGCTCCGCAGCGTGACACGCTGGAAACCTTCTACGGTCATGCGAACTCGCAAAACGTGATGCTGGGCGTGGACTCGCTCCACCGCGCCGGCTATCGCGGTGCGGGTGTGCTGATAGCCGTTATCGACGGCGGCTTCTTCAACGCCGACATCATTCCCGGATTGCAGCAGGCCAAGGTGTTGGGCACGCGCAACTTCGTTCGCCCTGAACAGAGCGTCTACGACGAGGCGCAGCCCCACGGCATGATGGTGCTTTCGTGCATTGCCGCCAACGAACCCAATTCTTTCGTGGGCACTGCACCGGAGGCCTCGTTCTACCTGTTGCAGAGCGAGGACAGCGAAACGGAACAACTGGTGGAGGAAGACAACTGGTGCGCCGCCGTGGAGTATGCCGACAGCCTGGGCTGCGACATGATAAC
>SFQP01000218.1 GCA_004562975.1 bacterium
AAACGCTCTTCCTGACAGAGAAACATCTGGCTGTAAAGCCACTTTTTGACCTAACTAACAGAGAGTCTTAATTTGGGTGGCGCATTGATGAAGTCAGGAGGACTTAATACTTGTGGCCCGGTTTTTCTATCTCTTCGCGTGATATGCCACCCCGGTCAATGGCATGCCAGGCATAGGCTATGTAGGCCAGCACGAAGGGAATGAGCAGGCTCACCCAGGCCATGGTGCGCAGCGTGAATTCGCTGGAGCAACTGTTGGCCAGACAGAGGGAACTTTGCGGGTCTACGCTTGAAGGATAGTAAGCCGTGTTGTTCAGGCCGGCCACCAGCAGCAGAGCCATGACCGTGAGCACGCTGCCGATGCCTACGGGCCATATACCGCCTGTGGCACCGGGGCGCAGCAGGGTGCGGCCTATGCCGAAGAGCACCAGCACGACCCCGAGGAGGAAAACAATGCTCACGCAGGGCAGCGAAAGGAAGTTGTGCAGGTAGAAAGGCACGACATCCATCAACACTTGCCGCCGCAGGCGTTTTTGCATCACTTCATCGTGCAGGTTGTTCAGCATATAGAGCGAGCCCAGCACGCGGGCCAGGAAGAACACGGCGAAGCCGAGCACGAGGTTCCACACGTTGGCCAAGGCATCCAGACCGTGCCAGGCGTTGGCCCATTGGCTGATGACGGGCGAAGCGGCAAACTCTTCGCTGCCCCCCATCGCGGCATGGTCCACAGTAAAGGCAGAGCCGGTGAAGAAGGTGCCCACGGCGGCACCTACCACAAAGGGACCGACAAAGCCGTTGAACACCAAGAAGCGGCGGTACAGGTTGCGCCCCATGACGTTACCCGGCTTTGATTGGTATTCGTAGGCCACGGCTTGGAGCACAAAGCTCACAAGGATGAGCATCCACACCCAGTAGGCTCCGCCGAAGCTGGTACTGTAAAAGAGCGGGAAAGAGGCGAAGAAAGCACCCCCGAAGGTGACGAGGGTCGTAAACGTGAACTCCCATTTGCGTCCGGTGGAGTTCACAATCATGGTGCGTTCCGTTTCGTCGTTGGTTAGGCTGAAAATGAGGCTGTTGGCTCCCTGAACGAACATCAGGAACACGAGCAGGCCGCCCAGAAGCGACACGAGGAGCCACCAATATTGCTGAAGAAAAGTGTAAGTTATCATGTGTTTGATAGATTTTGAAGGGTAGGAGTGTATGACCGGTGAGTTGCTGTCAGGCTTTGTGCTGGCTGATGGCTTTGCACATGATTTTCACTTCGGCCACCAACAGCACGGTGAACACCAGCAGGAACAGGAAGAAGGTGGTGATGACCCCCGATGGGGATATTTGCGACACGGCTGCGCCCAGCGGCAGCAGGTCCTGGATGGCCCAGGGCTGGCGGCCCACCTCGGCCACCACCCATCCGGCCTGTCCGGCCAGATAAACCATGGGCACTGCGGCGATGCCGACCCATTGCAGCAACGGAGCGTGCTCCAGCTTGCCTTTGCGCTGCATCCACCACACCACGATGAGGAAGAGCATGAGGAAACTGCCCAAGCCCACCATGATGCGGAACGACCAGTAGACGAGCCATACGGGAGGCACCAGGTCTTCGGCCTTTTCTATGAAGCCGTAGCCAAAGAATTGCACATCCTCCTGCAGCCTGGTTCGCGCTTCGGCTGCCGCTTCGGGGTTGTTGCGGTAGTTTTTGCGGAAATCGGCAAAGGCTGCGCGAGCCTGCTTGCCGCGTTGCATCTTCTCCTGTGCTGAAGGGTAGCTTGTGCCGTCGGGCGTGGTGTAGCCTTGCAGCAGGTTGTTGATGCCCGGCACATAGCCGTTGATATCGTGCGTGGCGAGCAGGGAGAGCACACCCGGCACTTCGATGCCCGGCACGATGGAGAAGGGAGCCTGTGTGCCGCCCTCCTGCAATCCCTCGGCAGCAGCCAGCTTCATGGGTTGCTCTTTGGCCATGGTGATACCACTTTGGTCGCCGGTGCCCATCACGATGAGGGTGGCTATCACACCCGTGATGGCAGCCACGTTGATGGAGGCTTTGGCCAATTCGAGGTTGCGCTTTTTCAGCAGGAACCAGCAGCTCACGCCGACCACGAAGACTGCTCCCGTCATCCATCCGCTGGAAACGGTGTGGAAGAACTTCACCACGGCCGAGGGCGACAGGGCCACGGCGGCAAAGTCCACCATCTCGTTGCGCACGGTTTCGGGGTTGAATGGCTCCCAGACCGGTGAGCCAGGTGGAGGCTAAGTGGAAGCCTCGGCTCACTTTGTTCCAGCCAAAGAACATGACGGCAATGAACGTCGCTTCCATGAAGAAGGCCACGATGCCCTCGATGGCGAGCGGCGCGCCGAAGATGTCGCCCACGAACCAGGAATAGTTGCTCCAGTTCGTGCCGAATTCAAATTCCAGGATGATGCCCGTG
>SFQP01000219.1 GCA_004562975.1 bacterium
TTCCGAGAACTCCGACAGGCCGATGAACGAGTAGAAATTAAACTCGTCGAGCCGCGCGTCTTCCAATATGAAAGGGTCCAGGTTGGTGATGGCCGGCAGTTGCAACGGGTCGCCCACGATGTGGAACTCGCATTGCGCATTACACTGTCGCCCTTTGAACAGTGCGAGCAACACATAGTCGAGCGTCACCATCGAAGCCTCGTCAATGAAGATGGCATCCCAAGCCAGGTTGTGCAGGTAGTCCTGTTCTTTCGGGGCAAAGGTGCGTGCGTAGTAATGAACCGTCGACACCAGCACCCGGGGCAGGGAGTCATGGTCGGCATCGTAGATGGGAATTTGCAAATCCTCCAGTTCATCGACCAGTGACGAGTTCGCCACGTTCACACCCCGGCAGGCACGGATATGCTGGTGGTTCAGCCGTTCGGCCAACACCCCGGCTGCCGCATTAGTCGGCGTGAGGATGAGGATGCGCCCCGACGGATGGGCATCGGTCAGGCGTTGTACCATCCGGGTGATTTCTGTTGTCTTCCCCGTGCCCGGCGGGCCAAACAGCAGGTGGATACCGTCGGGCAACAGTTCCCTCAAGTCCCTGTCGCGCTCCACTTCCAGCGTCCCGATGGCCTGTAAGAGCGACCGTACCAGAAACTCAATGTCCTTTTTCTCGCCTGCCTCCACATACTTCAGGCGCAGGTCCAGCACCTCTTCGAGCCATGCCAGCGAACACGGTTTGCTGGACTTCACCACCGCCTTCTGTTCTTCAATGCGCTGTTTGAGCTGAAAACGCTCCAGCACTCCGTGCTGCTCCATGTACTGCAGTAGGTTCTCCACATCCTCTTTCGACACGATGCCCGACGATGAAAAAACAGATTGAAGCACTTCCATGTCCTCCGGCTGCAGCTCCCTGACTGGTAGTCCCAACATTTTGCGCAATGCGGGGCCTGCCGCCTCTAACCAAGGCTGTGCGCAGAGCAGTTCGCGGTGGAGCGACGGCAGTTGCGCCGAATGCCAGCTGCCCCAGTACGACGAGCGGTAGGAGGCTTGGAGAAAACGGTTGCCGAATAGCTTTTCCAGCAGTTCCGCCGCCTCTGCCGGGCAGCAGGGAGCCGTGCGGGTCACGAAAAGTTCAAATCCGTCAATCACCGGCTCTTCTATATATTCAAAAGCCGCCTTGCCTCCGCCCGTTCGCCGGTGATGGGGAGCTGGCAAAGGCGCAGGGTGGGCGACTGGAGTTCCTGAAAATGCGCCGTGAACTTTTGCAGCAGTGCCACGTCGTCAGCGGGCAGCAGCTCCTTGAGCCTCGCGAAATCCACAAACTTCGCTTCGGGATTGTCGCAGAAAAACAAATCGTTGTCGGCATTGTGCAGTTTCACCCCGGCGCACTCCGCCATTTCCCAGCCCTTTGCCGCCGACCAAGCGGGCAACAGGCAACGCGGCTTCAGCGCATCTTGTTGCTCCGGGATAAGTTTGTCCAAAAACACCCTGACAAATTTCACCAGTGCGTCCAGCCGTACCGCGAACTCCCTTTCCGCCGACAGCACCACGGGCAGCAGCACCTGTTCCGCCAGGATAAAATCGTTCACTTCCGTCAGTCCCAAATTGCTGAAGAAGCTCCTGACGTTCGCATCCTCCACCAGCGACGGTTTCACCATGCACAGCCCGCCGGCCTGCAAGTTCCGGCCGTCCGCGCCGGGCAGATGTACGTGCGAGGCCACGTCGCCTTTCACGAAAGGAGCCTCAAAAGTGTTCTCCGCCGTGAGAATGATTTTCTTGTAGCGGAGAAAAGCGTCATCGCCTTTCGCCCAAAGATTGGGCACTTTCTGCAGCGACAGATACCACTCCTTCAGCCATTCCTCCGGCTGCTGTGCGAGCAATTCCGGGGAGATTTTGCGGAGAATCTTCTCGGGGCTGAGGCGTTCGATGCCCAACATTTTGGGCAAGAGCGCGCCACGTTTGATTTCCGACGTCAACGACGGCAGCACCCACCCGCACTCCTTATTATATATATGGGAGAGGAGACGGGAAGGGTAGACTTCGGCCAAGTAGCCGTTGTCCGCCACGAAGGCCGAGGCGGTCGGCAGGTAGCATTCCAAGTCGGCGCACCACAGCATCGCCCCTTCGCGCACCGCCTCCAGCACCCGTTGGGTGAGTGGGGAAAGGTCGATGGCATCGTCCGTAGGAGCCGGTGCTGCATCGTCCGCCGGCGGCAAGAACTCCGCCAGATTGTCGCCGATCCATGGCTTGTGCGCCGCTTCGCCCAGCCGGCAAATCTCTTGGAGCGAGGCGGCGAGCAGCGAGGCCAGCTCGTCAATCATCCGGAGGTTGTGACTGTCGTGTGCCATGATACTCTCGCGGTTTCCCGTCAGCTTGAACGGTGCGTGGAGTATGGCCGGCAAGTGGCTCTCGTGCGCTGTGGGCAGATAGCAGTAGAGCGGATGCCGCTTCAGGACGATGGCATCCTGCTCCACCTCGAACACCACCGCCGGCGCGAGCGCGCCGTGGCCGGAGGCGTGGCGTGCGAATTTCCACAGCTCCGTTTCTCGCGTCACGTCCTCCGTTCCCACTCGGTACCTCAGCTTCCTTCCGCTGCCTATGGCCCCCAGGTAGTCCAAGCGGTAATAGCCCGCATCGTCCTCGGTTTCCCATTCCATGAAATTCAGGTGGTTGAGAAACAGCAGCGGATGGCTTAGGTTTGCCAGCTTCCGGTCTATTTCGTGGTAGGCGGCTGCGGCCTTTTCCGCCTTGAACGGAAAGCGGAACAGCGTTTCCTGCCGTTTGCGGAGCGGATGGTCGCAGGGCAGCAGGTCGGGCACGATGAAGTGGGAGATGGAAAAACGGATATTGTCGTCATAGATTTCCGGCCGGTCGGTGTAGACGAACACCGACTTGAAGCCCAGGCCGAACTTCCCGATAGGCACTTCGTCGTGCCGCCCCGTTTT
>SFQP01000220.1 GCA_004562975.1 bacterium
CTCCTGTTTGTCCCCCAGCAGGCAGACTGCACTATGGCATCGCTGCCAGTTCGACTGAAGGGGCTGTTCTGACCTCAAAGGTCAACCGCTTTGGGAAGTGGTCAACATTCTCAGGAAACGGTAAACCGAAAACAGAAAATAACGGAAAAAACGGTCAACCAAAATCAGGAAAAGTCATGCCACAGTGGAGGTGAACACTTGAAAATCCAAGCCTTCACACTCGAAACCGTTGAAAATCAGACAGAAACGCACTCTGTGTGAAGGAGTGAACGCTTTTTTAGCGGATAAAAAAGCGTATAGGACAGCATTATTTGGAAAATACAAAGCCCGGAGCCGTGAAAAATCTTGGCACAGTTTGTCCCACATAGGTTCAACATGTTCATGTGAACGAAGGATTGGGCCATTAGACAGCTGGGACGTGAGTCGTGGATTGACACAAATGGGCACACAGAACGCATTGGTCCGACGAAAAGCGCAAAATCAGGGGCATGACAGGATAAGGCGACAGCCCCCGGCTACACCCATGGGCTTCGCACATTGAAAAAGCCACCGGAAGAATCCGCTTCTTCCGGTGGCTTGTTTAGCTGAATTTCAAGCAAGGGGTTGCTTATTCATCCTCCAGGGCATCCCACATGGAATTGTCGTATCCCTTTTTGTTGGACAATTCCTGAAAGTTATTTCCGGCTTTTTCTCTGTAAACGCCCATGCTATCTGCCAAGGGAAAGGAAAGGTTCAGCCAAAGGGAATGACTGGCAGGAGAAATATATGTTCTTTTCATTATGGTATTATTTAGAAATTATCGGATGTTTTGAGCACTGACGTAACATTTCACACCGTTCACGATGTAGAGGCCGGGCTGGGTGATGCGTGTCATGCGGCGGCCCTGCAAGTCGTAGATGACGGCATTTTCCGGAATGCGTCCCTGAAGCTGGCCGATAGCCGTTTCCACACCGCCGAAGTCGAAGTGGAAGGCCATGGCATTCTCGCCGGCAGACGGTGCATAGGCCATGTAAATCTTGTTGGCCGAAACGCGGAAGTAGCCGCCATTGTCGGTATCGTCGATGGAAACGGTTTCGGTGATGGCATTGCCGCTCTTATCGGTTTCGCCCGTTTCCTGCGTATAGCTCTGGCTGCCGTCGGCTAAGTATTCCAAGTATGCCTTGTACAGACCAACCTGTCCGTCCATCACGCCGAAGAGGTAGTAGTTCGTACCGTCTTCGCCGGCAAGGTATCGGAGATAGGGCGAGCCGCTGAGCAAGTTGTCTGCCGGGGCAGCAGCTTGGCTATCGGAGTGGTACAGGCTGTAGCTGCCTTCCGCACCACAGAGCACGACACCCGTATGGGCCGGGATGATGTCGGTGATTTCCGTGAGCGTGGCCGTGCCGGCCGTTTCACCGCTCTGCTCTGTCACTTCGCCCTGTTTGATGTAGTAAGCCTGAAGGCCGGTGGGGAGAATGACGGGATAAGCGGAGTAGAATCCGGCATAACCGTAGCTTGACATCGACAGGGTGTGGACCACAGCAGTTGCATCAGCTTCCTCTATACGCCATGCGGAGGCACTGGTGGCATCGCCGGCATAGATAACCAGGGAGTTTCCACTGCCCTGCGCGTGGATGGGGCTGCCGTTGATCTTGATGTTCAGCACGCCACCGCCCAGCGGAACGAAGGTAACGGGTTGTTTGGTGGTTTCCGACAGGGTGCGCGGCTTATACGGTCCTGTAGCATCCCTCGTGAGGTACGTTCCTGTGTGGAGGTTGCGCAGGTAGTAGTTGCTGCCGTCCTGTTCGAAGCACCATACTGCCGTGGCATCGGTAGTTTCCTTCGACTTGTTCCACATGGCCGTATGGCTGGCCGGGTCGGCATAAGCCAAAGCGTCCACGAGAGCTTCGTAGGCGGCAGTCAGCGTTTCGTCCGTCACGTCCGCCGTGCCATAACCGTTAAGTTGCGCAGTGGCTGCGTTGAAGGCCGTGGTGTACGCATCGGCCAAGGTGGTTCGGTAGTAACCGATGGCGGACTCATCGTGGAGTTCGGCGGGGAAGGCGTTCTCCGTGGTGGTCAAATCGAACTTCGCCGTTTCGTGGTAATAATTGTAAAGCGTGTAGAAGGCTTCGCTCCTGCCCCAGATGTCGACTACCTCGAAGCGGAAGTTCGAGCCGGGGTCGCCGGCTTTGTTGTAGAAGCCCATGTTATTGCTCACACCGCCATGGTTACTCATGTAGAAGGTGGTGGTGGTCATCGTCTCGCCGGATGTTGTCACCTTGTCGGCGGTGATGTTGTACCAGCCGCTCAATGAATTGGTATTGGAGATGACCCATTCGTTCGTGCCGCAATCGGCGGTTACTTCCTGAGAAATGATCTTGCCATCCCCTTCGGCGAAGTCGGAGGGGATGCAGGCTACCACCAAGCTGGGCGTGGCTTTGTTGACGATGCGCACCTTCGGGGCTTCCGTTCCCTTGACAAAGTACCAGCCCTGACGGTCGTTGCCGGCTTCAAAGGCCGCGAGCTTGATTTTATTCTCCGAGCCTTCGTTAGCCGTGCGGCTTTGGAACACGGGATAACCGTTGCGGTTGATGATAATCTTGTAGTACGTGGGATTCTCCGTGTCTGTGGTCAGCTTCACGGGCAGGGCGGCATAGCCGATGGCTTCTTGCAAGGCGGCCTTCTGGGCTTCGAGCAAGGGGACCTGTGCGGCGAGGTCGTATGCCGTGGCGAGGCCGTTTGCATTCACGGTCTGTGCCGTAGCGAGGGCAGCCCTCACTGAGTTCAGTGCATCGTTGATGGGGTTGAGGGAGTTCAGATAAGCAGCCTTCAGCGTGGTGCATTCGGCATCGTCGAAGCAACCGGCATAGAGCGTTTGCAGGGCGGCAATGGCGGCATTGATTTCCGTTCTGTCTGCCGGGTTCTGGAGCTGGTAGAGCACATCATACTGTGCCTGCAGCTCAGCCGCAGCTGCGTTCATACGGTCGACCGTGGTGGCCATGTCATACGTGGTCTGGGCAGACTGGATGGCATCGT
>SFQP01000221.1 GCA_004562975.1 bacterium
GATTTTGCTCGATGTGATGCTGGGCGGCATGTCGGGCTTCAAAATGGCCGAACGGCTGCGCAAGGACCTTGACAATAAAATCCCTATCGTGTTCCTCACAGCCAAGGACACCGAACGGGATATGCTCACCGGCTTCTCGGCGGGCGGCGATGACTATATCTCGAAACCGTTCTCGCTCCACGAGGTCCTGGCCCGCGTGAAGGCGGTACTGCGCCGGGCACAACGCGAGGAGATTCCGACACTCCTGAAGGCAGGCAACATCAGCCTGGACTTTGAAAAGAAAATCGTGGTGGCCAACGGCGAACGCCTGAAGCTCTCACCCAAGGAATTCGGTATTCTCAGTATGCTCGTGGGATCGTACGGTGGACGTTCACATTGCCCGCATACGCCGCAAACTGGGAGAGGGCGCGGCTCACCTCACGAATCGACAGGGATATGGATATTGTTTTGAGGAGGATGCGTGATGCCGAAACTGACTTACAAGACCAAACTGCTGCTGAACTTTACCGCGCTGTTCGCCGTGTTCACGCTGCTGCTGGTGCTTTTCCAATATAACCGCGAGAAACAGTACAAACGGGAACTGCTGGAGGAACGCCTGCGCTGTTATGCCAACGTGGTGGCCGGACAGACAGTGGACAGTCTGCCGGCAACGGGCCACGAGGCGTGGCAGGAGCCGGCGGAACTGCTGCCTCCCGAACTGCGCCTGACCATCGTGGACCGCTGGGGGAAGGTGCTCTT
This sequence comes from bacterium, assembly GCA_004562975.1. The sequence goes on from SFQP01000221.1 coordinate 739, forward strand.
CGAGAACTCGGGCCACCGATTAGAGGAGATGGGCAACCACCTGGGACGGCCTGAGGTGCAGACGGCTTTGCTGCGCGGCGAAGGGTCTGACATCAGGCTCTCCACCACCGAACACCGCGAGTTCTTCTACTTTGCCAAGGTTTTCGGCCCGATGGTGGTGCGCGTGGCGTTGCCGTACGATGCAACGGTTCAGACGTTTATGAAGGCCGACAATATGTTCCTCTGGTTCGTGTTGATGCTCTTCCCCGTGGTGCTCGTACTCCTTATCTATATATCGGACCGCTTCGGTAAGGCTGTCACGGGACTGAAACAGTTCATGCGTTCGGCCGACCGGGGACTGGTGGACTACGACCACATCGAGTTTCCACGCTCTGACCTGGGCGACGTGGCACGCGGCATCATGGCGAAATACCGGCAGTTGGAAGAGTCGAACCGTACGATTGCCAACGAGCGGGAACGCCTGGTGCGCCATTTCCACTACTTCGGCGAGGGCATCGCCATCTTCTCGCCTGCAAGGCTGTGTCTGTACTCTAATGCGCGCTTCATGCAATATGTCAACGTGGTGCTGGAACGCCCCACGGCCAACATGGATGCGCTGTGGCAATCGGATGCGCTGCAACCGGCCCGCGAGTTCCTGCAACTCCACGGCGGCAGCCGGCCTATGGCGGAGGAAGCTCCGATTTTCCGCTATTCGCTCCGGGCGGGCAGCGCGACATTCGCCGTACAGCTGCTAGTGTACAGCGACGGGGGCTTTGAACTCACACTGACGGACATCACGGCGGCAGAGAAGAACCGCCTGCTGAAGCAGCAGATGAGCAACAACATCACGCACGAACTGCGCACGCCGGTGAGCAGCGTGAGGGGCTATCTCGAAACGGTGCTCAGCTGTTCGGGACTGGCAGAGGAACGGAAGCATTATTTCCTCGAAAAGGCACTGGCGCAGGTGGTCCGCCTCACCGACCTGATACGCGACGTGGCATTGATCACGAAAACGGAGGAGGCGGCAGAACTCATGCCCCGCGAAACGGTGGACGTGGCACAGGTGGTCAGTGGGGTGCAGGAGGACTTGCACGATGTGCTTCAACAGGCGGAGATGCGGGTGGTGGTGAAATTGCCGGAGGAGATGACGCTCTTCGGCAACTATTCGCTCGTCTATGCCATTTTCCGCAACCTGCTCGAAAACAGTGCGCGCTACGCCGGACGGGGCACGGAAATCCATGTGGTGTGCTACAACGCCACGTCCGACACGCTTTACTTCTCGGTCT
>SFQP01000222.1 GCA_004562975.1 bacterium
CACCGGACTGATGCAGAACTACAGCCTCGGCCTTCAGAAGGGTGCCGAGAATGGTTCTTCGACCTTCTCGATCAACTGGATTGACCACGATGGTATCGTGAAGGGCACCGACTTCCAGCGCCTCAACACGCGCTTCAACAACGACTACGCTTTCCTTGACAACCGCCTGAAGGTGGGCGGCAACGTGGCCGTGAACTGGTGGCAGAGCCACGATATGCCCGGCGGAGCCGAAGAGAACGCTGTGAAGCAGCACCCCGCCAAGGCTGTCTACGACGTGGAGGGTGTGTACGTGGACCAAATCAACGACATCCTGGGCGACACGCCTAACATCATGCGACTCATCGACAACAGCAAGGCCAACTCCAACGAGTTCTGGCGCGTGTTCGGTAACGCTTACCTGCAAATTGAGCCGGTCAAGAAACTGATAATCAAGACTAACTTCGGTGTCAACTACTACAACGAGACCAGAAAGACCTTCGAACCCAAATGGCTGCGCGACAATGTGAACAAACTCACGCAGTCGACGGCCAAGAACGTCGATTGGGTCTGGACCAACACCGCCCAGTACAACCTCGACCTGGGCAAGAACTCATTCATGGCACTGGCCGGCTTGGAGGCCAAGAAGTACCACAACGAGAGTTTCTACGGCTACGGCACAGGACTTGAAGTGGAAAACCCCAATTACATCTACCTTGAAAATGTCACGGCCAACAAGAACGTAGGTGCCGGCGCATCGAACTACTCCATGTTCTCCGGCTTCGGTAAGCTCAACTACACTTACGACGGACGCTACCTGGCCTCCGTCACCATCCGCCGCGACGCTTCCTCGCGCTTGTCAAAGGACCACAACTACGACTGGTTCCCCTCCTTCTCGGCCGGCTGGCGCATCTCGCGCGAAAAGTTCATGGAGGACTTCTCCGGCTGGCTCACCGACCTCAAGCTGCGCGCTTCATGGGGTATCAACGGCAACGACCTGATTGACAACGAAGCCTTCTATGCCAAGTATCTCATGAGCCTGAACCGTGGCTCCTACAACATGAACGGCGACGGCACCACCCTCTCGCCCGGTGCCTTCCGCGTACGCACCACCAACCCCGACCTCAAGTGGGAACGCACTTACCAGACCAACGTGGGCATCGATGCCGCTTTCCTCAAAAACCGTCTCGGCCTCTCCGTCGACTACTTCTATAAGGAAACCAAGGACATGCTCGTGGAGAAACCCTACATCGCCACCATCGGCGAAGGAGGATATTGCTGGTACAACGGCGGCGAAATGGTCAACAAGGGTATCGAAGCCCAAATCTCCTGGCGCGACAACATCGGCAAGGACTTCAGCTACGACGTGGCACTCAACGTGGCTGTGCAGCAAAACGAGGTGACAAGCCTGCTTGACGACATTTACTACTCCTACGGCGGCGGATATGCCGACCACTCCCTCGTGGGACAGCCCTTGGGCTCGTGGATGGGCTTCAAGACGCAAGGCGTGTTCCACAGCCAGGCTGAGGTCGACGAATACTGCCAGAAATACCAAGTGGAATTTGGAAAACCCGGCGTAGGACGTATCAAATATGCCGATGCTAACGGCGACGGCAAGATCAACTACAACGACCGCACCTGGCTCGGATGTGACCTGCCCAAGGCACAGTTCGGCCTCACGCTCGGCGCACGCTGGAAAGGCTTCGACCTCAACATGTTCTTCTCGGCCATCATCCGCGATGCCTTCAACAACTCGAAGTACTACACCGACCTCTTCCAGTGCTGGAACGGCAACCACTGAGTTCTACATCGAAAACGGCTCGTTCCTCCGGCTGAAGACCCTCACCCTGGGCTACACCCTGCCCGAGTCGGTACGCGCCAAGCTGAAGCTGCAGAACGCACGTATCTACATGCAGGCACAAAACCTCTTCACCATCACTTCCTACAAGGGAGCTGACCCCGAAGGACTGGGCTATCCCTATGCTCTGCCCCGCCAGTTCACCCTGGGAGTTCAAATCGGATTTTAACCACATCTCTCTTAACCTTTCCAGCAAATGAAACTGAAATATATATTGGCATCGCTTTGTGTCGCCATGACGACCGGATGCACCGACAACTTTTTGGATAACGCACCGCAGGGAAGCCTCTCGGACGGTGTAATGAACTCTCCCGAGGCCATCGACCTCCTGGTCAACGCCGCCTACGCCTCACTCTACGGCATGACCAACGAACAGGGAGACCCCTGCATGCGCCCCACCACTAACTGGAGCTATGGCGAGGTGCGCGCCGACAACGCCTACAAGGGCGGCGGCGGCGAGGGCGACGTCTGGGACGTACACGCCATGGAAACCTTCCAGCTGCAGAGCAACAACGGCAACCT
>SFQP01000223.1 GCA_004562975.1 bacterium
CGGATCATTACACCATTCGTGCAGGTCGGAACTTACCCGACAAGGAATTTCGCTACCTTAGGACCGTTATAGTTACGGCCGCCGTTTACCGGGGCTTCACTTCACTGCTTCGATTGCTCTGACAGCTCCGCTTAACCTTCCGGCACCGGGCAGGTGTCAGACTGTATACTGCGCCTTGCGGCTTAGCACAGCCCTGTGTTTTTGCTAAACAGTTGCCTGGACCTATTCTCTGCGCCTCCCCTTGTTGAGGGGGGAGGGCCCCTTATCCCTAAGTTACGGGGCCAATTTGCCTAGTTCCTTGACCGTGAGTCTCTCGAGCGCCTCGGTATTTTCTACCCGACCACCTGTGTCGGTTTCCGGTACGGGCCGACTTAGGCTCAATCATCCCTCGCGGATTTTCTCGGGAGCATGCTCCTCCACGTCTCGCGCGGCCCGAAGGCCTTGCGTACTCTCTCGCTTCGCCTGACGCGTTTCCGCCGCGCCATCGACTTTGCGATTCACCGTACTATTCCGTCAGTTCGGTCGTGTTTCGCTTCTCCGTCCCCGCTGGAACTCGCCTAAGACGGGTCGCGGAATATTGACCGCGTGTCCATCCACATGACCATATCTGGTCTGCGTTAGGTCCCGACTTACCCCGGGCCGATTAGCGTTGCCCGGGAACCCTTGGTCTTTCGGCGACGGGGTTTCTCGCCCCGTTTGTCGTTACTTATACCTGCATTTGCTTTTCCACCATCTCCAGCCGAAGTCACCTCCGACCTTCGCCGACGGCGGAATGCTCCCCTACCGATCACTTTAATAGCAATCCCACAGTTTGGCCGCTCGACTAGTGAGCTGTTACGCACTCTTTGAATGAGTGGCTGCTTCCAAGCCAACATCCTAGCTGTCTCTGCGGCCCCACCTCGTTATTGTCTTCAACTTAGCCCGGATTTCGGGGCCTTAACTGGTGGTCTGAGTTGTTCCTCTCTCGGACGCGGACCTTAGCACCCGCGCCCTCACTCCGGGATATCGTGCCGTGGCATTCGGAGTTCGTCAGGACTTGACAGGCGGCGAAGCCCTCGCATCCTATCGGTCGCTCTACCTCCACGGTACTTTCTCCCGGGCTGCACCTAAATGCATTTCGGGGAGTACGAGCTATCTCCGAGTTTGATTGGCCTTTCACTCCTACGCACAGGTCATCCGAAAGCTTTTCAACGCTTACCGGTTCGGACCTCCAGTGAGTGTTACCTCACCTTCATCCTGCCCATGCGTAGATCACTCGGTTTCGCGTCTGCCCCCGCCGACTCAACGCCCTGTTCGGACTCGCTTTCGCTCCGGCTCCGTACCTGAAGTACTTAGCCTCGCCGACGACGGCAACTCGCAGGTTCATTATGCAAAAGGCACGCTGTCACCACACTCGGTGGCTCCAACCGCTTGCAGGCGCATGGTTTCAGGTTCTTTTTCACTCCCCTGTTCGGGGTTCTTTTCACCTTTCCCTCACGGTACTGTGCGCTATCGGTCTCTCGGTAGTATTTAGCCTTTCGGGATGGTCCCCGATAATTCGACCGGAATTCCTCGTGTTCCGGCTTACTCAGGTGGCGGTCCTGGCGGCCTTCTCTTCAGTTACGGGGCTCTCACCCTCTCTGGCCCGGCATTCCAGCCGGTTCTCCTCAATAACTTCCGCTCCTTTGTCCGCTCCTATTACCCCGGCACGTGCCTTGCGACACCGCCGGTTTGGGCTCTTCCCCGTTCGCTCGCCGCTACTGGGGGAATCGTTGTTACTTTCTCTTCCTGTCGGTACTAAGATGTTTCAGTTCCCGACGTTCGCCTCCTCATTCGAGGATGAAGGGATCGCTCCCTCCGGGTTGCCCCATTCGGACATCTGCGGGTCACGGTGCATTTGCCACTCGCCGCAGCTTTTCGCAGCTTGTCACGTCCTTCTTCGCCTCCGAGAGCCAAGGCATCCCCCATGCGCCCTTAGTCGTTCCGTTAATATCTTCTTAACTTCACGTCTTAACGACATGTGTCTTTTCGCCTTATGGTTGCTCGTTTGTGAAACTCTGTTGTGTTTCTACTCTTGTCTTCTCACAATTCAAAATTCCAAATGCAATATTCAAAATTCCAAATCGTTTCCAGCCTTGTCATTGTTCTCTGAAAGTGAGATCAGGAACCGCAAGGTTTCTGATCCCTATGATTTGCCCACAAAACAGAGCCGCTTCAGGAAACCGGCTCCAGAAAGGAGGTGTTCCAGCCGCACCTTCCGGTACGGCTACCTTGTTACGACTTAGCCCCAGTCACCGATTTCGCTCTAGGGCGCGCCTTGCGGCGACGCACTTCAAGCGCCCTCGGCTCCCATGGCTTGACGGGCGGTGTGTACAAGGCCCGGGAACGTATTCACCGCGCCATGGCTGATGCGCGATTACTAGCGAATCCAGCTTCACGGAGCGCCCCGGACGTAAGGGCCGTGCTGATTTGACGTCATCCCCGCCTTCCTCGCAACTTGCGTTGGCAGTCTCGGCAGAGTCCTCGGCTTGACCCGTTAGCAACTGCCGACAGGGGTTGCGCTCGTTATGGCACTTAAGCCGACACCTCACGGCACGAGCTGACGACAACCATGCAGCACCTCGGCGGAGACCCGTAGGAGAGCTCGTCTCTGAGCCTGTCCTCCGCCGTTTGAGCCCGGGTAAGGTTCCTCGCGTATCATCGAATTAAACCACATGTTCCTCCGCTTGTGCGGGCCCCCGTCAATTCCTTTGAGTTTCACCCGCTTTCGCTTCGCCGCCCAGCCCTCATTCGGACCAGACAGCCGGCATTCATCGTTTACTGCGTGGACTACCAGGGTATCTAATCCTGTTCGATCCCCACGCTTTCGTGCCTCAGCGTCAGTCCGCGACCAGTAGGCTGCCTTCGCAATCGGAGTTCTGCGCAATATCTATGCATTTCACCGCTACACTGCGCATTCCGCCTACCTCTCCGCGTCTCTAGCTCATCAGTTTCAACGGCGGGCCGGGGTTGAGCCCCGGGCTTTTACCGCTGACTTGACATGCCGCCTACGCACCCTTTAAACCCAATAAATCCGGATAACGCTCGCATCCTCCGTATTACCGCGGCTGCTGGCACGGAGTTAGCCGATGCTTTTTC
>SFQP01000224.1 GCA_004562975.1 bacterium
GTGCGCACCAGCAGGCGCACCAGTTCCCGTGCCGGTTTATAGTTTTGGTCCTTGATTTTGTAGCCCCACATACCGTTCATCGTTTGACAAGTTTCGAGGGGCAGCCGGCTGATGTCCTGTCCCGATAGTCCCGCTTTGTTCTCGCCGGGAATGTCGCGTTCAAACATCTGCATATCCTCCCCCTCAAAGGGTGTCAGGTGATGGTTGTTGCCGATGAGGCAGGCTGGTTGCAATCGGTGGATGAGCGCGTACTGTTCAGGCAGTTGCCAGTCAAAAGGCATTTCATCCTCGTCGTGGTCCCACATACCGTCGAACCAGATGCAATCCACCTTTCCGTAGCGCGTCAGCAGTTCAGTGAGTTGGTGGTTCATGAAGTGGTAATAAGCGTCCCAGTCAGCCTTTTCGGGCACTTTTCCAGTGTTCCGTCCCGTGCGTCCCATAGGGTAGTCGTCGCGTGTCCAGTCAATGTGCGAGTAGTACAGGTGCAGTCCCATCTGTTCCTCGTGGCAAGCGTCGGCCAGTTGTTTCACCACGTCCTTGCCGTAAGGCGTGTGCATGATGTTGTAGTCAGAGCAGTCCGTGTTCCACATTGAGAAACCATCGTGGTGTCGCGTCGTGAAGCAGATATATCTCGCTCCAGCCGCCTTGAATGCCCTGATCCATTCCCGTGCATTGAAGTTGTGCGGATAGAAAGCACGTGCAGCTTTGGCATATTCCGTCTTGTCAATCCCCTCGTTCTGCATGAACCATTCGCCTTGTGCGAACAGGCTGTAAAGTCCCCAATGCAGGAAGATGCCGAAGCGCGAGTCGCTGAAGTGCTGCCGTGCTTCTATGTTTTCGGGTGCGGGGATGTAGGTTCCGGTGTCGGGAGTGGGTTGAGCCGCTGCAATTCCTGTGGCGGTGGCTAACAATACCGAAAGAAAGGTTGTTTTCATGATAGGTTTTGTTTCGGAGGGCAAAGATAGTGCAAGGCGAGTGCAAAGGAAAATGAAAAGCCTGCGGATTTTCAATTTTCCTTTGCCGAGCCGTTATAGGATTCTATAGCTATCTATATTTATCTATAGCTTTCTATAGAAGTCTATGGTTATCTATAACTCCCAATTTTTTAGCGGCCAAACAGCCGCTCCCTTTTGCCAACTAACCTAAAAATCAAGGCAGCAAAGTCTAAGAAGTTTTAGCAAGTGGTAGAATGTTCTTAAAAAAGGGGAACAGAAGGGCATTTTATACGTAGTAAAGAACAGGGGTTAGCCTCGAAATTGTAATTTTGCGCCGATTTGATAAAAAGGGTTTTCTGCTCGGTTACAAGGTTTCCCATCGCGTGTAGTGCGTTTCGGAACTTTTCTCCGCCAGCCCGAAATCCCAGTATAGAGACAAATAATTATTCTATTCAGTATATATCAAAACGACACATGAGACGACTTGTACTTCCGGCAATGGCCTTGGCCTTTGTCTTGACGCTTTCCCCGTTTGAGAAGCAGGCTGCGGCAGCTGTTCCGCAAAACCCCATTGCAGTGAACTCCGTGGTATATATTAAAGTGACCATCAACGGAAAGACGCAGACCATTCAGTACAGAGATCCCTTCGAGGATTTCTTCGGCGATTTCTTTGGTCGCGGTGGTGGCGGCGGTAGCCAACGGCAAATCCAGACCCCCAAGCGCACCGGTGCCGGATCGGGCGTTATCCTTACTGCTGACGGTTATATCGTGACGAACAACCACGTGGTGCAGGATGCTGACGAACTCACCGTGAAGCTGAACGACAACCGGGAGTTCAAGGCACGCATTATCGGACTGGACAAAACCACGGACCTGGCGCTCATCAAGATTGAGGCAAAAGATCTGCCGGCCATCACGGTTGCCAACTCCGACGACCTGAAACTTGGCGAGTGGGTGCTGGCCATCGGCAACCCGTTCAGTCTTACTTCCACGGTCACGGCAGGCATCGTGAGTGCCAAGGCCCGCTCGTTGGGAGCCACGCCGGGAAGCATTGAGAGTTTCATCCAGACGGACGCTGCCATCAATCCGGGCAACTCCGGCGGTGCTTTGGTCAATGCACGCGGTGAACTGGTGGGCATCAACGCCATGCTCTATTCACAGACAGGATCTTACTCTGGCTATGGATTTGCCATCCCCACTTCCATCATGAACAAGGTGGTGGACGACCTGCGGCAGTATGGCACGGTGCAACGCGCATTGCTCGGCATCTCGGGCCAGGACGTTTCTACCTATATCGATGCTGAGAAGGAGAAAGGACGTGAACCGGATCTCGGAACGGTGAACGGTATCTACGTGGCTGAGGTAAGTGCTGACGGTGCGGCAGCAGCTGCCGGCCTGAAAGAGGGAGATGTGATTACGGCCATCGACGGAAAGACCATCGAAAAGTTCGGCCAGTTGCAGGAACTGCTGGTGAACCACCGTCCCGGCGACAAGGTTTCCGTTACCTACTTGCGCGACAAGAAAAAACACACCGTGCAAATTACCCTGCGCAATATCCAGGGAACGACCACGGCAGTTAAGACGCTCGACACCGAGTCAATGGGTGCAGCCTTGCGTCCGCTGAACGACCAGGAGAAACAACAGCTGAACCTGCCCTACGGCCTGATGATTTCGGCCATCCGCGACGGCAAGTTCAAAGAGGCTGGCTTGACGAAGGGCTTGATCATCATGAAGGTGAACGAGAAGGAGATGCGCACCACTTCCGACTTCGAGGAGGCCGTGAAAGCCGCCAACCTCTCGCCCGACCGCGTGCTCTGGATCCGCGCCAAGACGCAAAGCGGCATGAACCGTTCGTTCGCTGTGGAACTCGCTGACGAGAAGCCTGCGAAAAAATAAGGAGCATAGCACTGGAATTTTGAATGTCAGATAAATCCGTTTTCCCGCTCAGGGAAGCGGGTTTATCTGATTTTTTATAGGGGTGTTCTATAAAATAGGCCGAGCTGGATGCTGGATTTTTAGAGATGACATTTTGTAAGTGGAGGAAGGAGCATAGCGGGCTATGCGACTGACGTGACTTGCAAAAGGTCGCT
>SFQP01000225.1 GCA_004562975.1 bacterium
TCTCAAGGGCGCAGACCCGACGCTCTATTCCTTTGCCCTGCACCTGAATCTGAAAAAGGGCACCAGCAACGTCGGCATCGTGAGCAACGAGCATATCGTCAGGCTGCTGGTGAGCGAAGCGCCTCCCGCGCCCCCCGCACCCGTGGCGCACAGCATCACGGTCCCGAACGGCAGAGGCACGGCAAATCCCACCTCGGCAATGGCTGGGGAAACCGTTACCGTAACGGCGAAAGATGACACCGCCAACAACATGATGTTCACCCAGTGGTATACGGATACCCCCGGCGTGACCTTTGCAAATGCGACCCAGCAGGAAACAACCTTTGTTATGCCGGACTGTGATGTGAAGGTGAACCCCGGATTCCAGCAGGTTTCGTTCACCAAGCAGCCTGTCCCCCAGATTTCCTTGGAGAAGGGCTATGGCGGCAAAACGAGCTTCGCATTCAGTTGGGATATTAGCAAATGGGAGCTGGTGGATACTGCGACCAACCAGACCGTAAGCAGTGACAATACTCCGGTTAAGGCAGGAAAACTGACGGATGTGACAATCCCTGCGAATACGGATCTCGGAAATAAGACTTACCGAATCGTTGTCACGACCGCGAACGGAGAGCAGTTCAAGAGCAATGACTTTATCGTCACTTGGTTCGAGAAAATGCCCGCTCCGCTGGTGGAGTTCAGCATTCCCAGCGATACAAAATTCATCGGAGAGATGACAGTGAATGTGGGCTGCCCCTCCACCCTCGAAACTGGCGGCGCCAGCCCCTTTAAGACGTACTATACGACCAATGGGGTCGATCCCAAAGATGCCAACTCGAGCGATATTGAAAGCCACTATGGCTACACAGATGTGACGCTGACCAAAACCACCCACTTCATGGCGCGCACGATCTTGGAGGGTGAAGGCGGCAACGAGGATACATGGGGTGAGCTTTGCAAAGCCACCTACACGATGATCGATAAACTGGACGCGCCGACCGTAACGCCTACGAGCTGTAGCTATAGCGGCAGTCTCCCGATTATCGTTACGATTCAGGATGTTTATAATGCAGAGATCGATTATTCTGTAAAGCAACATGATGGATATCAGTCAGGCGGCGATGAACCCGGCCCGATGCTGGAAACCGGGCTTCCGGATACCTTCTGCGGAACGACCACATTTAGTGCGAAAGCCATCGTGTATAAAGACGGCGGCGGAGCATGGGAATCCGATGAGGTTACCTATACCTATACCCGCGAGTATTGGGCAAATATTTCCAATGCAACGATCAGCGGCAAGGTCAATGAGGCTATCGCCGCTACCGATGTAACCATCACTCTGGACGGCGAGAAGTTTAAGGACGTTGCAGTGGGTGATGATGTTTCCGGTTGGTTCAACCTGCCCGCAGGTCTGACCGCCAAAGTTAAGGAGCAAACCAGCTATTCCAGGGAATTGGTTATCACCATCAGCGGTACTCCCACGGCGACCTCCGCTGCTGCCATCACCGTTACCATCCCCAAGGATAAGCTGCTTGCAAACGGCACCGTCGATCTGACTGTCCTTTCCAACCCCAAGGCAGTCTACAACATCGGCACGGATGCAGCTCATACCCACATTCTGGCTCATGTGTTCACGCCTTGGACGGATAACGGAAACGGCACACACAGCCGCCACTGCACCGTCTGCAAGATGACGGACGGCTCCACCTACACCGAAACCGCAAACCACAACTGGCAGTGGGTGGTAGACAACGCGGCAACCCCCAATGCACCGGGCAAGCAGCATGAGGAGTGCGTTGACTGCCACGCGAAGCGCAGCGAGAACACCGAGATCCCCATGCTGACCAGCATCATGGTGGAGCACCTGACCGTTGCCAAGCCCGTCAAGGACGACGCTGCGGCGGAGGCCACCACCACCGACAGCACCTATTATGTGGCGAACACCGAGTGGACGGCAGCGGACGGCACGCCCCTTGCCATCGGCGACAAGTTCCAGCCCGGCACGGTCTACACTGCGAAGATCACGCTGGAGACCACTGGCGCAGGCGTATTCTCCTTCAATTCCACCTATAACACCATCGAGGGCAAGACGGCCACGGTCACTCCCGAGCTGACCGGCATCGCCCACGCGGACAGCGTGGTGCTGACCTACACCTTCGATAAGACCGCTGGCGGCTATCACCCCGGTACTGGCACCGGCACCGGTGTCACCACCTATCCCATCACTGTGAAGAGCGCCAAGAACGGCGATGTGACCGCGAGCCACAAGACTGCCTCTAAGGGCGCACTCGTCACCCTGACGGTCGATCCCGACAAGGGCTATGTGCTCGATACCCTCACCGTTCTGGACGGCAAGGACAAGGAGATCAAGCTGACCGAGAAGAACGGCAAGTACACCTTCACCATGCCCGCCAGCAAGGTCACCGTGGAGGCCACGTTCAAGGCTTCTGCCCCCACCGGCAAGAATCCCTTCATCGACGTGCCCGCAGGCTCCTACTATGAGGACGCCGTGATCTGGGCCGTGGACAA
>SFQP01000226.1 GCA_004562975.1 bacterium
TGTAGGCTTCGAGCACGCTGGTAAGGTCGCCCTGTCCCTCGGCAGTGCGCGAGGTGCCGCGACCGTCGTACCATACGGCTACGTTCGAGAACATATTGTTGGACACTTCGGTCAGACCGCGCATATTGAGCAGCTGCTGGTGTTGGTGGCCGATTTCATGTCCCGGTCCCCACATGGCACCGCCCGTTGTGTTTTCGTTGGTCATGCCGCCGATAATGCCGGGCAGGGTGCTGTAGTTGTAGTTCGAGCTGGTCCATCCACCGGACATGTAGCCCGTGCTGAGCGTGATGCCCAAACCGTGCATACGGTAGTGCTTGGAGTAGTCAACGCCGAAGTTCTCAGTGCCGTCGTTGCCGGTGTAGGTAAAGATGTCGTGCTTCGTTTCGTCCTGAGCATGGTAGCGGGCGTTGGCCTCAGCCATCTCCTCCTCGCTGAGTAATCCCATGACGAGACGTTCGCTCATCATGATGCGGTCCCAGCGTTCGAGCCATTGGGTCACATTGACACGGCGCGAACCGTCGCTCTGCTTGTTGAACCAATAGCTGGTGCAATAGTCGGGATGAGCCTGTTCGGGGCTTTCATAGCAGAACTGGAAAATCATGTAGCGTCCCATGATGGTGAGGTCTTCCATCACGTTGCGCTCGGCATAGTAGTCCCAGTCGTGGGTTTCGAGGGACGTGAGGTTGCGGCCATCGTCGCAGCCCGTGGTGGCGGCATTGTGCGCCCAGAGATCATCGCCCACGGCATTATAGAAGCCGTTGATGTTGCCACCCTCGATGTGGATTTTCATGTCGGGAAAGTCCGTGAGGTCGAAGTTGGCCTTATTGGTCTTGCCGTCCCACGACTTGAGGGTCTTGGCGGTGTAGTAGATGCAGGTCCAGGTCTTGTCGCCCCAGTAAGGAATGACGTTCAAGCCTTGGTGCAGCTCCACGCCGTCGTTGTAGTTGCCGCCCTGTCCGTGACCCACATAGCTGCCGAGATAGAGCGAGGCGTTGGCTGGCACTTCCTGGTCGACCATGACGAAGAGCGGCTGACGGTAGTTGCCGAAAATGCCGGTGGGGTTGTTCAGGTTGGTGTGTACGTTGATGCCCAAGCCGCTGTTGGTGCAGTTGCGCTCGGTATAGACTTCATAGTTTTGAATGCGGAAGCGTTTGGCATAGTCGCCGTCCCATGCGGGCTTCGAGCTGTCGTAGTTGCTCTCGGTCCAGGCTTCTTTCAGCGTGGCTTTTCCCGTCTGCTCTTTCCAAATTTTCAGCACCATGGCCTGCAACGTGGTGGGCAGTGCCCGGTAGTGGTCATCGCTGGTGAGGGTCGCCTCGGTCATGGAAGCATAGCCTGACTGCAAGGTGGTGCAGGCCTTGTCGGTGAAGATGGCATCAAGTGCTGTCTGGAATGCACTGATTTGGGAGTCGGTGAACAAGACCGTTTCCAATGCGGTCCAGTTATTCTCAATCGTAGCTTCATCGATGGACACCTGGGCTATGTCCCACTGGGTGGAAGCGTTGTCCGATGACCATCCGACCACATTGCGGCTGCCGTCAAGGTGCATCAGCTTGAACCCCGATGTGGTGTTGTCAACACTGAGCGTGTTGTGCGTGGTACCTACGGTCTGCAGGTAGAGATAGGTGTTGTCGGTGGTGGTTGCGTCCACTAACTGCCAACTCGTACTTTTGCCCTTGCCTTGCAGGTAAAGGCCGTTGCCCAGGTTGCGCAGGCGGTAAGTCTTTACGCCGCTACCATTGTCTTTCACTTCACTGACGTACCACAACTGGGGATAGTCGGCCGCCGTGGAGGTGGATGTGGCGGTTTCGCCGTTTGCGCCGGCCAAGGTGGTGGCTTCCCTGCTCCAAAGCCGTGAGCTGGGCCTTGGAGACGAGTGCGGCGGAAAACAGCGATAGGAGGAGGGTTATCCTCCAAAACAAACTGTTTTTCATTCGAGTATTTTGATTTGGTTAATTGTAAGAGAAGAAGAAAACGCTGATTTTCACATCGTTTTGCGCGGCAAAGCTATGGATTTTTGATGTTTTTTTAAAACTTTCGGCCACTGATTTCCTGATTTTCTTCCTTTGTATAGATAAAACAAGCCAAAAATTCGGCAAGTTGGAGAATAATTAACTTATTCTAACTGTTACTTTCTATGGACAGATGGATATTCTGGACGCGGCTGAAGCAAAACTTCGGTAGGCGAACAAGTGCTTTGCACAGAACAAAACGGACAAACTTCACAAAAAATTAATGCGAAGGGGGCGAAACGGAATATATCTTTGCACTAACATTGCACCAGAAAAGGAGGACAGGTGGCAGCTTTCTGCCCTATTCCCTTTGTTTTATCCATTCCATAACAACTATTTAAACCATGTCAGCGAAAATCTTAGTGGTAGACGACGAACCCGATTTGCGGGAAATCCTACAATGCAACCTTGAAAACGCCGGCTACGAGGTCGATACGGCGGAAAGCGCGGAGGAGGCACTGCATATCCTCTCGCCAGCCCACAGCCTGATTTTGCTCGATGTGATGCTGGGCGGCATGTCGGGCTTCAAAATGGCCGAACGGCTGCGCAAGGACCTTGACAATAAAATCCCTATCGTGTTCCTCACTGTTCCTCACGGCCAAGGACACCGAACGGGATATGCTCACGGGGTTCTCGGCCGGCGGCGATGACTATATCTCGAAACCGTTCTCGCTCCACGAGGTGCTGGCCCGCGTGAAGGCGGTGCTCCGCAGGGCACAACGGGAGGAAATACCCGCACTGCTGAAGGCGGGCAGCATCAGCCTGGACTTTGAAAAGAAAATCGTGGTGGCAAACGGCGAACGCCTGAAGCTCTCGCCCAAGGAATTTGGCATCCTCAGCATGCTCGTGCGCCACCCGGGAAGGGTGTTCACTCGCGAAGAGATTTTGGCTGAGGTGTGGCACGGCGATGCTTTCGTGCTGGACCGCACGGTGGACGTTCACATTGCCCG
>SFQP01000227.1 GCA_004562975.1 bacterium
ATTCAAACAGAAAAACGAGCAGCTCAACATATTTTCCTGCAGAAAAGAATACGGCAGTGCACGCAACGCGGCCGGCCCCTTCCCTTCCTGCCGAAATCCCCACGCCTGCCATCCGCTTTTTCTATGCAAATATTCACAAACACGCGAAAAAGGAATAAAAATACCTTATCGATTATTTGAACGAGAAAGGGAACACAATGGGTAGACTCGAAGGCAAAGTTGCTATCGTAACGGGTTCCACCAGCGGTATTGGCATCGGTATCGCAAAGGTATACGCAGCCGAGGGCGCAACGGTTGTTATTAGTGGTCGTCGTGCCGAAAAAGGCCAAGTTGTAGTTGATCAAATTGTTGAAGCAGGCGGCAAGGCAAGCTTCCACTATTTCGACATTACCGAACCAGCAAGCATCGAAGCGCTTATTGCAGACACTGTAGAGCAATACGGCAAGCTCGATATTTTGGTAAACAATGCAGCAAACGTTGCCCTCAAGGACGGTCGTGTTGACGAGCTCACCCTTGAAATGTGGGACGCTATTTTGGAAAGCGACCTGCGCGGCACCTTCTATGCAACGAAGTGCGCTATCCCCTACATGAAAGAAATTGGTGGCGGCGCAATCGTAAACATTGGCTCTATGGCATCATGTGCAGGCGACTTAGGTTCTACCGCTTATGCATGCGCCAAGGCGGGCGTAGACATCTTCACGCAATACGTTGCCTTGCAATACGGCAAAGACAACATCCGCTGCAATTGCATCCGTCCAGGCTTGATTGTTACGCCAGAAAACGAGGCGAAGGTTCCTCAGATGCTCAAAGATATCTTCTTGGGTAGCATCATGGTTAACCGCTACGGTTGCCCAGAAGACATTGCTCATGCAGCCGTATATTTTGGCTCCGATGAAAGTACCTACACCACAGGACAGATCATCAACGTTGACGGCGGCATGAATTCGCACGCTCCAACCGTTGCTCAGTTCCGCCAGATGAATTCCCGCACGTGGTAATTCGCACGGGCGAATAGACCAGTATGAAAGCGCGAACGCGAGAATGCGGAAAGCGTGAACGCATGAACGCATGAACGTGCTAGAGTGTGAAAGCGCGAAGGTGCGCATGACTGAATGCGCGAAAGCACACCACGCACGCAAAAGATTTCTTGCAGATAGAATCTACATGGCCACCCTTTGCGGGTGGCCATGTTTTTTGTGCAGGCAATCTGTTGGCTAAGGCTTATAGGACAAAATGTGTGTCCACGTTGGGGGCATCGGCGCAGGTCGATGCCCCTTTTTCAGCCGTATAAATTCCGTGCCCGCTTTTAACCGCTCGGACAGAATGTGTGTCCGGTTGCCTATCGTTCCCGCAGGCCATGAAGACCGTCTATTGTCCCTACTGCGGCGGGCGGGCCTTCAGGAGCAGGACGGCCGAGCTCCGGGAGGTCTGGCCCATGCCCGAGTGCGTCGACGCGGTCCACAGGGTCGTCTTCGTCGACGGCATATACCTCGCCAGGGACCTCGTCGTCCTCATCGCGCGGTTGCGGAGGTGTGGCCGCAAACCATGGTCCAGCGCTGCCTTTGGCATGCTTTCTCCTAGGTGAATAGGCACACGACTAGTAGGCCGAGGCTGAGGGCGGTGATCGAGCTGAGGGGGGGCTGGCCGTCGACCTTATACACAGTGAGACCCTGAGGGAGGCCAAGCAGCGGCGGGCGCCTTCTCGGCAGATACATCGATTGAAAGGCCCGATCCATTCTCGACAGGCACGATGCCGAACTCGTCCTCCAGCTGCAGAAGGAGGCCCAGGAGGTCTCGGGCGTTCTCTGCCCTGAAGTCCAACAGGCAAGCGGAGAGTTGTCGAGAGCTTCGGCGATGGCTTCCACCTGAGACTGCTTGGGAGTCCTGAAATCCGTCTCATAGTGACGGATCGCGCCCTTGGAGACGCCGATTTTCTCGCCCAGCTCTCCCTGATAGAGCCCGCGAAGCTTACGGTAGTACCTGATTTTCTCGCCGGTCGTAAAGTGCGCTAAAACAAATTGGAGAGCGAGAAGCCCTTTCGGGATACTGCGTGTTTGCGTATTGCCGCAGTGCCGGTAAGGACTGCGAAGTCGCATAGATTGGCCCCCGCGGCTCTGCGGGACTAATGACCGCAGAGCCGCGGGGGCATGTGTTCGAGGGTTTGTGAGCCGTTCTGTATTGCTGGCACCTTCTGGCGTGGTTCTATCCCTTGTAGACGATGCGGCCGTCGGAGATGGTGTAGATCACGCGCGTGTCGGAGATGGCCTTGGCATCGGCTTCGAGAATGTTGGTGTCCAGCACGACGAGGTCGGCGAACTTGCCTACTTCAACGGTGCCGATAATATCGTCCATGAAGTTCTGGTAGGCGTCGTTCTTGGTGTAGGCCTCGAGCAGCTGGTAGGCTGTG
>SFQP01000228.1 GCA_004562975.1 bacterium
CGAGGAAAAGGATGATTTCCTGATAGCCCGCGACCCCATCGGGGTGATACCTTTATATATCGGAAAGGACAAGGACGGCATGGTGTATTGCGCCAGTGAACTGAAAGCCTTGGAGGGCTTCTGCGATGAATACCAGTCTTTCCCTCCCGGACATTACTACAGAGGGTCGGAAGGCGAACTGAAACGATGGTACACCCGCGACTGGGAACAATTTGATGCCGTGAAGAACAATGAAGCCCGTGTGGAGGATGTGCGCAACGCGCTGGAGGATGCCGTGAAACGGCAGCTGATGAGTGACGTGCCTTATGGCGTGCTGTTATCCGGCGGTTTGGACAGTTCGGTCATCTCGGCAGTGGCACGTAAATACGCCCCGCGACGGGTGGAAACGGACGGCAAGCAGGATGCTTGGTGGCCACGGCTGCACTCGTTCGCGGTGGGACTGAAAGGCGCACCTGACTTGGCGAAAGCACGCGAGGTAGCCGACTATATCGGTACTGTTCACCACGAAATCAACTATACCATCCAAGAGGGACTGGATGCCATTCGCGACGTGATATATTTCATCGAAACGTACGACGTGACTACCGTCAGGGCTTCTACGCCGATGTACCTGCTGGCCCGCGTGATTAAGTCGATGGGCATCAAGATGGTGCTTTCGGGCGAAGGGGCCGATGAGGTGTTTGGCGGCTACCTGTATTTCCACAAAGCTCCCACGCCTCAGGCTTTCCACGAGGAAACGGTGCGGAAACTGTCGAAGCTGCATCTGTACGACTGCCTGCGTGCCAACAAGAGTTTGTCGGCATGGGGCGTGGAGGGACGTGTGCCTTTCTTGGACAAAGAGTTCCTGGACGTGGCCATGCGGCTGAACCCTTCGGCCAAGATGTGCCCGGGCAGCACGATAGAAAAACGCATCGTGCGAGAGGCTTTTGCCGATATGCTGCCCGAAAGTGTGGCATGGCGACAAAAAGAGCAGTTCTCCGATGGCGTGGGCTATTCGTGGATTGATACGCTAAAGGAAATTACCGCCGCTGCGGTAACTGACGAGCAGATGGAAAAGGCTGCGGAGCGTTTCCCCATCAATCCGCCCATGAACAAAGAAGAATATTATTATCGTTCCATTTTTGAGGAATACTTCCCCAGCGAAAGTGCCGCTCGCAGCGTGCCGAGCGTGCCGAGCGTGGCTTGCTCCACAGCCGAGGCGTTGGCATGGGATGCTTCCTTCAAAAATCTGAACGACCCCAGCGGCAGAGCCGTTGCGGGCGTACACCAAGAGGCTTACTAAACTGGATATGTTATTTTGGTTGATCTTCCGCCGCACGACATTGCCAACCAATGATTGACGTTTAAGGGGGGAGTGAAGAATATGTTCTGTTCGTATGAAAAAACTGAAAATTACCCCCCCGATTTTAATTTAATATATTTACTTTTGCCCACAGAAATTTAATGTTTATAACCAAGTCAAGGCAAATGACGCAATCCGCCCTCCGGGTTTTGCGCCACTCTTGCCGTATGATGAATTTTCTAACCCTAAATTTTTATATTATGATGAAGCGTTTCTTATTACTTACGCTCCTCCTCTCCTTTTGGGGATTGGCATCGGCGTGGGCAGTAGAGCCAGTCTCGGGTAAGATGTACTACATCTACTGCCATCAGAAGAACGGCTCGGACCAGTGGTTCTACTACAACAGCAGCAACCAGCTATCCGTGTCAGACAGCTACGTGCCAAAGAGCAACGACTACCTGTTTCTTTGTACTATTACCACCGCAAGCGACGGCGTAACGAAGCAGTACCAATTCAAAAGCCTAAAGGGCAATTATTACCTTTGGCACAGCGGTTTGGGTAGCGGAAATACCTTTACGTTGGATACAGGCACTACCAACTCCACAGCTGACAGTCAGGGAAACACGTCTTACTACGGGCCCAAGTCGACTAATAACGACAAATATTTCGTCATGAAGAATGACGGAACAAAGGACCAGGCTACACGTCAGTATTACGATAACAGTTACTCTTCCAACTTCCAGTTTGTAGAGTACGAGTTCCCCAAAGCCGGCGAAACCTACTACATCTACGCTGACACCTATGTGAACAATGCGTTCGTACCCCGTTTTGTCTACCATGACAGCGGCACCACTACGCTGGGCAATACCACAAGCGTGGCGGATGTTACTTCCAACAACAAGTACAAGTGGGTTTGCGAAGCAAGCACCACCGACGGCCAATGGTATTTCAAGAACCTGGCCACGGGCAAATACATGAAGCATAAAGGTGTGCAGGATGCAAGGGCGATGCTAAACATGCTACGTCGACGGCCATTTACTCAGTTAGTGACGGCAAATATTTGGTAATCAATAAGGGAAGCGGTGCCTGGGACCAGAGCACCGGCACCTATGCCCAGACGGATGCCAACTGGTGTACCGACTACGCGTTCATCTCCACTTCTGAACAACTCAACATACTGCAAGTGGGCACGAACGTGTCGGGCGTGCAGGCCAGCGTAACATGGAACGGCGAAACGAAGTCGCTGCCCGCTGGATACGTCAAGTCGGGTACCGAAATCACGGACAATAACCTGAGTATCAACTATACGCCAGACGGTACTTGGACTTACCTCGGCCTCTATGACGAAACTGGCACACAGGTGCTTGCGCCGGATGCTACAACCCCGATAACCGTGGACTTCTCCAGCAATGCCACCCGCAACTATACCGCCAAATTCTCTCCCGACCTCTTCAGTGAAAATTATGGAGATAAATGGGTGCGCTTTATCTTTGCCAACTCCACAAGCTACACTTTGGTTTACGATGGCACCAACGTGAAGACGGCCACCGGTGACTACAGCGAAGCCAGCCTTTGGTGCTTGGTAGGCGATGCTACCAGCTTTAAACTCTACAACCGCGCAGCTGGAGAGACTCTGGCATTGACGGCAGCAAGCACCACTCCTGGAGATGGTACAACAGTGAGTATGGGAGCAGCAGCTAATGCCTCTACATGGCAGGTTGTAGACTACCTTACAGCTGGAAAACCTGGCTATGCCATCACACTGGCTGGTTCATCTGGATTTGGACTGAACTCCTACGGCGGAGCAGGCAA
>SFQP01000229.1 GCA_004562975.1 bacterium
CAATCCTTTGCCGCTGACCTTCCAAAGCAGTTGTGCCCGCGTGGTGCCGCAGAGGCAGAGCAGGGCGAGCAGTAAACAATAAATCTTTTTCATACGATGGAATAAATTGGATAAGGAATGATAAATGCCGGGCTGTGCTCGGTGGCACCACCCGGCATCCTTATGACGATGAGTGCGCTTGAGATGCTACAACCCCAGGGGCTGTTTTTCTCAAGGTTGGCTTTCGCCTTCGATAAAGTTTTCCATGAACATGTGTTCCCCATCGAACACGGCATAGGTGAACTGCGTGATCCAGTCGCCCAGGATGAGCAGCCGGGTGGTGTGCGTGAGCATCAGGTCCAGCTCGATGTGGCGGTGGCCGAACAGGAAGAAGTTGATGTCGGGATGCGTTTGCAAGTACTTCTTGGCAAAGATAATCAGCTCTTCCTTGTCCTCGCCCATGTATGGTGGCTCACTGCCGCCCTCACGCTTCAGCCGCGAGCGGCGGGCCCACTCCAGGCCGAAGGCCATGCCCCAGCGCGGATGGACGGAGGCAAACAGCTTTTGGCACAGGGCGTTGTGGAAAAGGGCGCGCAGGAACTTGAACTTCTTGTCGTCAGAACCCAAACCGTCGCCGTGAGCCAAAAAGAATGTGTGGCCGTACAGCTCCACCGTGGTGGCGTGGCGGTGTAGGGTCATGCCGCACTCCTTTTCAAAATAGTCCAGTTGCCACAGGTCGTGGTTGCCGCAGAAGTAGTGGACTTCTACGCCCATGTCCGTCAGCTCGCTGATTTTCCCCAGAATGCGCGTGTAGCCCTTGGGGACTACCGTGCGGTACTCGTGCCAAAAGTCGAACATGTCGCCCAGCAGGTAAACGGCGTGTGCCTTGTGCTTGATGCTGTCCAGAAAATTGGTAAGTCTGCGCTCTTGCGTGCGGCTGTGGGGGATGGCCAGACTGCCCAAATGGGCATCGGAGAGGAAATATATGTTCTTCAATTTATAGTTTATAATTTACAATTTATAATTAGGCTACGCCCGACGTTCATTCATTAAGAATTACATGAAGCCCAGCTCCAGCTTGGCTTCTTCGCTCATCATGTCCTTGTCCCATTCGGGCTCGAACACGAGGTTCACCCGGGCCTCCTTCACGCCTTGCAGCTCGATGCGGTAGATAAGGCCGAGATTGTAGATGTCTACGGGTATTTCGGGGTCGTAAACGGTTTTGAGCACTTCTACGATGCGCTCTTCTATCTTCAGTTTTTCTTCGGGAGTCATATATTATATGTGTAAAAGAAAATGGCAGAATAAATGGTTAGAGTTTCCCTTCGTCCATGTAGCTGAAATAGCCGTTGTCCGTCACGATGATGTGGTCGATCAGGCGGATGTCCATGGTCTTCGCGGCCTGCTGCACTTTAAGCGTCAGCGCGTCGTCTTCGCGGCTCGGCTTCTTGTTGCCCGAGGGATGATTGTGGCAGAGCACCAGGTTGGTGGCACCGCAGAGCAGTGCCTCTTTGAGGATGAGGCGCACGTCGACCACCGTACCCGTGATGCCGCCCCGGCTGATGAGCTTGCAGGCGATGAGGCGCAGCTGCTGGTTGAGCAGCAAGGCATAGCTCTCCTCCACAGGGGTAAACTTCATGCGGCTCACCAAGTAGCGGTAGATGCTGTCGGACGACGTGAAGCAAGGCTTTTCCTCTTGATTTTCCGCCATGCGCCGTTTGCCCAGCTCGCAGGCCGCCAAAACGGAGATGGCTTTGGCCGGCCCCATGCCTTTGTACTGGCACAGCTCGCGGATGCTGCGGTTGCCCAGCGTGGCCAGACTCCCGTCGCAGTCGTTCATCACGCGCTGCATCAGCTGTACGGCGTTCTCTTCCGTATTGCCCGACCCTATCAGGATGGCCAGCAGCTCCGCCTTGCTCAGGGCGGCCGGGCCTTGGGCCTCCAGCTTTTCGCGCGGGCGGTCTTCTGCGTTGAGTTCGGTAATGCTGATTTTCATGATGCGGGGGAGGGGAGAGGCTTACTTGTAGAAATTCTTGCGGAATGCGTCAAACTCGCCGCGTCCCAGCACACAGCGTTGCCACCATGCCCGGATAAATCCGCTGCCGTAGCCCAG
>SFQP01000022.1 GCA_004562975.1 bacterium
AGAAGGCAACTACCTCAGCCTCACGCAAGTGCCCGCCGGTACCTTGCTCAAAGCAGGCGAAGGCGTGGTCATCAATACCTCTGAGGCCAAGACCATCAAGCTGGCCATTTCCTACACCGGCGAAGCTGTGAAACTGACGAACAACCTGCTCAACGGTGCCACCGCCCGCCGCACCGGACTCACCGCCGAAACATTCTACGGCTTGGGGAACAAAGACGGCGTAGGCTTCTACCCTTCCGCCGGCACCCAGGTGCCTGCCAACAAGGCATATCTCCTCGCTTCTAGAATTGGCAGCAAAGGTGCCTCTGCCCTGCTCTTCGACTTCTCGCAGCAAACGGGCATCAGTCTTCCCGAAGCCAACGCTGAAGAAGACGACATTTTCTACAACCTGCGCGGACAACGTGTACTCTACCCAACTACGGGCGTTTACGTGACCGGTTCAGGCAAAAAAGTACTCATCAAATAATCGACCACCCCATGAAAAAATACTATTTCCCCCCGCAGATTACCAAAATTGCCTTGTCCTCTGAAAGCCATCTGCTCGAAGTGAGTCTGGGACTCAAAGACAGCAGTTACGAGTTCAACAAAGACAATTCCTCCGCCGACTGGCTGGGAAACAAGAAGGAGAACAGCAACGACGTTTGGAAACACATGGATGAATAATCCGACCTTTCCAAACAGGCAGAACAGGTTTTGAAATGCCATATATGAACGATGGGACTTTTGCCGACGAAGCGACTGTCCCATCGTTCTTATTGTAACCCCGGTCCGCTATTCTGCAAAAACGAGATGGGGAAGTATGACTGTCCGGTAAAAGTTCAAGGCCGTCAGGCTGCTGTTTCTTAAAGCAGGCGGCGGCTCGGCAATGAAAATAAAAAGCCATTTTTCTTTTGCTCTGCACTCTCCTAACACTGCTTTTACATAAAGCAGGCGGCGGCTCGGCATAGAAAAAGAAAATCCTGCGGCTTTTCTTTTTGCTCTGCGCTCACCTTGCACTGCTTTTTCCCCTTCTTCTATACGTTATTTTTATCCGCAAAAAAGCATTCACCCTTTCACATGAAGGCTTTTAATGCTTGATTTTCAGAGGGTTCGAGTGTGAAGGTTTGGATTTTCAAGTGTTCACCTCCACTGTGGCGTTTTTATCCGTTTATTTGCTGATTTCCAATGTTTTTCCGGTGTGAAGGCTTACGCTTTCCATCCTTCACAAGCGTTCACCGCCCGTGTGAATGCTTTGCTGCCCATGTGAACACTTTGAAATCAAAACCTTCACACTCGAAACCGTTGTAAAATAGAAGAAAACGAGCATTGTGTGAACGGGTGAATACTTTTTTCGGGATATAAAATACGTATATATACACGCGCGTAAAGAGAGCATCTCCAGAAAGGATTGCGTTTTTTTCAGTGAGATATGCCCGTTTCATTGGCCGAGCCGGACACAGCATGAAGTTATCTTCACAAGTCGCCGACAAATCCGCACAAGTCCTGGAGTAGACACAACAAGTCCTGGATTAGACAAAACAAGTCCTGGATTAGACAAAACAAGTCCCGGACTTGTGGGAAGCAACTTCCACACTTGTGGGAGAAAAATTTCATGCTCTCTTTTATATGGCTGTCCGGTCAATGTTCAAGACCGTCCGGCTGCGCCCCGAGGTGCGGAAAAATGCACTTAGCACTCAGTTTGCCCCTTTTGAGCGAAGCCGGACTGCCTTGGGCTCTTAATCTTTTGAGGTTACTATGTTGATCGGCATTCTTGAACTTTTACCGGACAGCAATAATGGGGAAGCGACACAATCAACATCACTATCACCGTGCTTTTTTATCTGATATGACGGACAGATTTTCCCGAAAATCACCTGATATTGGGCTTAAAAATGGGAAAAAGCGTATGTTTTGTTGCCACATCTCTAAAAAAACGTAATTTTGGCTATTCAAAACAAACCAAACCGTTTTATGATACAATCCATGACGGGCTACGGAAAAGCAGAAGCCCTTTTTCAAGACAAGAAAATACACGCCGAAATCAAATCACTCAACAGCAAAAGTCTGGACCTCAATACGCGCATCGCACCCCTCTACCGGGAGAAGGAAATGGAGATACGCCAACTCATAGCCCAGCAGTTGGAACGCGGCAAGGTGGACTTCAACCTGTGGATTGAGAAGGTGGACAGTGCACAAGGTGCCACCATCAACGCCAATGCCGTGGCTCACTACGCGGAACAAATCCGCCAAATCAGCGAGCAGTGCCTGTTGCCCGCACCCGAAAACATCTGGGAACTGGTGCTCCGGTTGCCTGAAATCACCCAAACGACCGTAGTAGAGGAACTCAGCGAGGAAGAATGGAAGCAGGTGAGTCTCGTCATCAACGAGGCCATCGGGAACCTCATCCTCTTCCGCAAACAAGAAGGCAATGCACTCTACCATAAATTCACCGAAAAGCTTGACAATATCGAAGCCCTGCTCCTGCAAATCGAGCCTTACGAAAAACTCCGCGTGGAGAAAATCCGCAGCCGTCTGGAAGAGCGGTTGGGAGAGCTGAAAGGCGTGGATTACGATAAGAACCGCCTGGAACAGGAACTGATATATTACATTGAAAAGTTGGACATCAGCGAAGAGAAGCAACGCCTTGCCAACCACCTCAAATACTTCCGCGAAACGATGGAGCAAGGCCACGGACAAGGCAAGAAGCTCGGTTTCATCGCACAGGAAATGGGACGCGAAATCAACACCACCGGATCCAAAAGCAACGTGGCCGAAATGCAGAACATCGTGGTGCGCATGAAGGACGAGCTGGAGCAAATCAAGGAGCAGGTGCTCAACGTCATGTAGGCGGTCTGCCGCCTTCCTGCCCCGTCTTTTCGACTCTGCAACCGCCTCCCATCACGCCGGTCCGGCTATATGTCGTTCCCACAGGTTACGTGAGCCGGACAGTGTCCCTCTTTCTCATACCCAAATACCACCCCTCAAACGCACAACCATGAAAGTCATCGTCTTCTCCGCCCCCAGCGGCAGCGGCAAAAGCACCATCATCAACTACCTGATGCAGCAGGAGCTCAACCTCCATTTCTCTATCTCCGCCACCAGCCGTCCGCCACGCGGCACGGAACGTCACGGCGTGGAATACTTCTTCCTCACCCCCGAAGCCTTCCGCGAACATATCGCAGCCGGCGACTTTCTGGAATACGAGGAGGTGTACACCGACCGCTATTACGGCACACTGAAAAGCCAGGTGGACAACCAGCTGGCAAACGGCGAGAACGTGGTGTGCGACGTGGATGTGCTGGGCGGACAAAACATCAAGAAGCAGTATGGCGCGCGAGCCTTGAGCATCTTCATCCAGCCGCCCTCGATTGAGGTGCTTCGCCAAAGGCTGGAAGGCCGGGGTACGGACAAGGCCGAAGTCATCGAACAACGACTTGCCCGCGCGGCCTTCGAGCTCTCCCAAGCACCGCATTTCGACGTGGTGATTGTCAACGACGACCTTGCCACAGCCTGCGCCGAAGCACTGCAAGCCGTCAAACAATTCCTCGGAGCATGACCGGCCGACGCATTGCCCTCTTCGGAGGCTCGTTCAACCCCATCCACTGGGGGCACATCCGTTTGGCACGTTGCGTGCTGGCTGACGGATGGGCGGACGAGGTGTGGCTGCTTGTATCACCGCAGAACCCACTCAAGCAACAAGCCTCGCTGGCCGACGAGCAGCTCCGGCTGCAATGGGCACAGCAGGCCGTGGCCGATGAACCGGGCATCACGGCATCCGACTTTGAATTTCACCTGCCGCGCCCTTCCTACACCTGGCACACGCTCTGCGCCCTCTCCCGGACATATCCCGATAGGGAGTTCTCGTTGCTCATCGGCGCGGACAACTGGTTGCACTTCGACCGCTGGGCGCATACCGAGGACATCCTTTCCCACCACCAAATCCTGGTCTATCCCCGTCCCGGTTATCCCCTTCCCCACCCGCTGCCTGCCGGCGTGCATGAAATCGAAGCACCCCTGTTCCCTTTTGCTTCGACCGACATCCGGCGGGCCATTCTCCGAGGCGATGACATCTCGTCCTTTGTTCCCGAAAGCATCATTCCATCCGTAATATCAGCCTACGGCGCGCCCTGACAGCGCGCCGTTTTCCGTTTATGCTGTATGGAATATATAGAGAGACAACTCATACAACTAAAGACAATTGACGGGAAAAAGTTGTCCTTTGTTGTATAAGTTGCCTTCAAATAAAACTACCCATCTGCCGGTTATTGAATCACGGTAGTTGCAACGTAAGGAAGTGCCAACGTGAATGTCAAATACGTTCGAGCACCAGACGGATCAGTTTGTCGATGGAATTTTTGTATTCCGCATCCGCCTTTCCGGCCACGCGGTTGGCAATCACCATGCAGCAAGTCATGGCCTTGTGCCCCAGCATGAGCGACAGACCAGCCACGGCACTGCTCTCCATCTCGAAGTTCGTCACGTGAAGGCCGCCGTAGGTGAAGGCTTCCAGCTTCTGGTTGGCCTCAGGGTCGGCCAAAGGCAAACGCAACCGCCGGCCTTGCGGTCCGTAGAACCCGCCACAGGCCACGGTGATACCGCGCACCATGTCGTCCGCCGCGATGCGGTCCAACAGTTCCTTATCAGCATGAACCACATAAGGATAGGCAATGCACTGCTCGCCATGCCAATTCATGTGCGCCCTGAACGCCTGTTCAAAAGGCAGGTCGGCCACGCTGTTGCGGTCGGCATAAAAGTTGAGCAAGCCGTCGAAACCGATGCTCACCTCGCTGGCCACGAAAGTGCCCACGGGAGTGAAAGGCTGGAGTCCGCCGCAAGTGCCGAGACGTACAATCTCGAGCCGGCGCAGCTCAGGCTGCAGGGTGCGAGAGTTGAAGTCAATGTTCGCCAGCGCATCCAGCTCGTTCAGCACAATGTCAATATTGTCGCATCCGATACCGGTGGAAACGACAGAAATGCGTTTGCCCCTGAAGGTGCCGGTCATGGTGCGGAACTCACGGCTGCTGATATCGCATTCACAGGTGTCAAAATGAGCGGCCACCATCGGTACACGCCCGGGGTCGCCCACGAGTATCACCTTATCGGCCACCTGTCCGGGCTTCACGTGCAAATGGAAAATACTCCCATCGGGATTGATAATCAATTCTGATGGTGCGATAGGCTGAAGGGTATCCATTTGGTTAGAATTAAAGAAGAGGTTATACAATACACACGTCGGGGAATAAAGGCAGGTGTTTCCAAGGTATATACAAACTCTCGAAACATCCATTCCGCCAATACTTACCAAAGAAGAAAAGGGTGCAGTCCGGAACGTCAGGCCGCAACCTTTGTAATCCTTTATTTCGTTTCGGCCAAACGCATATTCTTGCACAATGTGGCATACTGCGCCTGCAACTTAGGCAGTTGTTCGTTGACCTCCCGAAGCTGTTCTTTCAGTATGTGCGAGCGGTTTCCCTTTGCTGCCTCTCGTTGCAGGTCATCGCGTCTGGTGCGCAAGTTGTCCAACTCCTGCTCCACGCGCATCACCTCCGTGGCAATGCGCCGGGCTGTTCCGCTGCGGAACTGGTCGAGGCTGGTGTACACCTTCTGGTCGTTGATGACAAAGCGGAAGGTTCTCCCGGCGGCATCCTTCTGCCGTTTGCCCAACTCCCGGAGCCTTTCGCGCGCTGCCGCCACGGCGCGGCTGTCAGTCTGCGTGGATGCTATGGAATGAAGTTGCGCGGCATGAACCACGAGTGTTTGATCATCGGAGTCCCAATCGTACACATCGCGCGAGGCAGAGGGAATGAACACATAGACGCATACCGTGTCGGCCTGCTGGTGACGGTCCGTGACGAGCCATCCCAGCTGAGCCGCCTCGTCAATGGCCAGCAAATAATCGTTGGCGGGCGAGTTGAAAGGCATACCCAAGTTCTCGGCCTTCAGGAACTGTTTCGTTTCCGGATTGTAACGCGTGACAAAAAGGTCGTAGCCGCCCAAGCTGTTGCCGCCCTGTTCGGCGAAATAAACTGTTACGCCGTCGGGCATGACAAAGGGACAGCACTGGTCACCCTCCTCACTTTGCAGTCCCTCAAGTTGTTCGGGTTTTCCCCAGCCGTTTCCCTTACGGTAAGCCGACCAAAGCGTCTTCACGCCGCCCGATGCTGCCGAAGCCGAGAAAAACAATTTGTCGCCCAGTTCGTTCATGTAGCCCAGCCGGTCCACTTCCTTCGGGGCACGATCCATGTGGGTGGCATGCTCGCTCATGGAGGTGAGATGCCCCACCTCGGGCGAGAACTTCAGCGTGGCCAGCACCTGGTCACGATGCACCTTGAAACTGTCCACGAAGATAGTGCGCTCCGTGCCGCGCAGCATATCCATCCCCATCATGGCGCGTTGCATATCCGCTTCCAACCGTTCTGTGTTCTTCCCTGCTTTTTGGGCCACTTCGATGTCGCGCCGCAGCTGTTCCGCCGCATCGTCAAAGCGGTAACTTTGGATGAGTTGTTCAGCCGTAAGCGTGGGAGTCTGGGGTGCAGCCTGTTTCTTTTTCTGGGCTGATAACGGCGAAAGGGCACACCATAAACTCAGACAGCAAACGATGGAAAATTTGTTCATAAGGTTGAAAGAAAAGTAGGTTTGTTCGGTTTGTACGGTTCAAAAGTAGCATTTTCTTTTCAGAGCCAAAGACTAATAGGGTATTTTATGTATTTTTGCATACCGAACAAGGCAAACTGCGCCGTCTCTTCGTGAGTTACAGGCGGCAGTTTTCACCTTGTAATTCTATTTATAATAACAGACCTTCACCGGCATTTATGCCCGGGCGTGGCACCAATTTTATCCAACCGAAGCTCCATGTATTCAGTATCCCGTTTCATAGGCAGATTGTTCTTCATCAGCCTGTTCCTCCCCCTCACTCTTTTTGCCCAAAAAGCCGCCGGCACCACCCAGCCCTACACCGTGAAGGCCGGCGAAACGATGCTCGGCATTGCCCACCGGCACGGCACCACGCTGAACCACCTGTTGCAACTCAACCCCGGCATGAACCCGGACTATGTGCAGAAGGACCAGGTAATCCGAGTGCCCGCCACTGCTTCCACGCCGCAAGCCACGAAGCTGCAGGCCGTGGCGGCGAAAGCACAGTCTGGAGTAGCCCAAGCGCAGCCCGTGGCCGCACGGCAGGTGAAGCAGCAGCCTATCATTCAATATAAGGAGCACAAGGTGAAGCGCAAGGAAACCCTTTACAGCATAGCACGGACGTACGACATCACCGTGGACGAACTGCTGCAGGCCAATCCGCAGGTGGAAAAAGCCGACGGCAAGCTCAAGAAGGGCACTATCCTCCGCATACCCGTCAAAATCATCCCGCCGCAGCCGGCCTACGTCGGGCTGGACACAGTCCGCGTGGCCGTGGTGCTGCCTTTCAGCGGAAAGGGCGTGGAAAACGAGCGCAGCGTGGAGTTCTATCGCGGCATGTTGCTCGGCATCGACCAGCTGAAGCAGGCGGGTACGCACTTTGTGGTGTCGGCCTACAACGAGCCTGCACCGGACAAGAGCATTGCCGCGCTGGCAGCACAGGTGATGCAGGGTCAGCCACACGTGGTGGTGGGTCCGCTCTATCCCTCGCACTTCAACGACCTCACGGCCTACTCCTCGAATCAGACGAAAGTGGCCGTGCCCTTCTCGTCGAAAGTGCCGCAAGTGGCTTACCGCCCCGATCTTTTCCTGCTCAACACACCGACTGGCTACGAGACCACACTGGCCAACGAACTGGTGATGGCGAATTTCAAAAAGGACATCTGCATGGTGTTTCTCAACAAGCTGAACGGCAACAAGCAGGACTTCTGCACCGAACTACAAAAAAGCCTGACCGAAGGGGGATATCAAGTGGTGCAACTCCCGGCTTCCTCCACCCCGATGCAGCTGCAAGCCGCGCTGACGGGCAAGGGACCGTACCTTTTCATACCGAACGATACGGACGAATCACTGCTGAAACAGACGCTTTCCAACATCTCCCAGCTCAACACGCTCTGCCCACAAACGGCTTTCTCGCTGCTGGGCTACGACAAATGGCTCTCGCTGAGCGAAACGTCGCTCAAGAATCAAATGCACGCCGTTGACACGTACATCATCACCCCCAACTATTATTTCCCCTACACCAAGGCAGCCATGGACTTCCATGCGCTGTACCAACACTGGTTCAAGACCGAGCTGCTTGACTGCCAACCGAAAATGGCACCGCTGGGCTACGACTTCTGCATAGGCTTCCTCGGCAACATGGCCACTTACGGCCACGACTTCGGCACACAACGCCCGCTGGAGGGCACCGTGGCGGCACAGCCCAAGCTGCAGACCAACATGGTCTTCATGCCTGCAGCCAAGGGTGGCGGCTATGTGAGCCGAAGCCTGTGGCTCGTGCGTTTCAAGCCCGACATGAGCATCGTGAAAATATCTGCCAACTAACCACCAACCGCCTCATTTTTTGCTTTCTCCCATGAATTTTTCCTCCTGTCGCCGTCGGCTTATTATTCTTCTCCCCTTCATTCTCCTCAGCCTGCCGGCCTTTTCCCAGGTCGGCGAACCGCGCCACAGCATTGCCGTGGGCTTTTCGGGTGGCGTGGCCTTGAACTCCGTGGGCTTCGACCCCACCATCAAACAGCAGCAGCACGTGGCTCCCACGCTGGGCGTGGTGGCTCGCTTCACGAGCGAGAAATATTTCAGCACATACTGCGCGCTCCAAGTGGAGCTGAACTATGCGCAACTCGGCTGGAAAGAAAATGTACTCAACGCGCAATCTCAGCCGTTGCCTGACCGGTACAGCCGCCATATGCACTACATCCAGCTGCCCGTACTGGCACGCATGGCATGGGGAAAAGAGTATAAGGGATGGATGGGTTATTTTCTGGCAGGGCCACAACTGGGGTACTGCCTGGCAGAGTCGTCGGAACGCTCGGAGTTCACGCTCAACGGGAACGGCGAGCCCGACCGTCCGAACGGTATGTTTGCCCAATATGACATGGCGATAGACAAACGCTTTGACTACGGCATAACGGCCGGTGCAGGCGTAGAACTCTCTACCGCAGCCGGCCGTATCTTGCTGGAAGGCCGCTATTATTACGGCCTCTCGGATATTTTCAACAATTCAAAGAAGGATGTATTCGGACGTTCCAACAACGGAACCATCGTGGCGAAGATTACCTACTTGTTCGACATCAGGAAATAAAATATCCCTCTCGTTTTTTATTTCTCCAATAAGTCCGGGCGCAAACGCTTGGTCCGTTCGAGACTTTGCGCCAATTCCCATTCTTTGATTTTCGCGTCGTGACCCGAAAGCAGGATTTCGGGCACCTTCCAGCCTTTGTAGTCTGCCGGACGGGTATAAACCGGCGCGGCCAGCAGGTTGTCCTGAAACGAGTCGCTCAACGCGCTCTGCTCGTCGGAAAGCACCCCGGGAATGAGGCGGACAATGGCATCGCTCATCACCGCTGCGGGCAACTCACCCCCTGTCAGCACATAGTCGCCCACGCTTACCTCCTTGGTAATCAGGTGTTCGCGGATGCGATAGTCAATGCCTTTGTAATGGCCGCAGAGAATAATCAGGTTTTGCTTCAATGACAGTTCGTTGGCCATGGGCTGGTCAAACTGTTCGCCGTCGGGCGATGTGAAAATGACCTCATCGTAGTCGCGTTCCGCCTTCAGCGCACTGATGCAGGCATCAATGGGTTGGCACTGCATCACCATACCCGCAAAACCGCCGAAGGGATAATCGTCCACACGGCGGTGCTTGTCGGTAGTGTAGTCGCGCAGGTTGTGCAAATGGATTTCCGCCAGCCCCTTCTTTTGGGCACGGGCCAGGATGGACGTGTGTACAAAGCCTTCGAGCATTTCGGGCAACACGGTGATGATGTCTATTCTCATGAAAAGCTGTTTTTTACGTTTTTTAGAGGCGCAAAAGTACAAAATAAATGAGTGTGTGACTTAATTTTGCCTCGCAAATCCCCTATTCCCACTTATCATGAACGAAACCGAACGCATCCTGCAACTACGCGCAGAACTGCACCAGCATAACCAAAACTATTACGTACACCATGCACCAACCATCTCCGACCAGGCGTTTGACGCGCTGATGGAGGAGCTGATGACCTTGGAAAAGAAGCATCCGGAAATGGCCGACCCGAACTCGCCCAGCGTACGGGTGGGGAGCGACATCAGCCAGGATTTCGTGCAGGTGGCCCACCAACGGCCCATGCTCTCGCTGGGCAACACCTACTCACGGGGCGAAGTGGAGGCTTTCTTCAACCGCGTCCGCGAGGGGCTGGACGGTGAGCCTTTTGAGATTTGCTGCGAGCTGAAATTCGACGGGCTGAGCATCTCGCTCATCTATGAGCACCACCGGCTGGTGAGAGCCGTGACGCGCGGCGATGGCGTGCAAGGCGACGACGTGACCGAGAACGTGAAGACCATACGAACCATTCCGCTCACCCTGCCGGCCGGATGTCCCTGTCCGGAGGAGTTTGAAATCAGAGGGGAGGTGCTGATGCCGTGGCAGAGCTTCGAAAAGCTGAATGCCGAACGTGAGGCACGCGAAGAACAGCTCTTCGCCAATCCGCGCAACGCTGCCTCGGGCACGCTGAAAAGCAAGAACTCAGCTGTGGTGGCCAAACGCAGATTGGATGCCTACTTCTATTATGTGCCCACCGAAACGCTGGCTTCACCCTCCCACTACGACCGGCTGCAAGAAGCCCGTTCGTGGGGCTTCCAAATATCCTCGCATATCCGGCTGGCACACAGCGTGGACGAAATCTTTGAATACATTGACTACTGGGACGAACACAGGCGGGAACTGCCCGTGGCCACCGACGGTATCGTGCTGAAGGTGAACAACCTGAAGCAGCAGGAGAGACTGGGCTACACAGCGAAGACACCACGCTGGGCCATCGCTTACAAGTTCCAGGCCGAAAGGGCCTGCACGCCGCTGCTGGACGTGACATTCCAAGTGGGACGCACGGGAGCCGTCACGCCTGTGGCGCAGATGGAGCCGGTGCTGCTGGCCGGCACCGTGGTGCGGCGCGCTTCGCTCCATAACGAGGACATCATCCGCCGTCTGGACCTGCACATCGGCGACCACGTGTTGGTGGAAAAGGCGGGCGAAATCATTCCTCAGATTGTCGGCGTGGATCTCGAAGCGCGCAGTAAACGGAACGAACCGGGCCGCCCTGTTACCTTTATCACCCACTGTCCGGAATGCGGTGCCGAGTTGGTGAAATACCCGGGCGAAGCCGCACACTACTGCCCTAATGATACGGCGTGTCCGCCCCAGCTCAAGGGGCGGATAGAGCATTTTATCTGTCGCGACGCGATGAACATTGACACTTTGGGTCCGGAAACGGTGGACGCTTACTTTGAGCGCGGACTGATACGCGATGCCGCCGACCTGTACTCGCTGAAACTGAGTGACCTTTGCGGACCGGACGGAGCGCGTCGCCGCTCTGCCGAAAACGTTATCCGCGCCATTGAGGAGAGCAAACAAGTGCCCTTTGAGCGCGTACTCTACGCCTTGGGCATCCGCTTTGTGGGGAAGGTGGTGGCAAAGAACCTGGCCCGTCATTTCCGCTCCATCGAAGCCTTGGCCCAGGCTTCCATCGATGAGTTGCAAGAAGCAGAAGGCGTGGGACAGGTGATCGCTTCGAGCGTACGGACTTTTTTCCTCAACGCCGACAACCGCCATTTCGTGGAACGGCTGGCGCAGGCCGGATTGCAGATGCAGGTGGCCGAAACCCAACTCGCTTCTACCCTTTTACAGGGGCAGACTATCGTCATCAGCGGCACTTTCACGCACCATTCGCGCGAAGACTATAAGAAAATCATCGAAACTCACGGCGGCAAGACGGCCGGAAGCATCTCCAAGAAAACTTCGTTCGTACTGGCGGGAGAGGCCATGGGACCTTCCAAACGCGAGAAGGCCGCCCAACTGGGCATCCCCCTCTTGACGGAAGTCTCCCCCAAAAGGTTTAATCATTCATTTCCCATACGTTTACAGCTGAATATCAGTTATTTAACGATAAATGATTAGAGTGTTCAATCATATATCTTTTTCATGCATGATGAACGCCGATACTGACATTCCACGTAAGCGTATCCGCGATGCCGCCTTGTACACAATCATTCATCCCTCTACCTTTGCCGCATGAATATAATCTCAATGATATGATTGCATCAAAACGA
>SFQP01000023.1 GCA_004562975.1 bacterium
GCCTTGTCGCCCTTCACGCCGAGTGTGAGGGTGAAGGCCGCCTTGCTGTCGGTGGCAATGCCGCTTTGTTGCAGTGCTTTGACGGCAAAGCCGTTGAGGCGTGCGGCATCAGCTTTGACGACCCAGGTTTTCGGTGCGTCCAGCAGGTTGCCGTTTTGTAGGTTCACTTGTTGGGGTATGGGATTGACGAGGCTGATTTGAGCCGGTGCTTTGGCGGCTCCCCATGCGGCAAGCAGGAGGCTTGCACAGATAAATCGTTTCTTCATAAAGGAAAAATGTTTTTCCGGGTTAGCGTTAAGGCGTGCCGGGAGTTAACCATACCGGCCCGACAAAGGTAGTATATTTTTTCTGTTAACGTACCTTGTCGTCATAAATTGCGGCAAAAAGGGCACAAAAGGCTCCGGACACTGCACTGGAAGGTTAGGAACTTGAAGCGAGGTGTGCGAACTGTGTCCGGAGCCGTGAAAAAAGGCAGGCACTTCTGCCTTAATGTTTTTATTAGTCTCTATAGTAACGAAGCTTTGTGAGGCAAACTGCGTCAAAGTAATTCAAATTTCTCTTTCAGTTTGGAGAAGTAGCGTCGTGAGGCCACAACCCTCAGGTTGTCGAACGGCGGAGCGAACCTGCATTTCTGCGTGTTGTTCTCGATGGCACTGAGATACGTGAGGTTGATGATGCACGTATTGCTGATGCGTGCCAGATTGGGTGCCAGTGCCAGCAGGTCGGAGGCCGAGATGCCTTTCTTCAGGGTG
Organism: bacterium; assembly: GCA_004562975.1. Next base: position 753 of record SFQP01000023.1, read on the forward strand.
TGCGTGTTGTTGTCGGTGAGCATGAGTTGCCAGGAGCGGGTTTCGCTGACGTAGTTGAACATCAGCACTTGTTCGATGGTGATGAGCAAGAGTTCGCTCACGGTCTGCATGGCCAACTTGCGCGGCAGGACATCGTTGCCCGGCAACTGGCGTACGGAGTTCTGGATGGCCGTTTTGAGCCGTTCGATGATGGTGCGGAGTTCGCTCTGCTTGTAAGGTTTGAGCAGGAAGTCAAAGGCTGACTGGCGGATGGCATCAATCATGTAATTGGCGTAGCCGGAGTAGAACACCACCTTGAAGTTGAAGTTAATCCTCGGGCAGATGGATTGCAGGAAGTCAAGTCCTGATTTTCCGGGCACCTCCACATCCATGAACAGTACGTCCGGCTGTTCTTCCAGCATGGGCAGCGTGGCATCTGCATAGTTGCTGTAAGTGAATACAGCCGCAAACTCTGGTGAATTTCTCAAATCGTTGGCCAGGGTTTCAAGGGCTGTCGGATTGTCGTCGACGACAAATGCGGTGAGGCCTTTGGTAGCTGTCATAGGGTGACTATCCTTTTAGGATTTTTCAAACTTTCTGACGCAAAAGTACATTCTTTTTTATTCACTTTTTCCGATTTTGCTACTCTCGGCTGTTTAAGTGGTGATTTTCTTGGTTTAAGCGGTAAAAAATCAGGGTTGAGTGGTGACATTTTTTATGGAATTGTAAACAATTAGTTGGATTATTTTGAAGCATTTTCACCTTGCTTCAGGCGGTCCGCGCGTGTGGCGAGAGGGGAGGTGCCGGTGCCGTGCGGGAGGTAGTCAGGGCGAATAAAAACGAGCGAGGCGGCCTTGCGTGAAGGTCGCCTCGCGAAGGGGATAGAGGTTCTGTTTCGTCCGTCCGCTGCGGAGCGGAACGGGTTAGAATTGATAGCGGTGGTCCATCATGCCGGACTCGTGCGTAATCATGTAGTTGAATACCGACTGGTAGGCTCGTTGTCCGATAGTCTGGGCGTACTGTGCCATTTCGGTGGCTGCGTCAAACTTGTTGCCGTTCTTTGATTGTCCGGTCACCTTCACGAGGTAGATGGCGGCGGCACCCTGAACGAGCGACGAGTACTTGCCCACTGCTGTCTTGGCGATGGCACCGGCCAGCTTGGGTTCGGGCATGTTCACGCCTTTCACCATGGGGAAGGCGGCGAGGCTCTGGTTGGAGAGCGTATCCGTCACGCAGCCTTTGCACTTCTGCAGGTCGGCGATCGTCTTGGCGTTCTTGGCGGCGGCGAGAGCTTTCTCGGCCTTCTTGTTCTGCTTCACCACGGTGGTGAGGTACTCTTTCACGGTGGGGTTGTCCCAGGGCAGGTAACCCTTGTCGTTCACAGCCTTCACGCAAACCAGCAACAGGTGGTCGTTGGCGCGTCCGCACTCGTAGAGTCGGGAAACGTCACCCGCTTTTGCCTCGTCGAATATCCAGCGTGCGCAGTCCTTCGACTGGTTGCCGCCGATGCGGGCCGGTATCATGTTCTGCATGGGGCTATATCCCGGCAGGTCAATCAGCATATAGCCGTTCTTGGCGGCGTTCTTCTCGATGGAAGCCACGTCCTTGTTCTGGGCCAGGAAGCGGTTGATCTTGCTGAGTTCGTCTTCGTAGGTCTTCTTGGAGAAGTTCAGCGTACACTTCACGACGGCCACGTTGTACTTCGTCACCATTTTGCGGCGGTCGAGCACCTGTACCACCACGGCACCCTGTTCGTTGGAGATGACGCGTGAGCTGTTGGAAGCCACGCCGAAGAGTGCGGTCAGGTAGTCAGCGCTTTCGTCGGGCATGCCGAACTGTTCGTACTGGTTGGAGGAAATCCATACAGAGTCAGAGCGTTGTCCGTACTTCTTGGCCAGGTCGGCGAAGGCGGCACCTCCGTTCAGAGCGTTGAGGATAGAGTCAGCCTGTGCCTTGCGGGCTTCCGGCGTGGCAGCTGTTGCCACGATCTGACGGTAAAGGATAGAGTCGGGAGCTTCCTGCTTGCCGATGAGTTTCAGGGTGTTGATGGTGTTGTCCTGTGCGTTGTAGTAAGTAGCCTTTACGGAGCCTACGGCCATTGAGTCGAGGTTGGCGGCCACGTCCGGCATGGTGCGGAAGGCCATCTTGCTCATGGGCAGGTTCGTGTAGAGCACTTCCGAGTTGGAGGTGCGCACCACGTCGGCCACGTTGTCGGTCTGTCGGAGCTGAGCTTCGAAGCCCTGTACCTTCTTCATTAGGTCGGCGCGGTCGGCGGCACTGGCCATCACGTTCACGTCGATCAGCTTGATGTCGCGGGTGGGTACGGGCGAGAAGAACTGCTCTTTGTACTGGTCATATACGGCTTTCAGGTCTTCGTCGCTCACCTGCACGTCCTTGTCGGCGATGGTGCTGTAGGGCAGTGCTGCCACTTCGGCCGTCTTCACGTTGTTGCGTGCGTCGAAGTTGGCTTGTGCGGCGATGGGGTTCGACACGAATCCCATGGCGAAGAGCATGTTGTATTTGTTGGAGAGCAGTTCGTCGCGGAGTTGCTTTTCGGTGTGGTCCCACAGCTTTTTGATCATCTGCAGCTGTTCCACGGCTTCCCCGTTCTGGGCCTGTTGTGCCTGTTGGATGGTTTTGTTGTAGTCTTTGAGGAAAGCCTGGAGTTGAGCCAGGTCAAAGCGTCCCGTCTGCTGGTTGCCGAAGATGCCGGCCATGAGTTGCAGGCTTTGTGCGGTGCCCAGCCGGAGAGCCTCCTGCACCTCGCCGTCGGTAACGAAGAGACCCAGCTTGTCGCACTCGTGCTTGACCATCTGGTTCTGCACGTACATTTGCCAAACCTGCTCACGGATTTGCTCCGTCTGCTGGTCGGTGAGGTTGCCCTCCTGTCCTTGCAGTCTCATTTGCAGTCTGGTCACTTCGCTTTGTTCCTCGACCATGGTTTGGAAATCCTGGATGGAGAGTTTCTCTCCGAAAACTTTGCCTACTTGGCTCCGGTCCATGGCTGAAGTGGTTTCGATGGACCTGAAGAATTCTTCGGCAATGAAGGCAAAGAGGGCCAAGCCCAGCACGCCCACCAAGAGGGCACCTTTGCTTCGGATGGTTTGTAATGCTGCCATTTGAATTTATTATTGTTTTTTTATGATTTTATTGCAGTGGTGGATATGACGCGCAAAAGTAGGGATTTTTTCCGAAACCAGCTGTTTTCAATGCAAAAAACGGTTGTTTTCTATTGGGCTACGGTCTTTTGGGCCGCTTGGCAGGCCCTTCGCGTCGGGGCACGGTGTCGGTGGCGACGGTATCGGCGGGTTGTGGTGCCGGTGCCGGGCTTTCGGTCAGCGATTTGTTCATGGGCATGAAGCCTTTCGACTGTCTGACGTGGTACTGTGTGGGTCGTCCGTTGCGCAGTGTAGCGCGGAACCAGTTGCCCTCGATTCCCTGTTCCGGTTCGGTGATGCGGGTGTACACGTCCGATGCCAGTTCGCCCGTGCGCATATTCCAGAACAGCTCTTCCGTTATCAGTTTTGACTGCGCCTCCTTGTCGTGCAGCACGATGTGGCCGTGTAGTTTCCAGAGGTTCTGGTCGTATAGCCAGGCCGAGTCGGCGGTGATGTAGAGGTTCACCTTGAACTTGTCGTCGTAGCGTTCGATGAAGATACCTTGTGGAAATTCCCACCGTGGCGGGTTGGTTTTGTCGTAGACCCGCCATTCTTCGGCGATCATCTTGTAGCGGATGAAGCCGGAGTCGGAAATCAGTTTGCTCACGCCGTGTGTCACCATCACGGGCAGCGAGTCGCGGTTGTTCACCGCGCCTCCCATGGGTGGTGCCTCGTTGCCGCACGAGGCGGTCACCGAAGCCAGCCCCCCGGAGAGGGAGGCAGCCAGAAGCAGGTGCAGAAGTTTGCGCATGGGGTAGGGTGCTGTGGGGTGGTAGTGAGGTTGGCGCGCCGTTTATTCGGCTTTCCACTTCATGAACCAGCGTTCGTTGAACGACAGGCCGATGCAGAAGCGGAAATAGTTTTCGGTCACCATGCCGGCGAGTTTGGGTTTCACCCTTTCGTATTGTGCCGAGAAGTTGATGAACGAGCGGTTGTTGTGGAAGTTGGTGATGGGCAGTCCGATGCCCATGCTGGCCAGGAAATCGTGCGGGCCGTCGTTGCCGTCCACCTTTATATAAGGAGTGGAGTAGGAAATGCCCAGGCGGTAGCGCACGCGGTTGCTCCATTTCAGCGATTGCGGGTCCGGAGCGTACTCCATGCCCAGGCTCACCTTGTGACGGTCGGTGAAGTTGCCTTTGGCGGCGGCGTAAACCTGTCCGTTGGGGGTGGAGTAAACCGAGGGGTATTTCACGCTGCCCCATTTCTGGAACGTATAGTCCAGGCCTACGCGCAGCGAGTTCTTGAACGTCCAAGTGAGACCCACGCCGAAGGTGTGGGGCAGTGCAAAGGCGTTTTCGGCACGGAGCGTATCGCCGCTGGCGATGGTGGCGTTTGACTCTATCTTCTGGTTGTAGTACGAGGCCGTGCGGTTCACGTCGTGCCCCAGGTTGTACACCAGTCCGAGCGTCAGCTGGTTCTTTTTGTCAATCGTATAGTCGTATTGCAGTCCTGCGCCGAGTTTGTAGGTGCGTATGTCGGCGGCATACACCTGCCGTGAGGAGTACACGTTGGCGTTGTCGAAGCTCATCAGCACTTTGTGCGTCAGTTCTCCCCACAGGTAGCCCGCGTTGATGCCCACTGCCAGCGAGCGGCAGGGAGCCCAGCCGATGCCGGCGTAAGCCTCATGCAGTCCGCCGTCGCCCGAGAAGGTGGTGGTTTGGGTTATCTCGTCGTGGCCGGAGGAGATGGGCTTTTCCGACGTGGTGTTGTAGCCAATGGTGCTGAAAGGGATGATTCCGACCGACATACCCAGCCTCGGGGCCACGCGGAATCCTGCCGTGATGTAGTCAACGGCGGTGTTTTTGGCGTTGGTCTTCACCCCTGCCGTGCCGATGTTGGCATTTTGCAGCGAAAGGCCGAAGTCGAACAGGAAGGACAGGGAATCGATGGCCGCATACGAGGCCGGGTTGAGCGTGTTGAGTTCCGTGCCGTTCTTCATGCCGTATGCCGTGCCGGCCATGCCTTTGTTGAATGCGTTGCCGCCCTCGGCGAGCAATCCGTAGCCGTAGCGTGAGTAGGGAGAGTTGCTGCCGTTGGTCTGGGCCTGTGCGGGCATGGCGGCTGTGAGGGCCAGCATCGTTGCACAGCATAATCTGGAAAGGTTGTCCATCGTTTTTGTTGAGAATGGGAAAAACCGGGCTACGCGGGGTGGCTCGGTGAAAAGTGATGTTGGAGAATACGGTTCAGCCCTGTTTCCACGAGTGCGTGGTGGCAAATCACCCCGGGGTCGGAGGCGAACCGCCGTCCGTTGCCTCCGGTGATGAACACGGCCCCTTGCGGGTGTGCGGCGCGGAAGCGGCTGATGTATCCGTCTATTTCGTATTGTATGCCCTGCCACACGCCGGCCAGCATGGCCGTTTCGGTGGTTCGGCCTATGGTCGGGGGGCCGGGTATGGCGGTCTGTGAGGCCACCAGGGGGAGCCGGGCCGTCTGTTCGTGGAGGGCGCGGAGGCGCATGCCCACGCCGGGCGATATGTTGCCGCCCAGATAGTGGCCGTCGGCACTGACAAAGTCGTAGGTGATGCAGGTGCCCACATCGGCCACCAGCAGGTCGCGCCCGGGCTTCAGGGCGGCAGCTCCCACTGCTGCGGCCAGCCGGTCGGCACCCAGCGTTCGGGGCGACAGGTAGTCGCATACAAGCGGCGTGGGGGTTTGTCCGTCCACTTGCAGCACGAAGGGCACGGCTCCGCGCAAGGCTTCGGGGAGCCCCGGTGGCATTTCTCCCACCACAGCCAAGGCGCAGGCTTCCACCTTGTGGGTCGAGGCCAGTTGCATCAGCTCGGCGGCCGGGTCTGTTCCGAGCTGCACGCGCAGCTGCATCACATCGCGGTCGAAGAGGGCCGCTTTGGCCGAGGAATTGCCTATGTCGACTGTCAGGTTCATATATCTTTGCAAATAATGCCTTGCAAATTTACGGCAAGGTGTGGTTACAGAGAAATAATATCCGTTTTTTTAACTTTTTGGAGGAAATTCGTTTACGCTTTCGTGTGGTTTTATCGTTGAAATGCTGGGGTGGCCGGCAATGGACGGCCTTTGAGGGTTGCAGGGGAGGAGAAGTTGAGGGAGAAGGGATGGTTTAAAATGTGATCTCGTGGGGCTGTTTCGACAAGTCCTTGACTTGTGTTTTACAAGTCCCGGACTATTTTTTACAAGTCCTGGATTAGAAAAAAATAGTCCTGGACTTTTTGTCGCCATTCCGCCTACAGTGTCGGCACTGCCTTTTGTCGGCTCATTTTCACGCTTCCGGGCGGTTTGCAGCCAGGGAGATTTCTTCACTTTGTGGGCAATCGGGCGGTGGTGTTGCCTATACCTATTATATATACAAGTTTCGCGGGGTGTAAAAGTTATGAGGAATAAGGTCATGAGGTTATAAAGTTACTGTTAGAAGTTTTGCATATCAGAAAAGACGATATTCCGAGGGTAACTTTATAACCTCATAACCCAGAGAGCGAAGCGACCCTAACCTAATAACCGATAAGTTTCGCAACTTGCGAAACTAAAATTATATATATAAAGAGCCGGCCATGCGGATTTGCACAGTCGGCTCTTTGAAAGAGGTTTGCGGGGTGACTATTGGAAGTAAACCCGTTTCACGCGGTTGCTGACGGAGGTGAGCACTTCGTAGGGGATGGTGCCGAGTAGGTCGGAGAGCACCGTCACGGGCAGCTCGTAGCCGAATATTTCCACCGTGTCGCCTTCGGCGCAGTCTATGTCCGTCACGTCTATCATGCAGACATCCATGCAGATGTTTCCCATGTAGGGAGCCTGCTTCCCGTTGACCAGACAGTAGCCCTTGCGGTTGCCGAGGTGACGGTTGAGACCGTCGGCGTAGCCTATGGGCACGGCGGCTATGAGCGAGTCGCGCTCCACCACCGTGCGGCGCGAGTAGCCCACGCTGTCGCCCTTCGGCACGCGGCGTATCTGGAGAATGGTGCTGTGCAGGGAAGTGACGTTGTGCAACCGCCGGTTGTCGATGGGGTCGATGCCGTAGAGGCCCAGGCCCAGGCGCACCATGTCGAGGTGGCGTTCGGGGAAACGCTCAATGCCCGCGCTGTTGCAGATGTGGCGCAGAATTTTGTCGGGGAATGCGGCCTGCAACGTGCGCGATGCTTCGTCGAAAAGCCGGAACTGGCGGTCGGAGAATGCGTCGAAGTCCGGCGAATCAGAACCTACGAAATGCGAGAACACCGAGCGCGGCACTACCGCCGTCTGGTGGTGCAGGCGGTCGATGAGTACGGGCACGTCCGTGAGCGGGTCAAACCCCAGGCGGTGCATGCCGGTGTCCAGTTTCAGGTGGACGGGGTAGCCCTGTATGCCCTCCTTTTCGGCAGCGCGGATGAGGGCGTCGAGCAGTTTGAAGCTGTACACTTCCGGCTCCAGGTCGTATTCAAAGAGGGTGTGGAAGGCCGTCATTTCGGGGTTCATTACCATGATGCCCGTGGTGATGCCGGCGCGGCGCAGCTCCGCCCCTTCGTCGGCCACGGCCACGGCGAGGTAGTCCACGCCCCGGTCTTGCAGCGTCTTGGCTATTTCCACCGAGCCGGCACCATAGGCCGAAGCCTTGACCATGCAGGTGATTTTCGTTCCCGGCGAAAGGAACGAACGGTAGAAGTTCAGGTTTTCCGTCAGGGCCTGCAGGTTGACCTGCAATGTGGTTTCGTGAACCCGCAGCGAGAGGGCGGCGGTTATTTGTTCAAAGCCGAATTGGCGTGCCCCCTTCACCAGTACCATCGCCTCTTGCAGGCGGTCGACGAGGCCGCTCTGGATGAGCTCTTCGGTGGTGGCGAAGAAGTCCTTTTGCATGGTAAAGGCCGAGTGGGCGGCGGAGATGTCTTTGCCCACGCCGATGAGCCGGTCCACGTGGCGGTGTTCCAGCATCTCGTTGACTTTGGCGTAAAGCTCGGCAGCGGGCACGCCGGTCTGGAGGATGTCGGAGAGGATGACGGTCTTGGGTTTGTCCTCCTGCTCCGGACGGCGGTTGAGGAAGTCCAGGGCGATGTCCAGCGAAGCTACGTCGGAATTGTACGTGTCGTTGATGATGGTACACTGCCTTACGCCTTGCAGCACTTCGAGGCGCATGGCCACGGGTTCGAGGCGTTGCATGCGGCGGGCTATCTCTTCAGGCTGCAGGCCGAGGTAGAGGCACACGGCCAGACAGTGGATGCAGTTCCTCACCGATGCGTCGTCGGTGAAGGGGACGAGGAGCGAGGCCGTCTGCTTGGCGTAGGTGTAGGTCAGGGTGGTGCCGTTCTCCTCCTTCTGCCGCTGGCTGACGAAGAGGGGACAGTTGCTGTCGGTCTGCGACCAGGCCAGGGGCTTTCCCTTGAAATGGGCGAGGGCGGGGCTGTCGGCCACGAGCTGGTCGTCGGCACAGTACACCACCACGTCGGCATCCTGGAAGAGGCTGAGCTTTTCGTAGCACTTCTCCTCGGGCGTGGCGAAGTTCTCCTGATGGGCCGGCCCGAGGTTGGTCATCACGCCGATGGTGGGCTGTATGATGGCGCGCAGTGCTTGCATCTCGTCGGGCTGGGAGATGCCGGCTTCAAAAATGCCCACCTGGCTGTGCTCGTCGAGCTGCCAGACGCTCAGCGGCACGCCCACTTGCGAATTGTACGAACGGGGCGAACGTGTCACGTGGAGCGAGGGCGAAAGGAGCTGGTAGAGCCATTCCTTCACCACGGTCTTGCCGTTGGAGCCGGTGACTCCGATGACGGGCACGGCAAATTCCTCGCGATGACGCTCGGCCAGCCTTTGCAGGGCCTTGAGCGGACTGACCACGAGCAGGAAGTTGGCTTCGGGATAGGCGGTCTGCCAGTCGGCAGGCACGGTGCCCACCACGAAGTTGCGAACGCCCCGGCGGTAGAGGTCGGGGATGTAGCGGTGGCCGTCGCCCACTTTGGTGCGCAGGGCGAAGAAGAGGGTTGTTTCGGCAAAGGCCAATGAACGGCTGTCGGTCAGCAGCCAGTCGATGCTGGCATTCCGGTTGCCATACCTGCGGGCACCGGTCAGGGCTGCAATGTTCTCGATAGAATAGTGCATGGCAAATTTCCTTATTGGGAGTTTGTTGAATGATTTTCAGAATGAAGTCCCCATTTCTCCTCGAACGCTTGCCGCCGTTCCTTGCATCGGAGCAGGAACTGGCGGTAGGCTTCGCTTTCGGGATGGAGGGGACGGTGGCTTTCATCGCGCAGGAGCTGCGCCTGTTCATGGGCAAACTCCGAAAGCGCGGGGGTGAAATAGTGTGTGCGGAAGCGTTCCCATACGTAGTCAATGGCTTGCTCCGAGGGGTGGAGCATATCTGACGCAAAGAAACGGTAGTCGCGCAACTCGTCGAGGATGATTTCGTAGGCGGGGAAGTATTCCACGAAAGGGTGGGTCTGCTGCAAAGCGTCGATGAGCAGTAACAACCGGGCCTTGGAGAGTGCGCTCTCGTGGAACCCGTGTTTGGCGTAACGGTAGGGGCTGAGGGTGAAGACCACGCGTAGCTGCGGACAAAGGGCGTGAAGCTGCTTCAGGGTGTGTTGCCAACGCTCCAGCATCGCTTGCCCGGAAACCACTCGCTCGCTGAAAAGCCGCGCCGGCATCTTGTGGCAGTTGGCCACGGGCAGTTCGCTGCCGTCGGGGCATTGCAGGAAAAAAACGTGGTTGGTGCTGAACGTGACAAACAGGACTTGGGAACGCAGCAGGTGGCTGTGGGCCTGGTGGTGGGCTGCTGCGATGACGGTGCGCAGCTGCTCGGGCGTGGCGGCCTCGAAGTGGGTGGAGTAAAGCCAGTGGCGGAACCGGCGGTCGCCAGCTTGGAACATCCCTTCTTCGGGCTGTGTGGGGCAGGGCTGCATCCATGCGTCGAGCGAAAGGCTCAGACTGACGGGGTTGTAGAGCACGCCGGAGGGATTGACGCATACGGCTTGCGGCGGCAGGCTTTGCCGCAGACGTTCGCCCATGTGGTCGGCAAAACAGGAGCCGACGCACATGACAACGGACCGGGGCGTGAGCCGGATGGCGGTGGGGGGAAGTTCGACGGGGGTGAGCAGTTGCATGGACCGGAGGTGTTGGTTCGGAAGCCGGGAACCGAGTGGTTCAAAGGAGGAAAATGTAAAAAAGACAAAGAAAAAGTAGCCTTGGAAGAGCGGGTTTTAATCGCTTTCCCAAGGCTACGTCCATGTTTTGCGGTGTCAGGCGAAACAAGGCTGCGGCCTTTTTCCCTTTGTGACACCTTTCAGATTGGTTTCGTAGAACGGTTCGGTAGGTTAAAGCCCCAGCTTCTTGGCAATGTCGGCAGGGATGGCACTCTTGTGGATGAGGATGTTCATGGTCTTGTATGCCACGTAAGCCTTCGAGGCATAGAACATACCATGATACTTGCCGTAGTCGCCCCAAGAGTTCTTCACCATGAAGTATTCCGTTCCCTTGTTGTCTTTGGCCAGACCGTAAACCACCATGCCGTGGTCGTCGGTGGTTTCCGTCGATGGTTCCGCCCCAGCGTGCGGCGTCACTGCCGGTCAGGTCGCGCACTTTCAGGTTCTTGGGCACGTAAGCGTAGTCCTTGCCGTTGCGACGGCCGAAATATTCTTCCGTTACGTCGGCACCCCAGGCGAAAGAGTAGCCGTTCTTCACGGCACTGTCCATCACGCGCATGAACTCGTCGAGCGGCAAGTTGTAGCTCTCGGCCCAACGCCAGTTGTCCTGAATTTCCAGGATGAACTTGGAGTAGAAAGGATGGTGCGTGTAGGAGGTGAGCGAAACGTAGTCGTCCGGGTTGAGGCCCAGGTAGTCTTTGGCATAAGCCTGCGGCGTATAGGTCTTGCCGTTGGCGGCCTTCACCTCCTTGGGCAGTTCGCCGAAGTAATTCTTGTAGATGTTGGACAAATCGTTCTTCCACGTGAGCGAAATCTTGTGCTGCTTGCCTTTGGCCAATGCCGAAACGTAGGCAGAAGTCACGGCATCGAGCTGGTTGAAGTTGAAGAGCGAATCGCCGTAGAGCGTACCGGGAGCCGGCATCGCATTCTCCGGAACGATACCGTAGTGCTTCAGGCAATAAACGGCATCGTAGAACGAACCACCCTGTGAGAAGCTCACATCGCCGTGCGTACGCACAGCCTTGTCGGCGCGGTCCATGTAAGTGTTGTACACGAGGAATGACTCGCAAAGGTCGTGTGTGCCTTTGCCCATACGGAGCAGTTCAGCCTCGAAGAAGCCCAGCGAAGAATAGGCCCAGCAAGTGCCGCTCTGGTTCTGGTCCTTGATGGAGGTGATGGGGTTCTCTTTCACCACGGTGAAGATTACCGTGTCCTTGGGGGCAGTTGTTTTTTTCTTTGCTGCCATTGTTCCTGGCACCAGCGTGCAGGCTGCGAGTGCCATGAGGAGCATTTTCTTCATGTCTTTGTGATTAGGTTTGTTATGGGTTATTAGTAGGTTTTAGTAGATGACCGGATTGTCTTCGGCGTGCTCCCGGAGGAACTGTTCCACCTCTTCCACATGGTAGGGGATGCGTTCTTTTCCGAGGAAGCGGCAACCGTCGGGCGTGATGAGTACGTCGTCCTCGATGCGCACGCCTCCGAAATCGCGGTACTCGTCGATTTTGTCGAAGTTGAGGAATTGGGCGTTCGTACCCTCTTTCCGCCACAGGTCGATGAGGTCCGGGATGAAATAGATGCCCGGTTCGTCCGTCACCACGTGGCCCGTTTCTAGCCGGCGGCCAAATCGGAGCGAGGCCGTGCCGAATTGTGAGGAAGGCCGTGTTTCGTCGTCATAGCCCACGTAGATTTGGCCGAGCCCCTCCATGTCGTGAACGTCCATACCCATCATGTGGCCGAGGCCGTGGGGCAAGAAGAGGGCGTGCGCCCCGGCATGTACGGCCTCCTCGGTATCGCCGCGCATCAGGCCCAGCTCTTTCAGGCGATCGGTCATGAGTGCGCACACCGCCATGTGGACATCCCACCAGCGAACTCCCGGACGGGCGTGGGTGAGAGCCAGATCGTGGCATTCCACTACTATATTATATATGTCCTTCTGGCGGTTCGTGAAATGACCGTCTATGGGGGTGGTGCGCGTGTGGTCGGAACAATAATGTTCGTTCGTTTCCGCGCCGGCATCAACGAGCAGCAGGCGGCCTGCCTCCAAGGGTCGGGGCGAGGGATAGCCGTGAAGGATTTCGCCGTGCATCGACACGATGCTGGGGAACGATACCTGTGCGCCGTAGCTGGCGGCTATGCCGTCGAGCACGCCACCTATATATTGTTCCGTAACGCCCGGACGCGCCAGCCGCATGGCTGTGGTGTGCATACGGTAGCCTATGGCCGATGCCCGTTCCAGTTCGGCGATTTCCTCCTCCGTCTTGATGGAGCGGAGCTTCACCACGGCCTTGATGAGTGCGAGTGAGGCCGCTTCGCGCTGCTTGGAAGGGTGGATGCCGAGCAAGTCCATGATTTGTATCTGGATGTCGTGGCGGTAAGGCGGCAGGAAATGCACTTGTCGGCCGGCTTTCACCGCCTGGCTGACGATGTCCGCCAGGGCCGCCAAGGGGCGCGCCTCGGAAACGCCGCATTCTGCTGCCATGTCGCGCACGGAGTGTACCGAGCCGTACCACACGATATCGTCGATGTCGATTTCGTTGCCGATGAGTAGTTCTTTTCCGGTGTCAGCGTCGATTACGCCCACCAGGCCGTCGCGTTTGTGTCCGAAGAAATAGAGAAACGAACTGTCCTGCCTGAACTTGTACGTATTGGCCGGATAATTGTTGGGGCAATCATTGTTGCCGAACAGCAAAATCAGTCCTTTGCCCACGAGCTCGCGCAGCTTGCGACGGCGTTCCACGTATGTTTGCTGTGAGAATAACATAATAGGGGATTTTTGGAGGAGTAACAGGCGGCAAAGGCCGGTAAAAGCCCAAATCCGCTCACTCCGGGTCAACTTTTGCAGCAAAAGTACATATTAAATTCGGTAAACTTCTAATTTTGCCCTGTATTTTAGTTCCGGCAAGGAGTTTTGTGGAATTAAGCCCATAGGTTTCAGTGATTTTCCAGAGGAGTGAGAGAAAGGCTGCCGGCATTTTTGGCAGGGCTTTCCCGACCGTTTTCCCGGCGGCGATACCTGCCGTTTGCAGCCTTGGATTTTCAGTTGCCGGACTACTGAATTTGTTATCAACAAACTGAACTGCTTTTCCTATATGGCGATCAATGTTTTGCAGAGCGGCCTTGTTTCAGCCTTCCGTCGGCATGAGGCTGGTTTGGTGCTGGAAGGTGGAGGTATGCGCGGCGTGTTCACTTCGGGTGTGCTCGACTTTTTCTTGGACAACAACATCACTTTCCCCTATTGTGCCAGTGTTTCCGCCGGGGCGTGCAACGGGCTTTCCTACATGAGCCGGCAGCGTGGCCGGGCCAAGAAGTCGAACATCGACCTGCTTGAGAAATACCGCTATATCGGCATGAAATACCTCTGGACGCAGCACAGCATCTTGGACCGCGAATTTCTTTACGACAAGTTGCCCCATGAACTGTTGCCCTTCGACTATGCCGCTTGTTTCGCCAACCCCATGATTTTCGAGATGGCCGTGACCAACTGCCTCACGGGCAAGGCCGAATACCTTTCCGAGCGCAGCAGCGAAAGCCGCCTCATACAGATAGCCAAAGCCTCCTCCTCCCTGCCTTACGTCTGCCCCGTCGTGTGGGTGGACCACAAGCCGATGCTCGACGGCGGCATTGTTGACTCCATCCCCCTGGAGCGCTCCATCGACATGGGGCATCCTTTCAACGTGGTGGTGCTCACCCGCAACCGGGGCTACCGCGACACGGGACGCGACATCAAGAACCCGCCTTACATCTACCGCCGTTTTCCCCGCCTCCGTCTGGTGCTCAGCAAGCGCCATGCCTGCTACAACCGCCAGCTTGAACTGGTGGAACGCCTCGAGGACGAAGGCCGCATACTCGCCATCCGCCCCAAGCGGCCCTTGGAAGTGGGGCGGTTGGAGAGCAATGTCGGCAAACTCACCGCACTTTATGAAGAAGGCTACGCCTGTGCTGCCGAGGCCATGGCACGTTTGGAGCACTCCAAGCCCTGATGCCGGCTCCCGTCCCTCTCACCACCGCATCCCCTTTTCCCCTTATCATTCCCCATTCCATGCTTCTTCCCGAACTACTCCAGCCGTACGCCCGCCATCCTCAGGTTTCGGCTTTGTGTAAGTTGACAGCCGAACCCTCCGCCCACACCATTTATATGGAAGGCTTGCACGCTTCCGCCCCCGCCGTGGTCCTGGCCGCCTGGTCCTTGCGTATGGGCCGGCAGGGCCGCACCTGCCTCGTCGTGCTGGAGGATGAAGAACGGGCCGGTTACTTCTATCACGACCTCACCCGTATGCTGCCCGACGATCAGGTACTTTTCTATCCCTCCGCCTATCGCCGTGCCGTGAAATACGCCCAGCGCGATGCCGCCAACGAAATCCTGCGCACCGAAGTGCTGGGGCGGTTGTCGGCCCGCTGCGCGGCGGCTTCCGGAGCCGAGGCCGACAGCCTGTTCGTGGTGACCTATCCCGATGCCGTGGCGCGTCGCGTGGCACCCTGCCAGGCTTTCACCGACAGCAGCATCACCCTTTCCGAAGGCGACAGCCACGACCTCACCGACCTCACCAAACGCTTGCTCGAACTTGGCTTCCACCGCAAGGACTACGTCTACGAGCCGGGCGAGTTCGCCTTGCGCGGCTCCATCCTCGACGTGTTTTCCTACGCCTCGGAATATCCCCTGCGCATAGACTTCTTCGGCGACGAGATAGACTCCATCCGGCTGTTTGAGGTGCAGACCCAGCTCTCGCGCGAGCGGAAAAAGGAGGCGCGCATCGTGCCCGATACCCAGGCGGCACGCCCGCAGGACGGCCAGGTGCCTTTCACCGACTACCTGCCTGCAGATACCGTGGTGGTGTCGGCCGACCTCACGTTTGTGGCCGACGCCATCGACCGCATCTACTCCGAAGGCTTCGTCAGGCAGGCCGCTTTGGCCAGCGAGGCCCAGAGCGAGATGGAAGAAGCCGAGCGGCGCGCGCAGCTGGAGCGGGAACTGCAGCTCATCACCGCCTCCACGTTTCTCAGGGGAGTGGCCGGCAAGCAGCGGATTGCCTTCGGCCCCGCCCGGCCCGACAAGGCCGATGCCGTGCTCCACTTTTCGGCTTCGCCCCAGCCCTTATATCACAAAAACTTCACCCTGCTCGAAACCGACCTCGCACAGTTCAAGGCCGACGGCTACACCTTATATATATTGGCCGACAGTCCGAAGCAGACCGAACGCCTGCAGCACATTTTCGAGGAGACCGGAAAGGGCACGTCCTTCCAGCCCGTGGAGCGCACCCTGCACGAGGGATTTGTGGACCACACCCTGCGCCAATGCTGGCTGACCGACCACCAGATTTTCGACCGTTTCCACAAGTACAACCTCAAGACCGACCACGCACGCGACGCCAAGATGGCGCTGACCCTCAAGGAACTCATGCAGTTCGAACCCGGCGACTTCGTGGTCCACATCGACTACGGCGTGGGTCGCTTCGCGGGGCTGGTCCGGATGCCGGCAGCCGACGGCGAGCTGCAGGAGATGATCAAACTCACGTACAAGAACGACGATGCCGTCTACGTGTCCATCCATTCGCTCCACAAAGTGTCGAAGTACAAAGGCCGCGAGGGCGAGCCGCCGCGCATGAGCACTCTGGGCACGGGGGCGTGGGAGAAGCTCAAGGAGCGTACCAAGAAGAAGATAAAGGACATCGCCCGCGACCTCATCCGCCTCTACTCCCTCCGCAAGGAGGAGAAAGGCTATGCCTTCAGTGCCGACTCGTTCATGCAGCACGAGCTGGAGGCCGGCTTTGCCTATGAGGACACCCCGGACCAGCTGCGAGTGACACAGGAAGTGAAGGCCGACATGGAGAGTTCCCGCCCCATGGACCGCCTGGTGTGTGGCGATGTGGGGTTCGGCAAAACCGAAATAGCCGTCAGGGCCGCCATGAAAGCCGCTGCCGACAGCAAGCAGGTGGCCGTGCTGGTGCCCACCACCGTGCTGGCATTGCAACACTACAAGACTTTCGCCTCGCGCCTCAAGGATTTCCCCGCCAGGGTGGACTACCTGAGCCGGGCACGCACTGCGGCACAGACCAAAGCCGTGCTCAAGGACCTGGCGGAGGGGAAAATCGACATCCTTGTCGGCACGCACAAACTGATTGGCAAGAATGTGAAATGGCACGACTTGGGGCTGCTCATCATCGACGAGGAACAGAAATTCGGCGTGGCCGTGAAGGAAAAACTCCGCCAGCTGAAGGTCAATGTCGACACCCTCACGATGTCGGCCACGCCCATCCCGCGCACCCTCCAGTTTTCGCTCATGGGGGCACGCGACTTCAGCGTCATCCAGACCCCGCCGCCCAACCGCCGCCCCATCCAGACCGAAATACATACCTTCAGCCACGAGGTGATTGCCGAGGCGGTGAACTTTGAAATGAGCCGCAACGGACAGGTGTACATCGTGACCAATCGTGTGGCGGCCCTGCCCAACCTTGCGGCCCTGGTCAAGAAACACGTGCCCGATGCCCGCGTCGCCATCGGCCATGGGCAGATGCCGCCAGACGAGTTGGAGAAAGTGATCATGGGCTTTGTCAATTACGACTACGACGTGCTCATTTCCACGACCATCGTGGAAAACGGCATCGACATACCCAATGCCAACACCATCATCATCGACTCGCACCGCCCCTTGCCCTCCTGCCCGACGAGTCCCGCCGCAGGTTGCAGGCCATCGAAAACTTTTCCGACCTCGGGTCGGGCATCCACATCGCCATGCAGGACCTCGACATCCGTGGGGCGGGCAACCTGCTCGGCGCGGAGCAGAGCGGATTTGTGGCCGACTTGGGTTACGAAACGTACCAGAAAGTGCTGGCCGAGGCCGTGGCGGAACTGAAGAACGATGAGTTTGCCGAACTCTATGCCGACGAAATCAAGCAGGCCGGCACGCTCAGTGGGGAGTTCTTCGTGGACGATTGCACGGTGGAGTGCGACCTCCATGCCTATTTCCCCGAAACTTACGTGCCGGGTGCCACGGAGCGCATGATGCTTTACCGCGAGCTGGACGGGCTGACCGACGAGACACAGATAGAGGGCTTCCGCCGCCGCATGGAGGACCGCTTCGGCACCCTGCCGCCCGAGGGCGAAGAACTGCTGCGCATCGTGCCCCTCAGGGCATGGGGACGGAAGGTCGGGGCCGAACGCATCACACTCAAGAACCGGCGGATGATGCTCTACTTTGTCAGCAATCCCGACAGCCCCTTCTACCGCAGCGCCACCTTCGACAGGGTGCTGCACTTCGCCACCACAAATTACCACCGCTGCAAACTGGACGAGCCGAACGGCCATCGCCGCATGACGGTGGCCGACGTGCCCAGTGTGGAATGTGCGCTCACCACGCTACGCCTCATCGTGGAGGCATGACCCTTTTCCTTGGCTTTTCGCGGAGCTTCATCCCGGACCTCCGATGCATCGTTTCCCCAATTCCCGGATTTGTTATCTGCAGGTCCGGGGCTTTTTTTGTGTCCGCCGGCCGGAAAAATCTAGAACCCCGGTTTGTGGGAGTACCCCTCGGCGGAGTACTCCAGTACCCCTTGCCGGAATACTCCAGTCCTCCCTACGGGGTACTGCGGTATTCCGCCGGGGTACTGCGGCCAAGCGGTGCTTTGGTGCGGCCAACCGCTGAAAACCCTCCGGAATGTCCTGCGGAATGTCCATTTTTGCCTATCTTGCGCCCGTTCTTTCATTTACGGCACAGAAAAATGTAGCAAACCGTCGGTGGCTATCGTCAGATGTTTGCAGCGGCGGAACAGGTCAGGAGCAAACGGCCTTCCTGCCTTCCGGCATTTCTGTTTCCGGACTTTTATCTGCTGCCAAGAAAAACCGATTTCATGACCGAAAAAGATTTTGCCCTGCTCGTGCGTGAGCATAAAAGCACCATCTATACCGTGTGCCACATGTTCGCCTCCGACCAAGACGAAGTGAACGACTTGTTTCAGGAAACGCTCATCAACCTCTGGCGCGGGTTCGATTCCTTCAAGGGACAGTCCAAACTGAATTCGTGGATTTACCGCGTGACCCTGAACACCTGCATCTCGGCCGACCGCAAGAAACGGCGCAAGCCCACCATCCCGCTCGAAATGGACATCAACCTGTACGAGGACACCGATGCCGACGCACGCCAGATTCAGTTGCTCTACAAGCGCATTCACCGCTTGAAGCCCTTTGACCGCGCCATCGTGTTGCTGTGGCTCGAAAGTCTGCCGTACGACGAGATCGGTGCCATCGTTGGCATTTCGGCCAAAAATGTGTCGGTAAGGCTCGTGCGCATCCGCGAAGAATTGAAAAAAATGAAAGACTGATTGCCAAAACTGTTGTTTATGGATACCTTAGAACAAATGAAAGAGCAGCTGCGGCTGCTACAGGATAAACTTGACCGCCAGACCCTCGTGAGCGAACGGATGCTGCGCGCCGTGGTGGGCCATAAGGTTCATGCGCTCAACCGTCAGGCGTTGCAGATAGCCCTTGTCGGGGTGCTGGGCATACCTTATTGCCTCTGGTCCTTCGGGATGTTGCACCTTTCCGTGCCGTTCCAGGCCGTGACGGTGGCCTTCCTGGCACTGGCCGTGGGCTACACGTGGTTTTCCCACCGGGGGCTGGGCAGCAGTTCCATGGCACGGGCATCGCTGTGTCAGGTAGGACAGCGCGTGGCACGCATGAAGCTGCTCTACGCCCGGTGGCTGCGCTTCAGCTTGCCTTTCCTGGGCATCTGGCTGTCGTGGTTCACGTGGGAAATCTTGCAGCAGATGGAGTACAGCATGGAGTATCGCGTGGGCATACTCTGCGGCGGCGCGGTGGGCGGACTGATCGGCGGTTTCTGTGGATGGCTGTCGTACCGGCGCACACAGCGGTTGGCGCGGGCCATACTCGACGAAATCGAAGGGCTGGATACCACAGACGGCCACCTCGCTTGAAGCCTGCCAGTCGCCCTTCCGTAGCGCCGGATGCCCCCTGACTACGGTGAAAAGCAGCCTTTTTTATGCGAAGAACGAAAAAAACGGGCTGAATGTTTGGCCGTTTGCAGATTACTCCCTACTTTTGCATCGCTTTCGGAAAGAAATGCTCTTTGACATGGTGCTTATAGTTCAGTTGGTTAGAGCGTCAGATTGTGGGTCTGAATGTCGTGGGTTCGAATCCCACTAAGCACCCTAAAGTTTATTTCCCGCAAAATCAAAGTCAATCCTTGGTTTTGCGGGATTGTCTTTTCAATCCCTCAAAGTCCCCATGCTTTGAGCATATTTATGGATTTGTCAATGGAAATGCAAGAAAAAAATCCCTCCCTTCCGCAGGGCGGAGCGATAAGCCCGGAAGCCGAAATCGTGATGCACAACCTGCTCACACGCCGCAGCGTGCGCAAATACCAGTCCACGCCTGTGCCGCAGGAACTCCTGGACCGCATCATCGAGGCCGGCACTTATGCCGCCTCGGGCAAGAGCCAGCAGCCTTGGATCATCATCCAAGTGACCGAACCCGGGGTGATGGAGCGTCTGCGCCGCGTCAACGCGCAAATCATGGGGGTGGCCGAAGATGCCGACCCCTTCTACGGCGCACCGGTTTACCTCATCGTGCTGGCCGAAAGGCAGAACAAGAATCATGTCTACGACGGCACGCTCGTCATGGGCAACATGATGCTCGCGGCCCACGCCCTGGGGCTGGGAACGTGCTGGATCAACCGTGCCCGTGAGGAGTTCGATATGCCCGAGTGGCAGGAGTGGCTCCGCTCCTTAGGCATCGAGGGCGACTATGAGGGCATCGGCCATCTCTCCGTGGGCTATGCCGAAGGAGAGCCGCGACCGGCCAAACCGCGCAAGCCCTGCGTGTACAAGGTGTAGGCCACAGTACCAACACTTCCCCTTGCGGGATGATGGATACGGCAAGCCCCCGAGGAAACGACCTGCGTGATCGTTCTTCGGGGGCTTGTCTTTAATAAATGCCCGGAAAGGGTTGATGTAGGATGCTTAGGCGTTGCGGAAACGCAGCTGCTGTCCGTCGGCCTCCACCACGATGGGCTTCTCCTTGTCCACCGTGCCGGCCAAAAGGGCTTTGCTCAAATCGTTGAGCAGCAGCCGCTGCAAGGCCCGCTTGACGGGACGTGCGCCGAACTCGGGGTCGAAACCGGCTTCGGCCACCAGACTGACGGCACTGTCGGCCACGCTGAGCGTTACGCCCTGTCCTGCAAGGAGCTTGCCGATGCCGGCCACTTGCAGCCGGACTATCTGCGCAATCTGCGGAGCCGTGAGCGGATGGAACATGATGATGTCGTCGATACGGTTCAGAAATTCGGGCCGGATGGTCTTCTTGAGCATCTCCAGCACGTCGGACTTCGTTTCCTCCTCGATGCGTTCACGCTCCCGGTCGTTCTTGCGCGCCCACTCCTCAAAGCGTTGCTGGATGAGCTGCGAGCCCATGTTGGAAGTCATGATGATGATGGTGTTCTTGAAGTTCACCGTGCGCCCCTTGTTGTCCGTGAGCCGGCCGTCGTCGAGCACTTGCAGCAGGATGTTGAACACGTCGGGGTGAGCCTTCTCTATCTCGTCGAAGAGCACCACGCTGTACGGCTTGCGGCGCACGGCTTCGGTGAGCTGGCCGCCTTCGTCGTAGCCCACGTATCCCGGAGGCGCGCCGACCAGGCGGCTCACGCTGAACTTCTCCTGGTATTCGCTCATGTCGATACGTGTCATCATGTTCTCGTCGTTGAAGAGGTAGTCGGCCAAGGCCTTGGCAAGCTCAGTCTTGCCCACGCCCGTCGTACCGAGGAAGATGAACGAACCGATGGGGCGTTTCGGGTCCTGGAGTCCGGCTCTTGACCGGCGCACTGCGTCGGCCACCGCGCGGATGGCTTCGTCCTGTCCCACGACACGCTGGTGCAGTTCCTCCTCCAAGTGGAGCAGTTTTTCGCGTTCGCTTTGCAGCATACGGGTCACGGGTATGCCGGTCCAGCGGGCCACCACTTCGGCAATGTCGTCGGGGGTTACTTCCTCCTTCACCATGGCTTCGGCCCCTTGTCTGGCCTTCAGCTGTTGCTGCCGCGCGTCGATGTCGTCCTGCAGCTGCCGCAGTTTCCCGTAGCGTATCTCCGCCACGCGGCCATAGTCGCCTTCGCGTTCGGCGCGTTCGGCTTCAAACTTCAGCTGCTCCATCTGTTGCTTGTCCTGCTGGATGCCGGCCAGCACCTCCTTCTCGCCTTCCCATTTGGCGCGGAGGTCCTTCTCCTTTTCCTCCAGTTCGGCAATGTCGCGGTTGAGTGCGTCGAGCTTCTGCGTGTCGTTTTCGCGCTTGATGGCCTCGCGTTCAATTTCGAGCTGGCGCAGGCGTCGGGTAATCTCGTCCAGTTCCTCCGGTTGAGAGTCCCGTTCCATGCGGAGCTTGGCTGCCGCTTCGTCCATCAGGTCGATGGCCTTGTCCGGCAGGAAGCG
>SFQP01000024.1 GCA_004562975.1 bacterium
TCGGACAAGGCGTTCCGCGAAGGCCGCACGGCGTGGGACAAGCCCCTGTCCTGCGCGCTGTATCCCATCCGCGAGAAACACTTCTGCGACGGTTCCGTGGGACTGCAATACCATCGCTGGGATATATGTCGCCCTGCCGTGGAGAAAGGCCGCCGCCTCAACCTGAAATTGTACCAGTTCCTGAAGGCTCCCTTGGTGCGCCGCTTCGGACAGGCGTGGTACGATGAGCTGTGCGAGGTGGCACGGCAACTGCCCGCAGAATGAATGCAATAGGGCGGTCGCAGACACGTCTTTTCTGGAATGAAACACCGATTTTCTACACACTGCGAAAATATGTGTGCAATTTGACAAATGAAGGGAAAAATATTGGTGTAAAAATTTCTAAATTTTTTGGTTCTTGAGTCTTTCGGTAGTAACTTTGCCATCGCTGAAAGAAAAGCAGAAGGGTCACCCGCTTGTTTTCGTGCAAGGAATGAGCATCAGCCTCCTTGACTTGGGTCGGATTTTCTGTTTTGTTATTTAATTTCATATAAAGATTATTTACGTGCAAATTAGAAAGTATATAGCCGGATTAGCATTTGGCGTGCTCAGTTTGGTGAGTGCCCAGGCTCAGGATGTGATGCCTGAGAAATTGCCTTTGCGTCCGGTGGCCGAAAGAATCGTGAAGGAGGTGGCTCCGGTGGGTGTGGACGAGAATGTCACCGTTGCCACCGAACGGACAGTCTCCTACAATGCCGGCTTCGGTGAAAGTGTGGTGCGCACCGCGTTGCAGTATCTCGGCGCACGTTATTCGAGAGGAAGCAGCGGCCCCAATGTGTTCGACTGCTCCGGCTTCACACGTTTCGTTTACGGTCAGGAAAACGTATCCATCTTGCGCTCGTCGCGCTCACAGTTCACTCAAGGCACGCCCATCGCACGCATTGCCGACCTGAAAAAAGGTGACCTCGTGTTTTTCGGCGGACGCGGCAACTCACGCTCGGTGGGACACGTTGGCATCGTCACGGAGGTTGACCCCGACGGCCAGAATTTTTCCTTTGTCCACGCCAGCAATTCGGGCGTGAAAATTTCGGACTCCAACGAGGCTTACTACAGTCGCCGGTATATCGGAGCACGTAGAATCGTTGAGAATTAAGCTCGTGAAGATTTGGTGCGTATTGGCCTTGGCACTGATTTGTTCTTGGGGCTGTTTTGCCCAGAAGAACGACACCGTGGTGACAGTGGCTCTTACAGGAGATATTATGATGGGTACTACCTACCCAAAAGTGCAGTTGCCGCCCCATGAGGGACGGCAATTGTTCGTTGATGCACTGCCGGTGCTGAAGAGGGCCGATCTGGCAGCTGGCAACCTGGAAGGCACGCTCTGCGACAGCGGTGTGACACGCAAGAAACTTTCCGACATCTGTTATGCTTTCCGAACGCCCACTACCTATGCACCCCTGCTGAACAAGGCCGGCTACGATTTTCTCAGTTTGGCCAACAATCACGCTTTCGACTTCGGTGAAGCGGGCGTGAAGAGCACCATGGATTGTCTGGACCGCCAAGGTATCCGATACGCTGGCATAGAGGGCTTTCCCGACCGTGTGGTGGTGGAGCGGAACGGCGTGCGCTTTGGGCTGTGCGCCTTTGGCCACAACGGATATACCGTGCGCCATCAGGACTTGCGGAGAACGCGGGAAATCGTTACCGAACTGGTCAACAGCTGCGACATCGTGATAGTATCGTTCCATGGAGGCGCGGAAGGAAGCAGCCAAAACCGGTTGCCTTATGGCAAGGAAATGTTCTGCGAAGAAGACCGTGGCTCGCTGCGCGAGTTTGCGCATTTCTGCATCGATGCCGGAGCGGATGTCGTTTTCGGCCACGGTCCACACGTGGTGCGGGCGGTGGAACTTTACAAGGAGCATTTCATCGCTTACAGTCTGGGGAACTTCTGCACACCCTATGGCATGAGCCTGGCCGGCGTGCTGGCCTATGCCCCTCTGCTGGAACTCCAGCTCACCCGCGACGGGCGTTTTGTGAAAGGGAAAATCCACTCCTTCATCCAGCACAAGGGTATCGGCCCCCGGAAGGACGCTTCGTGCCGTGCCGCCCGCGAAATGCAACGCCTCACGCGGCTCGATGTGCCAGACACCCCATTGCATATTGACAACGAAGGCAATGTGCGTCGCAAGTAGCGGCGTGGCCTGTTTTATCTATAAGTAGGTGTTTAAAATCTCAAACAAACAATGACATTACCTTTATTAGAAGCCTTGCCACAAGAGCTGAGCGCAGGCAAAATTGACAAACTGATAGAAAAACTGATAGACCTTTCCGTGGGAGCCGGAAAGCACATCCTCATAGCCATCCTGGTGTATGTGGTGGGAGCATTCCTCGTGAAGATCATCAACCGCTTGGTGCATAGTATGCTCCAGCGGCGGCACATCGACGTGAGTGTGCAGAGTTTTGTGCGCAGCCTCGTCAACATCCTGCTCACCGTCCTCCTGATAGTATCAGTCATCGGTGCGCTGGGGGTCAACACCACCTCCTTTGCCGCCCTGCTCGCCTCGGCCGGTGTGGCGGTGGGTATGGCCCTTTCGGGCAACCTGCAAAACTTTGCCGGCGGCCTGGTCATCCTCCTTTTCAAGCCCTATCGCGTGGGCGACTGGATTGAGGCCCAAGGAGTGCAGGGAAAGGTACACGAAATCCAGATTTTCCATACCATCCTCCTTACTGCCGACAACAAACAGGTGTATATGCCCAACGGCTCGCTGAGCACCTCCGTGGTGGTGAACTATTCCAAAGAAGAGAACCGCCGTGTGCAGTGGACCATCGGCGTGGACTATGGTGAGGACGTGGGCCGTGTGCGCGAAAAGTTGTTGGCGCTCTTCCTCACTGATGCGCGCATCCTTCAGGATCCAGAGGCCAACCGCCCCTTCATCGGGCTGAACGAACTGGCAGACAGCAGCGTGAACCTTGTCATCCGTGTGTGGGTGAAAAATGCCGATTATTGGAACGTATTCTTTGAAATGCAGCAGCGTATCTACGACCTTTTCAACCGCGAGGGCATCAACATCCCCTACCCGCAGACTGTGGTACACATGGAAAAATAGTCCGTATGCCATACGTTACTTCAAAAAAACGCGCAAAGTTTGGGATAGAATAAAAAATTACCTAATTTTGCACCTCGCAAGAAGTATGCATATCAAGTAACAACAAAATAATAAAAACTCAAAATGATTGTAGTACAAGTAAAGGACGGTGAGAACATCGAACGCGCCCTGAAGAAATTTAAGAGAAAGTTTGAAAAGACCGGAGTAATCAAGGAGCTCCGTGCCCGCCAGCAGTTTGACAAGCCCAGCGTATTGAAGCGTCTCGCCAAGGAACACGCTGTTTACGTTCAGAAGCTGCACCGCGAAGAAGACTAATCGCTTCTTGCCGGTTCATCCTTGTGCTTTTCATTCAAGGATTTGCAGTACAAGGCCGCTTTGCATCATCATTTGCAAAGCGGCCTTGTATGTTTTCTTCCGTTGAGGGCTGTGGATGCCCCCTCCTCCGTACACCTCCCCCACGCTCTGTAATGACGAAAACTGAAATCGTCCAGAAAGTATAGCCTTTTTCTCCCGAATTTTTTGCTCATTAAAAAATAGTTACGATATTCGCCAAACAAACGAGAAATGCTGATGCAGGAGATAGAAGACTTTTTGAGTTATCTCATTGCCGACAGAGGCTATTCAGCCGAGACGATAGAAACCTATCGCCTGAGCCTGACCAAGTTCCTGGACTTCTTCACCCGGTTGGACAGTCAGCTCACATGGTACAGCCTTGATGGCGACGTCATCAGGCAATGGATGGCCGAAGAGATGCAAAACGGAAGTTCGGCGCGCTATGTGGCCAAACACCTCAGTGCCCTCCGTTCCTTCTATCGCTATCTGCTCCGGATGGACAGGGTGAAGAAAGACCCCGTGCGGTTGGTGAAAAATCCCAAGATACACACCCCTTTGCCCACCTTCCTCAAGCAGCAAGAAGTGGACCGCCTCTTCGATGATGTGGAGTTCCCCGACAATTTCATCGGCCTGCGCGACCGCACCATCCTGCTCACCTTCTACCACACCGGTCTCCGCCTTTCCGAACTCATCGGGTTAGACCTGTCTTCTGTCGACTTGTCCGCCCGTGAGCTGAAGGTAACCGGCAAGCGCAACAAGCAGCGCATCATCCCCTTTGGCTCCGAGCTGCATCAGGAACTGCTCCGTTATCGCCGGGCGCGTTTGGAACAGCCAACCGAGGACACCGCGCTGTTTATCGGCCCGAAAGGCAGTCGGATGACCAAGGCGCAGGTGCAGACCATGGTGAAGCACTATCTCTCGTTCGTCACCACGCAAAAGAAGAAGAGTCCGCACGTGTTGCGCCACACTTTCGCCACGGCCATGCTCAACAACGGTGCAGAGCTCGAAGCTATCAAAGAACTGCTCGGACACGCCAGCGTCGTCACCACGGAAGTCTATACGCACACCACGTTTGCAGACTTGAAAAAAGAATACGAACACGCCCATCCAAGGGCATAAAACAAAGGAGGTTACTATGGAACTCAAAATTCAAGCCATCCATTTCGACACTACCGAAAAGCTGAACCTGTTCATCGAGAAGAAAGCTGCCAAACTGGCCAAGAACTGCGAAAATATAATCAAGGCCGAATTTATACTCAAGGTGGTAAAGCCCGAAACCGCCCACAACAAGGAAACGGCCGTCAACATAGTGCTACCCGGTACAGAACTCCGCGCTGAGAAGGTGTGCGACACCTTTGAAGAAGGCGTAGACCTCTGCGTTGACTCCCTGTTGCGCCAAATTGAAAAGTACAAGGAGCGTCAGCCCAAGTAGTAACAGAGCTTCTTGAAACGATAAATGCAAGCTCGAACCGTTCGTGCTTTGCAGTCGTCAGGTCAGAGCTTGCAATGGCACCGTCTGATGTCAGCTCGTGAAGCAAGAACATACTGACGGATGAAAGATTACAAACTATTAATAGAAAGGTCCGGCGTGAGCCGGACCTTTTTGTTTGGTGCAGTCTTGACAGACAGGAGCACTTGAAGTCAGTAGCAAATGATCGTTAGCCTTATTTGTCAATCTCCTCCCACAGCGGCGGTGTAACCCCCAGCAAGTGGCGCAAATAAGTCGTAGCGTTTGTGTTCGCCAAAGCTTTCGCCCATCGTGTGGCGTGCTCCAGGAATCATTACCAAGTTTTTTCCGGAAAAGGGCGGTTCGGTTTAAGCCACCTTCTCCAGCTTCTTGATGATGGCAAAGATAAATGCCGCACTCAGCAGGCAGATACCGGCCAGCACGCCCCAGATAATGGGCAGCGAAACATTTGCATCCCACAGCAGTGCAGGGATAGCAACCAGCAGGTTACCTGCAGCTGTTGCCACGAACCAACCACCCATCATCATGCCTTTATACTGAGGAGGAGCTACTTTGCTTACGAAGGAGATGCCGATGGGTGATAAGAGTAACTCAGCGAGCGTTAAAATCAGATAAGTAAGGATGAGCCAGTTGGCCGTGATGCGTTCTTCTTGCGCCTTGTATTCTTTCAGCTCAGCAACCTTTGTTTCAGAAAGATTCTTTACGCATTCCATGCGTTCGGCGGGCTGAATAAATGTGAGGTGCTTGACGATGCCCGAGGCATTTGCAGTTTCGAGATTGAATGTCTTTTCAAAGCCTTTCTTGTCCTTTTCGGGGTCCTCACTCTTGATTTTGTTGAAAATGGAGTCATAGTTGGCTGCGGCTATTGCCTTGTCGCTCACGTTGAGCAACTCATGTTGCTTCAAGAGAATTTTGGCATTTTTGATGTTGTCGGCTTCTGCCGGTTTTTGCAGTCCCATCGAAGAACCCACCATGACGAAGAAACCTATTGCTGCAACGAGCATACCGAGTCCGATTTTTGTAGGAGCTTTGGGCTCTTTGCCTTTCTTGCCAAGGAATCCGAATAGCGCAACGCTCACAGGCGTGAGGGCTACCACAAAGCAGGGATTAAATTGCTGGAAGATAGGAGCGTCTACAGCCGTTTCGGGCTTTAAGGTAAGGAACTTGTAAACGAGGAATGCCAGCGAGAGAATGATTACCAAGAATGCATAACCCTTGCTTTTGGCGGTTTTGCTTTGGAAGATAGCAAACAAGGCATAAACAATGAAAATGCAGGCAACCAGATTGAACACGTCGAATACCATGCTTTGCAGCCCTGTTGAAACGGTTTGTGTGTACGAATCTGCGAAATAAGTCAGCGTAGCACCGTTTTGGTGGAAAGCCATCCAGAAGAAGATAACTACGGCAAACACGAGGCAGAGGCAGATGATGCGTTCTTTTGTTTCAGCGGGAGATATTGTCTCGGTTGCATCGTTGGCTTTGCTTGCTTCTTTCTTCTTGTCAGCATGGGCAAACCACGAGCGCAGGCCGTAATATATTGCCATCGAAACAATCAGGGAAACACAAGCCACGGCAAACGAGAAATGGTAGGCAGCACCTTCTGAATATCCCAACGAGCTGATGGCCCAGTTCTTTACGGCGATGGCGGCGGTGGGGGCAAACATGGCGCCGATATTGATGGCCATGTAGAAGAGCGAGAACCCCGACTCACGCTTGTCGCTGTACTTCGCATCGTCGTAAAGGTTACCGACCATTACTTGCAGGTTACCCTTGAACAGTCCTGTACCCAAGCTGATAAGTAGCAGCGCGGCACCCATGGCAATGACGGCCACTGTGTTTGCGCCAAGGGGAACGGAAAGGAGCACATAGCCAAGGAACATAATGGAGATTCCCGATGTTACCATCTTTCCGTATCCGAATTTATCTGCAAGAATACCGCCCAGCAAGGGAAGGAAATAGACAAGACCCAAGAAAACGGAGTAGATAATTCCTGCAACGCCGGAGCCGAATCCGAAGTTTGCCTTCAAAAACAAAATAAACACTGCGAGCATCGTATAATACCCGAAACGCTCACCCGTGTTGGCCAAAGCTAATGCATACAGGCCTTTAGGTTGTCCTTCAAACATAGTTTTTTGATTTTTTTGAAATAGTTATTGATTGGATTTATTGATTTTGTTTCTGATAAGAAGAAGAGGCAGAAAATTCTTCAGCGAGGAAAGGCGCGGTATGTCCTTTGCCGCAAGCCGCAATTTCTTCGGGCGTGCCGCAAGCAATTACCTGCCCTCCGCCGCGTCCGCCCTCCGGCCCCATGTCGATGAGATAGTCCGCCACCTTGATCACGTCCAGGTTGTGCTCAATCACGATTACCGTGTTGCCGCGCTCCACCAGTTTGTGTAGCACCTCCATCAGCACGCGGATATCCTCGAAGTGCAGCCCCGTGGTCGGCTCGTCCAGGATGTAGACCGTCTGTCCCGTGTCGCGCTTCGACAGCTCCGTGGCCAGCTTCACGCGCTGGCTCTCGCCGCCCGAGAGCGTGGTAGAGCTCTGTCCCAGTTTGATGTAGCCCAGTCCCACCTCCTGCAACACCTTGATTTTGTGCAGGATGTGCGGCACATTCTCGAAGAATTCCACCGCCCGGTTGATGGTCATGTCCAGCACATCGGCGATACTCTTGCCCTTGAAGCGCACCTCCAGCGTTTCGTGGTTGTAGCGTTTCCCGTGGCAGGCTTCGCAAGGCACGTACACGTCCGGCAGGAAATTCATTTCGATGGTCTTGTAGCCGTTCCCCTTGCACACCTCGCAGCGTCCCCCCTTCACGTTGAAGGAGAAGCGTCCCGGCTTGTAGCCCCGGATTTTCGCTTCCGGCAGGTTCACGTAGAGCGAGCGGATGTCAGAGAACACACCCGTATAAGTAGCCGGGTTGGAACGCGGAGTGCGCCCCAGCGGACTCTGGTCCACTGCCACCACCTTGTCCACAAATTCCAGGCCCTCCAGCTTGTCGAAGGGCAGCGGTTCGCGCAGCGAGCGGTAGAAGTGTTGTGAAAGGATGGGCAGTAGCGTATCGTTGACGAGCGTGCTCTTGCCGCTACCCGAAACCCCGGTTACGCAAATCAGCGTGCCCAGCGGGAAGTGAACCGTCACGTTCTTCAGGTTATTGCCCCTTGCCCCGCAGAGCGTCAGGCAATGGCCGTTGCCCTTGCGGCGTTGTGCCGGGATTTCTATGCGCCGTTGGCCGTTCAGGTACTGCGCCGTGAGCGTCTCCGTGCGGAGCATTTCCTGCGGTGTGCCCTGAAACACCACCTCGCCGCCCAAGCGTCCGGCTCGCGGCCCCATGTCCACCACGTAGTCGGCGGCCAGCATCATGTCCTTGTCGTGTTCCACCACCACCACCGTGTTGCCCAGATCGCGGAGCTCCTTCAGTGAATGGATAAGGCGCACGTTGTCGCGTTGGTGCAGGCCGATGCTCGGCTCGTCCAGGATATAGAGCACATTGACCAGCTGTGAGCCGATCTGCGTGGCCAGCCGGATGCGCTGGCTCTCGCCTCCCGACAGCGTCATCGAAGAGCGGGAGAGCGACAGGTAGTCCAGCCCCACGTCGAGCAGGAACTTCAGCCGCGAAAGCAGCTCTTTCAGTATTTCGTGGGCAATCGCCCGGTTTTTCGTTTCGAGTTGCGGCTCCACGTGTTGCAGGAAGTCGTAAAGTTCCGCAATGTCCATGTCCGCCAGTTCCGCGATGTTCTTCCCGGCAAAGCGGTAAGCCAGGGCCTCGCGGTTCAGGCGAGTGCCGTGGCAGGCCGGGCAAGCCGTCGTTTTGGAAAACTGTTCCGCCCACCGCTGCGAAGCCGCCGACATTTCCATGTCGGCCATCTGGCTCACGTATTTCACCAGCCCGTCAAACTCCACGTGGTAATCCTCCACGGTGTGGGCCGTTGCGGCGGGTATGCGTAGCCTCCCCGTCACCCCGAAGAAGATTTCGTCCATGGCCTCCTCGGGAATGTCGCAGATGGGCGTTTTCAGCGTGCAGCCATAAGGTTCCAGCACCGTCTGTATCTCCCAGAAAATCAATGCGTTGCGGTACTTCCCCAAGGGAGCGAGTCCGCCCTCGTGAATGTTCTTTTTCGGGTCGGGCACCACCTTGTCGCGGTCCATGACGTTGACATAGCCCAGCCCTTTGCATTTCGGGCAAGCCCCCTGCGTGGAGTTGAACGAGAAGTTGTGCGGTGCCGGTTCGCGGTACGAAATGCCCGAGGTGGGGCACATCAGCTGTTTGGAGAAATAGCGTGTCTCGTTCGTCTCCACGTCGAGCACCATCATCAGTCCGTCGCCTTGCGCGAGCGTTTGTGCCACACTCTTCTTCAGCCTTTCCTCGTCCTTGTCCTTCACGGCCAGTTTGTCCACCACCACTTCGATGTCGTGGTTTTTGTAGCGGTCGAGCTTCATGCCCGGCACCACCTCGCGCAGCTCGCCGTCGGTGCGCACGGTCAGGAACCCCTTGCGCCGCACGGACTCGAATAGCTCCTTGTAGTGCCCCTTCCGGGTGCGCACCAAGGGGGCGAGCAGCAACACCTTGCGCCCTTCGTAGCGTTGCAGGATGAGGCTGACGATTTGCTCCTCGGTGTATTTCACCATCCGTTCGCCCGACACGTAAGAGTACGCATCGGCCGCCCGGGCGTAGAGCAGACGCAGGAAGTCGTAGATTTCCGTCACCGTGCCCACCGTCGAGCGCGGGTTCTTGTTCGTGGTTTTCTGTTCAATGCTGATGACGGGGCTGAGGCCCGAAATCTTGTCCACATCGGGCCGCTCCAGGTTGTCCAGGAAGTTGCGGGCGTAGGCCGAGAAAGTTTCGATATAACGCCGTTGGCCTTCGGCATAGAGCGTGTCGAAGGCCAAAGAGCTTTTTCCCGACCCGCTCAGTCCCGTGATGACACTCAGGCTCTGGCGTGGCAGGGTGACATCGGCGTTTTTCAGGTTGTGGACCCTTGCGCCGAGAATTTCTATGTAGGCTTGTTCGTTGTTTGCCATGTATGGGTGAAAGCCAGTGGTAGGGCTATTCGGTGGCACCTGTGCCGTTTTCGGTGTAGCCGCGCAGCAGGTTGATGGTTTTTTTGATATGATAGTTTTTCCCGTCGGCTCCCCGGGCTTCGATGAGCAGATAGTAGGCCCCGTCGGGCACGTTGCTCCCGCCGCTGCGTCCGTCCCATCCCCCTTCGGGGTCGTCCCACTCGTAGAGTTTCTTGCCCCAGCGGCTGAACACGCGGGCCTTGAAACTCACGATGCTTTTGTAGCCCTCCTTCACGCGGAACACGTCGTTGATGCCGTCACCGTTGGGAGTGAAGGCGTTGGGCACTTCGAGTTTCGACTCCGAGATGGTGATGTTGAACGGGTCGTCCATGTTGTAGGCAATGGTGTCCGTGCCCTGCACGAAGGAAACGAGCAGTTCCACGGTGAAACTGCCGCTTTGGTTGAAGGTGTACTGCGTATCCTCCTCGTAACGCACAAGGAGCGGCTTCTCTTCGCCCACGCGGGTGAACCGCCATTCGTAGAGCGGCGTGTACGTGCCCACGTTTTCGGGGTTCGCCTTGAAGGTGGCCACCAAGGGCGCGGAACCGTCGTACTGCGTGTCGTCCACCTCCATGCCGTCCTCGTCCACGTAAGTCATGGTGGGGTTGGCCGTGGGGTAAGCGTTTTGTGCCGCAGCCGTCAGGAACGCCGGGAGGCATAAAAGCAGGCTTAACAGATATTTCATGGGAGAGTTGGCAAAAAATTCTCGGCAAAGTTAATGATATGTCCCCTTTCGCGCGCGTATATATACGTATTTTATTTCCCGAAAAAAGCGTTCACTCCTTCACCGGTAGACTTTTTCCTGCTGATTTTCAGGAGTAAACAGTGTGAAGGCTTGCTTTTTCAAACCTTCACACCGGGGGTGCGGATGGGTCGGGCGGTGAATGATGGTGCGAATAACAAAATGATGTTAAATTCAGGGTATTTCAAGATTTCACCGCGTGTGAAGGGTTGCGGAGGCGGTGTGAAGGCTTGAACGCCCCAAGTATTCACACCGTAAATCATTGAATATCAGTCGTTTCAGTGGGGTGTGTGAAGGCTTGAACCCTTTTTCGGGGAATAAATTAGCGTATATGCGCGCGCGTGTGTGAAGAGTTTACTGTGTGAAGGGTAGGGAAGTCTGTTTTGATTTTATATAAATTCACATCTTGCGCATTTTCATTCCTTTCCCTTGGTTGGTGTTGTTGGTTGGCGGAATATGGCTTCACAAGTCCAGGACTATTTTTTTCTACTTCCTGATTTGTTTTTTCAAGTCCCCGAGTTGTGGGCGACAAGTCGGCGACTTGTGGGCGAAGCAGGGGAGGGCGGGATCGTAACTCGTGTAGCTATGCCGGTAGTCCATTGGATTACGTCAGTTGCCGCTTCGCTGAATGCCCTTTTGCCTTTCCGTAGCGCATGAAAAGCGTGTTCCGCAGAAGGCGGATTTACCCAAACACAGATTTCCGCATTTTGAATAAGATAGGCGGCTCGGAATAAGAAAAACAAAGCCGAAAGCTTTTTTCGTTCTTTACTCGCCTTGCACTATCTTTGCCACGAAGGAGGGTTGTACAGGTATCATTCCGAGTGATGACCCTATAGAGCATGTAGTTCTCAGAGCATATTGGAACGCTCCTGACTATTTCAGGACATTGCCACTGCATGAGTCCCAGAAGGAACTTCAAAGCGATGAGGAATCAACGACGTTCTCTTATGACGTGAAGCTGACTTATG
>SFQP01000025.1 GCA_004562975.1 bacterium
CGGATGAACTCTTCGCGCCACATGCCCATCTTCTCGCCGCGCCAGCACACCACCGCGCCGTCGTAGACGCTCTTGGAACTGTCGGGCACGACGAGCCGTTCGTCTATGCCGATGACCTTGCCGAACCCTTCGCAGCGGCTGCACGCCCCCACAGGGGAGTTGAAGGAGAACATCTGGTCATCGGGTTCGCTGAAACGGATGCCGTCGGCCTCGAAGCGGATGCTGAACTGATGGAGCAACTTGGCGGGATAGAAGCGGAGCATACACTCGCCGTCGCCCTCGAAGAAGGCGGTCTCCACTGAATCGGCCATGCGCGAGAGCACATCTTTGTCCGTGCTGACGCTCAGGCGGTCGATGAGGAGGTAGATTTCCTTTCCTTCCAAAGGCTGGTCCATCACGTCCTCCACGCGCACCATTTCGCCGTCCACCTCCAGGCGGGTGAGTCCTTGCTGGAGATTGATGGCCAGCTGCTCCTGCAGGGTGCGCCCCGCCCTCACTTGCAGGGGGGCCAGAACGGTGAAGCGAGTGCCGGGCGAATAACTCAGGGCGCAGTCAATGACATCCTGCACGGTGTGGCGTTTCACCTCCTGTCCGCTTACGGGCGAAAAGGTATGACCCACGCGGGCGTAGAGCAGCCTCAGGTATTCATATATTTCGGTGCTGGTGCCGACGGTACTGCGCGGGTTGCGGCTCGTCACCTTCTGTTCGATGGCGATGGCGGGGGGCAATCCTTTGATGTAGTCGCACTCGGGCTTGTGCATCCTTCCCAGAAACTGGCGGGCATAGGCCGAAAGACTTTCCACGTAGCGGCGCTGGCCTTCGGCGTAGAGGGTATCGAAGGCCAATGAGGATTTGCCGGAACCGGAAAGGCCGGTGAAGACAACAAGGCGGTTACGGGGAATTTCCAGGTCGATGTTTTTCAGGTTGTTCACCCGTGCGCCTTTGATGATGATGCTTCCGTTGCTGCTCATGGGGATGAAGTGATATGGAGTGGGGAAGTGATTATTTTTTCAACCTGCAAATTTACTCTTTGTAAAAAGGTAATGAGGTGATAAGGTAATAAAATTTATAGGGAGCCTTATTACATAAGCAGCACAACTTGTTTGTATCATTTGAACACCTACTTATCTCTTTTTCATTTTAGGTCATTTTAAAGATTCAGCAGGCTATGAACCATGCCAGAAGCAGAAAAAAACACCCGAAAGGGAGAGAGCATTAACATATTTAACCTTCCTACGTCCTTTCTGTGCCAAATCCCGACACGGTTTACCGTGCCGGATTTCTTACACCGGGCTTTGGAATCTCTACCCGCCGTATCGGTCTTACGGCACTGGGTGTGAAATTTTTCACACTGGGCTTAGAATTTTCTGGACTAGGCCTTGAAAATCCTGGAGTAGGCCTTGAAAAACCGAAGCCTGGCTTTGTAACGCCGAAAGCTGGGGCAGAAAAAAAGGAAGCGGGCTTGGGATGCAGCTCTCTTCCTTTTGCTATCACAAAGATAGGCATTGGCCGCAGAAATTCCAAATCGGGATTTTCTCATTTAACAATCTGAAGAAATCCTAAAAGGTGGGGCATACCGGGAGTGTTTCCCGGATTTCGTGCTTCGGGCTCCGGAGCGCGTCTGGCGGTTCCTCACTTTGTGCCCTCGTCTGCCATCCCCGCAGCCACAGCTCTGGCAACCGTCCGCTCCGGACTTTTCCACACCTCGCCCTGCACTTTCTTTTATAACTATACATTCTTTCTTTTGGTTTGATTGAAAAAAGAAGATAATGCTCATGTTGATGGATATTGTCGGTGGAAAGTGTGGAAACAAGAGGGCGGAAAAATTTGGCCATGAAGTTTTCCACGTTTTACCTGTGCTTTTCCCCATTTCTTTCCACAACTTTTGTAGGGAAGTTTGCCCTTTTATAAAAGGCTGTGCTGAGGGATGGTGTGCCACTTATCCACAGGGTGTGGAAAACTGCCGTGTGGATGAAAAAATTTCCACGATAGGTATGGATAAGGCCGTGAATAACCCCCTAAATCGGTGGGAAAAGGGGTGTGAGTGGTGGAAAACGCTGAGGGCCTCCGGAGGCTGCCGCACGCTGGAGTAACCCACATTTGTTTCAACAGCTTTTCCACGGTTTTTCCACAGGGTTATGCACAACATGGGGAAAGTTTAGCGTTGCCTGGCCGCCGCTTCCGGGCTGAAACCGTACAGTCTTTTTGCCGTATGCCGGCAGGGCAGGCAGAAATTGCCTATCTTCGCAGCCGTTTTAATACGATAGACTATGCGAAAACTGACTGTGGAGGATTTACACCGACTGGAGGTGGACGACTTCAAGGAGGCGCGGAAGCTGCCCTTGGTCATGGTGCTCGACAACGTGCGCTCGCTGCACAACGTGGGCAGTGTGTTGCGTACGGCGGACGCTTTCCGCCTTGAGGAGGTGGTGATGTGTGGCATCACGGCCACACCGCCTTCAGCAGAAATTCACAAGACGGCGCTGGGGGCGGAGGATTCCGTCTGCTGGCGTTATGAGTTCGACACGCTACAGGCTGTGCGCCAGCTGCAGGAGCGGGGGTACGTGGTGCTCGCTGTGGAACAGGTAGAAGGCAGCCTCAAACTGGGCGAGTTCGAGCCGTTGCCTGGACAACGCTACGCGCTGGTGATGGGCAACGAGGTGAAGGGGGTGCAGCAGTGTGTGGTGGATGCCTGCGATCAGGCTCTCGAGATTCCGCAGTACGGCACGAAGCACTCGCTCAACGTGAGCGTGACGGCAGGTATAGTGATGTGGGAATGGGCACGTAAGTGGAAGGCTGACTGATTGCCGCCCGTTTTTTCATCCTTTTTGTTTAATCATTCAGCATAACTGATTTCATGAAATATCCAGTGATAGCCCTCGACTTGGACGGCACGCTTACCAACAATCGCAAGGAGGTGACACCGCGCACCCGCCGGGCATTGGCACGGGCAGCAGCACAGGGAGCCGTCGTGGTGCTGGCTTCCGGACGGCCCACCTATGGCATAGCACCGGTGGCGGAAGTGCTGGCGCCGGACTGCCCCGAGATTTACCTTCTTTCCTATAACGGCGGAAAAATAGTGCATTGGTCTTCCCACCGCGAACTTTATGCCAAACATTTGCCCGATGAGGTGTTGCCCCTCTTGGTTCATTACGCCGAAACTCACCGTTATGCTCTCGTGAGCTACAAGGACAACCGCATCATCACGCAACGGCCTGACGACCCCTACGTGGCGGAAGAAGCGCGTATCAACCGGATGGAAATATGCGGTGTGGAGAAGTTGCTGCCGAACATTGAAAAGCATCCGGTGAAGCTGCTCTTGGCAGGACATCCCGACGACATGATGCGGGCGGAGCAGGAATTGGCCCTGCTCTTGGAAAACAAGATGGACGTGTTCCGCTCGGCACCTTTCTTCGTGGAGCTGGTGCCCAAGGGGATAGACAAGGCACAATCGTTGCAGCGGTTGCTGGCTCATTTGCAGCTTACGCCTTCCGACCTCTTGGCCTTTGGCGACGGCTACAACGATTTGTCCATGATCAAGCTGGCCGGCATGGGTGTGGCCATGGACAATGCGGCTCCCGAGCTGCGTGCCGTGGCCGACCGCATCACACTGTCGAACGAGGACGACGGGGTGGCCGTCGTTCTGGAGGAGTTGGAGCGCGAAAATCAG
This sequence comes from bacterium, assembly GCA_004562975.1. Next base: position 3,671 of record SFQP01000025.1, read on the forward strand.
TAGTGAGTATGACAATATACAAAGCAAAACCACCGGAAGGATACATTATCTGTCCTCCCGGTGGTTTTGCTTTGCCTTTCGGCGGTATTTTTATAGAATGAATATTCTCGGTTTCAAGCGGAAAGAGGCTTGAAAAGGTAAAGAATGTTTACGCTTCCATCTTCGTCTTATAGACCAAGGCGTACATCCTGATTTGTTTAATCATGGCCAGAAGGCCGTTGGAGCGCGTGGGCGACAGGTGTTCCGTCAGTCCGATGCGGTCAATGAAGTAGAGGGGGCTGTCGAGGATTTCCTGCGGCGTGTGGTGCGTCACGGCACGGATGACGAGCGACACCATGCCCTTCACAATCAGTGCATCGCTTTCGGCGCGGAAGTCCAGGAGTCCGTCGTGTGCTTCGCAGACAATCCACACGCGGCTCTGGCAACCGTCAATGAGGTTCTGGTCCGTCTTTTCCTGTTCCGCCAACGGTTCCTGCTCTTCGCCCAAGTCGATGAGCAGTTGGTAGCGGTCCATCCAATCGTCAAGGCAGCAAAATTCCTCGATAATCTCTTCTTGTATTTCGTTGATAGTCATGATGCAAAAGGTGTTGAGGGGTGTTGTATAAAAGGTGTAGAGATATTTTTCCATTCCTTGATTGGAGCTGAAGCAACCAATCAGGTAATGGACATCCTTCAAGGTTTTTCAGAAAGAAATTGCAAAAGCGTCTGTCCCACACCCTTCAGCGTTTCGCGTGATATGTTTTCGGGCGTGTCCTGTGTGGTGTGCCACGTCGCCCCGAAGGTGTGTTCGCCCTCCACGTAGGGTATGATGTCGATGGTCGGGATGCCTGCCACCTCGTTCATCGGCACGTGGTCGTCCTGGGCATATCCGCCCTGTTCGGCCAGGAAAAGTTGCGACGCGCCGGCACGCCCGGCAGCGTCCCATACGTGTACCATCACCTCCGAGGCATAACGCATGGAAATGCCCTCGAAGCAAAAACGCGCATCGCGGCCTCCCACCATGTCGAGCAGGATGCCGAAGCGCGCTTTGTAGCCCGGCACGTGCGGATGGGCGGCCCAATACTGCGAGCCCAGACACCAGTCGGAGCCATCGGCCACGTCGTCCGTCTCGGCCCAGTAAGGTATGCCGTAGTCTTCCGAGTCGAAGCAGATAAAGTCAATGCCGAGTTCCGGTTTCAGTTCTTCCAGTTTGCGTGCCACCTCCAGCATCACCGCCACGCCGCTGGCACCGTCGTTGGCCGCCATCACCGGCTGCCGGTGGAGCGACGAGTCAGGGTCAGCGTCGGCCCAGGGACGGCTTTCCCAGTGGGTACAGATGATGATGCGGTCCGCCAGTTCCGGACGGTAGGCCGCGATGATGTTGCGCGTGTGCAGCACCTTGCCGTCCCAGGCTTTCTGATCAGCGCGCTGTTCGCTGACTGTCAGGCCCAGGGCTTTGAAGCGCGACACAATGTAGTCGCCGCAGCGGTCGTGAGCCGCAGAACCCGGCACACGCGGACCGAAGTCGCACTGCGCCACGACAGAAGCGTAGGCCGAGTCAGCGTTGAACTGCACCTGCGTGACGGCAATCGTGTCGGTGTCCTGACCGGCTGAAGCCTGGTTTTGGTTTTTGCAACCCGTGAGGGCGACTGACAACAGCAGCAGGAAAGGTAAGAATATGACTTTCATCGTTTGTAGAAATAGGGGTAAAGAGGAAAGTAGTGATATTTTGTTACGTTTGAAACAGATAAATACTGTACGGAAGGAAGTGCGGATAGCCGCAATGCCTGTGTTGCACTCCTTGCTTCCCTATCGGTGAGCATCAAAAGTGAAGGTGCATTTTGCGTTGCTCGTGGTAGAGAGCCATCACGCGGAGGAAATTCTTTCCCCACAGCTTTTCCAAATCCTGCTCCGTGAACCCTTCGTCCAGAAGCCGGCGTGTGAAGTTGGGCAGTTCCGATGCCGACGCCAAACCCGGCACACCGCCGTCGCCGTCGAAGTCTGTGCCGATGCCCACGTGGTCGATGCCCGCCACCTCCACCATGTGCAGCAAGTGGCGCACCGCGTCGTCGATGGTGGCCTGCCTTCCGTCGGCAGCATCGTGCAGAAATCCCTCGTAGAGCGTCACCTGCGCCACACCTCCCGCCGCTGCCAGTGCGCGAAGCTGGTCGTCGGTCAGGTTGCGCGGATGGTCGCACAGCGCGCGGCTTGAAGAGTGGGAGCAGACAATGGGCAGTTCGCTCACTTCCAAGGCTTGGTAAAAAGAAGTTTCGGCGGCATGACTCAGGTCCACCATCACGCCGCAGCGGTTCATTTCCCGGATAACCTCGCGCCCGAATGCCGACAAGCCGCCGTGCAACTGTTGCGAGCGGCGTGCCGAATCGCAAATCAGGTTGTCGCCGTTGTGGCACAAAGTGATGTAGACGATGCCCATCCGTGCGAAGCGTTCCACCTGCTCCAGATTTCTGCCCAAGGCATAGCCGTTTTCAATGCCCCGCATCACCGAAAGCATCCCGTTGCGCTTGTGTTCGTAAAGCTGTTCCACGCTCTGCGCCAAGGCCACGCCGGGTGCGTCCGCCACGCGGCGTTCTATTTCGCCGAGTGTCTGCACCGCCTGTTCGTTGGCCGCCCGGTGACCTTCTTCCGTCAGCTCTCCTTGCGGCAGATAAGCCACCATGATCGTGGCATCAAGCCTTCCTTCGCGCATTTTGGGGAAGTCCACCAGCAGTTGCGGGTCGCGGTGCGTCAGGTCCACCCCTTTGCTGAAAAACATCGGTGTGTCGCAGTGCGAGTCGAGCGTGAGGATGTGGCGATGCGTAGCTCTGACACGCCGGAACGCGGCAGCCTGGCCGACGAAGTGCTCAAACAGCGGTTGCATACGGCGGTCGCCTTCCAGGATGAAGCATTCCGGATGCCACTGTACGCCCATGGCGGGCTTCTGCTCCGTACTCTCTATGGCCTCGATAACGCCGTCGGCCGAGCGAGCCGTCACCCGGAAGTGTGGTCCCGGGTCTGCCACTGCCTGGTGGTGGAAAGAGTTCACCGCAACGACGTTTCCAAGCAGCCGGGCCACCAATGAGTCCGCCTCCGCCCTGACCGTGTGCGTGGCCTCCCAGCGCGGTGCGTCCTGCGAATGTTTCAGCAGTTGCCGCTCGGGATGTGCGGTAGCCATATCTTGCTCCACGCGGCCTCCCAAGGCAGCCGCCATCACTTGGATGCCCCGGCAAATGCCCAAGAGCGGTATCTGCCGGTCGAAAGCCAGGCGCGCCAGCACCAGTTCGCAGGCATCGCGCTCCGGATTGATGCCGCCGAGTGCCGACACCGGTTCCTCGTCCAGCCAGAGCGGGTTGATGTCCGCTCCGCCCGAAAGCAGCACCCCGTCCACGCGGTCAAGCAGTTGCACCAGTTCCGTTCCCGGTTTGCGGCAGGGCGGCACCACCACCGGCAGTCCGCCCGCAGCCTCCACTGCCCGGAAATAGCCCGGCAGGAGTTGCAGCCGGTCGTCGGCAAAATTGCCCGTGATGGCGATGAGCGGCTTTTGTTCCTGCCACCTGTGCAGGCTTTCCCTGCTGAGGCGGTCGAGTTCATCCGCTAAATGGAAAAGTGACATGAGAAAAGGTTTTTGGTTACGATTGGTGTCCCGGTCCTTTGGGGAACCATCCTTTCCGCACCCGTTGGCGCTGTTCAAAAAGTTCCAGGATGGACCACAGACACGAAAAACCCGTTACGCCCAAGAGCGAAGCGGCGAATACATTTTCTATGAAGAAGGCACCGACTATGGCGCCGATGCCTGCAAGCAGGAACACCCACCACGGGCGGGTGCCGAAGTAATACTCCGTTTTGATGACTATGGGGTGGAAAATACCGATGACCGCAAAGGTGGCCAAACCGATAAGTGGCCCTGTGAAAAACATAAGCGGATGATGGGGAAAGTCAGTTTTAGAAATCCAGGTTTTCGATGATGACGGGAACCGTCCGGCTGATGCTCTGTTCGAGCGAAATGAGCGTTTCGGTCGATATGACCCCTTTGATTTCCTGTATGCGGTTGTTTAGCAAGTCCATGAGATGCTCATTGTCGCGCGAATACAGCTTGATGAGCATGGTGTACGGGCCGGTGGTGAAGTGGCACTCTACGATTTCGGGAATTTTCTCCAGTTCCTCGGCCACGCCTTTGTACATTGAGCCGCGCTCCAGTTTGATGCCCACGTAGGTGCAAGTGCTGTAACCGATGCTTTTAGGACAGACGTTGTAGCCCGATCCGGTGATGATGCCGGCTTCGATGAGCCGTTGCACCCGCTGGTGGATGGCAGCCCGCGAAACACCACATTCGGCGGCCACATCTTTGAAGGGAATACGCGCGTTGACCGAAATAATCTTCAGGATTTTCAAGTCAAGCTGGTCTACTTTTTCCATAGTAAGGATAAATTTACTTTAAGTAACAATTACGCAAGCAAAGGTACTGGTTTAAAACAATCTGACAAATTTTGCCGCGAAAAAAGAGCCTTTTCTTTGTTTACAGGCATAAAATACGTGAAATGTATTGGTGAAGTGTGGCAAAATATAACTTTTTCAACTTTCGATACTTCCGAAAGTTGAAGGTTATGAGGTTATGGTTGAGGTTATGATAGATAAGGTTATGAGGTTATAAAGTTACTATTTGAATGGATTGTATTCAGGCGTTACAGTAGTCACTCTGACCTTATAACCTAAAATCTCATAACCTTTTCACTTCCGAAAATTCAATGAGGCAGTCCGGTTATTCCTCCGCCTCGTCCGTCAGTTCCTCGGGCAGCGAGGCAGAAGGCGTAAGCCCCTTCTTTTTCCATCCCTCCAGCTGGCTCACGATGTTGCCCCGCCCCGTGGAAAGTTGGCGGAAGGCCTCGTCGTAGGTGCGCTGCAATTGGTTCAGGCCGTTGCCGATTTTGACGAAATTCTGGGCAAAGGTGCTGAACTTCTTGTACAGCTTGTCCGCCGAGCGGTAAATCTCGTTCACCGAGCGGCTTTGCAATTCGCTCTGCCACAGGTTGTGCGCCAGCTGCAAGGCCATGAGCAGGTTGGTCGGGTTGATGAGGATGATACGGGCGGCATAGGCATCGGCCGGCAACTGCGGGTCAGCCTGTACCGCCGCCATATAAGCCGCCTCGCCCGGAATGAACATCAGCACATAGCCTATGCTGTCGCGCACCGTCTTGTGGTAATCCTTGGCGGAGAGTTCCTTCACGTGTTGGCGCACGCTGCGCACGTGCTCCTTGAGCAGTCGTTCCTGCGCGGCGGCATCCGTGGCCGCCACATAGTCAGTAAATGCTTTGAGCGACACCTTAGAGTCGATGATGACCTGGCGGTTTTCGGGCAGATGCACCACCACGTCGGGAATAGCCGTGCTTCCCTTGCCGTCGGCCACGTGCTGTTGCAGCGTGTAGTCGCGTCCTTCGGTCAGTCCCGCCGCTCCGAGCAGGTTGGCCAGCACCGCCTCGCCCCAGTTGCCTTGCAGTTTGTTGTTGCCCTTCAACGCCTTCGCCAGGTTGTCCGCCTCCTGTCCCAGCGAGTTGGTCTGCGCCACCAGGTCCTTGATGTAACGGTCCAGCGAGGCATGGCCCGCCACAAACTGCGTGCGGAACTGCTCTATGTCGTGGCCCAGGGGTTTCAGCAATGCCTCCAGGCTGTTGAGATGCTGCTGGCGTAGCTGGTCGCCCTGTGTGCGCATCATCTCCACCGATATCGCCTTGAATTCCGCCCGCAGTGCCGCCGCCTGCTTGCGCATGGCCTCTTCGCTGTGGGTGCGTTCGGCTTCCAGGAGTGCTTTCGCCTTGACCGTTTCGCGCTGGTGGCGCAGCAAAGCCAGGGCATAACCGGCAGCAAAGCCGGCCAAGATGCCAAGAATAATGAGAAATGTGTGCATGAGCTTAGAACAATTGGGTGATATAAGCGATGAGCGGAATGGTGACCACGGAGAAGAGCGTGGAAAGGAAGAGTCCCTGCGTCATCACCCGTTCGTCCTTGCCATATTGCAGACACAGCATGATGCCGTTGGTGGCTATGGGCATGGCACTCAGCACCACGGCCACGTTGGCCACGAAATTTTCCACTCCCAGCAGGCGCAGCACCACGCCCACCACCAACGGCAACACGATGAGGCGGAGCAGGCTGATGGCGTAGGCAAAGCGGTTGCCCAACATGTCGCGCACGGGGATGTGGCTCAGGCTGGAGCCGATGATGAGCAGGGCGCAGGGCGTGGTGAGGTCGCCCAGGAGGTGGAACCACTGACCCACCGGCTCGGGCACGCTGATGCCCATCAGGGCGATGGACACTGCGATGAGCGAAGCCACCACACAGGGCGAGAAGACCAGCTTGGGCGAGAAAGCCGAACGGGCCTTGCCGCCGTTGATGAACGATACGCCGATGGTGAAGATGAGGAGGTTGAAGGGAATATTGAGTACGGAGGCGCAGAACACCGCCTTGGGGCCGAACACGGCATCACACACGGGATAGCCTATGAAGCTGACATTGCCGAAGGCCAACATGAAGCGCGCCAGTCCCTGACGCGAACGGTTCACGTGCCATATTTGAGGGATGAGGCAGGCCAGTCCGATGAGGATGACGTAGTTCACCACAGCCACCAGACCCAGCGTGAGCAGTTCGGAGGGTTCAAACACTAAGTCCCGCCCCATCACCGAAGCCAGGATGAGTGCCGGCATCGACACGTTGAGGATAAACACCGAAAGTTTGCGGTCCAGTTCGCCCGCCCAAAGGTTTCGTTTGGCCGAGGCCAAACCTACCAGCACAATGCCGAATATCATCAGCATTTGCGTTACAATATGCAAAAAGTCCATTTAGTTGTGAATTTTCGGGCTGCAAAGGTAGTTTTTTCTCAGCCGATTTGCCGCCTGTCTGGTGAAAAGGTACTGCAGGGTGGGTGCAGGGCAAAGAAAATGTAGCCATCGGAAAGAAGTTTCCGCAACTTCGTCATTCCGATGGCTACACACCATAATATATAGGAGAACTAAAGAAAACAGATAGAGGATGTCTGTGGCTCAAACGGGCCGTTGTACTTTTAGATGCCCAGCACGATGCGTTGCAGGTAGTAGCAGAGGATGCCGGCAAAGTAGCCCAGGAATGCAATCCAGGTGATGCGCTTCATGTACCAGCCAAAGGTGATTTTTTCCAAGCCCATCACTACCACGCCGGCGGCCGAGCCGATGATGAGCATGGAACCGCCCACGCCGGCACAGTAGGCCAGCAACTGCCAGAAGATGCCGTCTTGCGCAAAGTCGCCTGCTGCGGCCATGGGGTACATGCCCATGCAGCCGGCCACGAGGGGCACGTTGTCGACAATGCTCGAAAGCACACCGATGATGCCTGTCACCATGAAGTGGTTGCCGTTGAACCATTCGTTCAGCCCCAAGCCGAGCTGCGTCAGTACGCCTATCACTTCCAGACAGGCCACGGCCATGAGAATGCCCAGGAAAAAGAGGATGGTGCTCATGTCAATGCGCGAGAGCATATTGGTGACGCGCTTCTGTGTGCCGCCGTGGTCGCCGCCGTGGGCCAGGTGGCGGTAGAATATCTCCGTTACGGTCCACAGTACGCCGAGTACAAGCAGGATGCCGATGAACGGCGGC
>SFQP01000026.1 GCA_004562975.1 bacterium
AAACCATCCGCCGCGTGATGGACAACGAAAGCATTTCCTCGCAATATCTCATCTGATAATCAGATAATCTGGTTATAAGCAATAAGGTTATGAGGTTATCATGTAACTGTTAGAACGGTTTCATAAAATCTGCCGCTCTATGAGTTACTTTATAACCTCATAACCTTATTGCTTATCACCTGTGTTCATCCCTCCGGCAACTGCCTGTCGTGCCACATCTCCCATGCCGCTTCGGCCTGGAGATGGAGCATTTCCAAACCGTTCTTCACCGTTGCGCCCTGCGCTGCACCCCGTTTCATGAAAAGCGTTTCAAGGGGATTGTACACCAAGTCGTAGAGCAGATGAAGGGAGGAGAGCAAATGGTAGGGCACGTCGGGACATTCGTCCACGTGCGGAAACATACCCACGGGCGAACAGTTGACCAACACGAGGTGTTCCGCCAGACAATCGGGTGTCAAATCCTGATAGGTGATGCGACCGGGAACTGCCGTACGGCTCACATACAGCGTTTGCAGTCCCAATCGGCGGAGGGCATAGACCACCGCCTTCGATGCGCCTCCCGTGCCCAGCACCAAAGCCCTGCGATGTAGCTTGCTGTCCAACAGCGGCTGGAGCGAACGGCTGAAACCTATCCAATCGGAATTGTCGCCGTGCCAACGGACATTTCCCGCCGCATCACGGCGCACGCAAACGACATTGACCGCCCCCATTTCCCGCGCCTCGGGGCTCAACGTGTCCAAATAGGGGATTATCTGTTGCTTATAGGGGATGGTGACGTTGAAGCCGCAGAGATCGTCCACACTGCGCAAATGGCTGACAGCCGATGCCACATCGGGAAACTCAAAATTGACGTATTCGGCATCAATGCCCTGTTTCCTGAATTTTTCCGCAAAATATCCTGCCGAAAAGCTGTGTCCCAGCGGATAACCCAAAAGTCCGTAAGTCTGCATGACTTGAACAATTTATTTATATAAAAGGTTATGAGGTTATAAGATTACTGCGCAACCCGGTTATCAAGTTATAAGGTTATGAGGTTATAAGATTACTATTTGAGAGGATAGTATTGTAGCGTTACAGCAGTAACTTTATAACCTCATAACCTAATCCCTCATAATCTATGAAGATAACCTCATAACCTAAAAACACATAACCTCAGCAGTAACTGCTGTAACTCGGTTATCTCCCCTACTCCTCCGAGAAGTCCTTGATGACCTGGCGGTATGCGGCCAAGAGGCGGGTACGCGAAACGAAGCCCACATACTTATCATCCGGCGAGAGCACGGGCAAGGTGCCGGCATCGCAACGGGCAAACTTCTCCATGATGGTCTGCATACTGTCGTCGGTACGGAGCGTCACCTGCGGCTGCTGCATCAGCTGCTCGGCATGGTACATCCGGTATAGCTCGCTGCGGAAGATGATTTTGCGGATGCTGTTCACATTGATAACCCCCAACAGGCCGCCTTCCAGCCCGACCACGGCAAAGTGGAGCGATTTGCTCGTACTGATGGCTTGTACAATCTGGCCGAGGTACATATCTGGGCGCAGCTTGGGCCGTTCCTTGTCGATGATGGCATCGAGCGACATCAAGGTGAGCACGGACTGGTCCTTGTGGTGCGTGAGCAACTCACCCTTGCGGGCCAGACGCATAGCGTAGATGCTGTGGCGTTCAAAGGCATGGATGGTGAGGTACGAAGCCACGGAAACAATCATGAGGGGGAGGAAAAGGTCGTAGCCGCCCGTCAGTTCGGCAATGAGGAACACACCGGTGAGCGGAGCATGGAACACGCCGCTCATCACGCCTGCCATACCCAACAGGGCGTAGTTCGTCTCGGGCACTGCCACGTCAAACACGCCGTAGGTATTCCACAAACGCGAGAAGACAAAGCCGCCAATACACCCGAGGAACAGACTGGGCGCGAACGTACCGCCGCAACCGCCGCCGCCATTCGTGGCCGTGGTGGCAAACACCTTGAAGAGGATAATCAGACAGAGATAGACTATCAGCCAATCTGCATGACCGTAGAAGAGCGAGTTGTTCAGCACGGCCTCGGCACCGCCACCGCCGGAAAGGAGCATGGAGATGGTGTTGTAGCCTTCGCCGTAAAGCGAGGGGAAACAATAAATCAGCACGGCCAGCACGGATCCGCCCAAAGCCAACTTGGCATACATATTGCCCAATTTGCCGAACACCTGTTCAAAGGAGTTCATCACCCGAGTGAAATAGAGGGAGATGAAACCGCAAAAGATACCCAGCAGCACGGCGGTAGGGACACGCTCCACGGTGAAGGGGTCGTTGAGCACAAAGTTGAACATGGGTTGCGTACCTGTCCAGGCATAAGTGATGCAGGTGGCGGTCAGACAGCTGACCAACAGAGGAAGAAGCGAACCCATGGTCAAATCAACCATCAGCACTTCGAGCGTAAACATCAGCCCGGCAATCGGAGCCTTGAAAATACCGGCCACAGCACCCGACGCGCCGCACCCGATGAGCAGGATCATCGTTTTGTGATCCAGCTTGAACATCTGCCCCAAATGGCTGCCAATGGCAGAACCCGTGAGCACAATGGGCGACTCGGCTCCCACCGAACCGCCGAAACCGATGGTGATGGCAGATGCTATGACGCTGGACCAACGGTTGTGGCTCCGAATGTTACCCTGCTTGCGCGAAAGGGCGTAGAGTATCTTCGTCACGCCATGCCCTATGTCGTCGCGCACCACGTACTTGATGAACAGCGCGGTGAGGAAGATGCCCACAACGGGATAGACCAAAAAAAGCCAGTTGGCACGGGTCACGTCGAACTGCGACGTGAGCAGGTGCTCAATTTCGTGGATGAGGAGCTTCAGCACCTGTGCGGCCAGGGCGGAACCAATGCCCACGAGCAATGCCAGAATGAGCAGGAACTGCTTGGCGCTGAGATGCTTGCGCGTCCAAACGGAAATGCTGAAGACGATGCGGTCCTGCAAACTTGTATGTCGGTTGTTATCACTCATCAAATGCAAAATCTTAAGGTTATGAGGTTACGGTCGCTTTGCTCCCAGGTTATAAGGTTATAAGATTACTATTTGAGAGGATAGTATTGAAGCGTTACAGCAGTAACTTTATAACCTCATAACGTAATCCCTCATAAACTCATGAACTTTAATTATTCATTATCTAATGACCTTCACTTCTCCGCCCACGCCCAGTTTGATGATATGCGAAGGGGGCGGACAGGCTGTCTCCTGCCGGCGCGAGGTACAAACGTAATCGACGGCTGCCACGATTTCCGGTGCAATGTCGGCAAAGCATCGGGGCGAAGGCTGGCCGCTTAGGTTGGCCGAGGTGGAAACGATGGGACGCTTGAAACGCAAGCACAGGTAGTTGCTGAAGGCTTCGTGCGTCACACGGATGCCCACGCTCCCATCCTCGGCCAACAAGTTGGGAGCCAAGTTGCGTGCGCCGTCGTAGATAATGGTCAAAGGGCTGTCCGCCACCTCCATCAAGTCCCAAGCCACATCGGGCATCTCCCTCACGTAAGCCTGAACCTTCGCCTCCGAATCCACCAGCGTAATCAGTGCCTTGGCATCTTCGCGTTGCTTGATTTCAAACACGCGCTTCACGGCTTCCGCATTGGTGGCGTCGCACCCTATACCCCAAATGGTGTCGGTGGGATAGAGTATGATGCCGCCCCGGTTCAGCACCTCCACCGCCTGGCGGATGTCGTCGCGGTATTCGCTCAAATCCCCTCCTTCCTTACGCTTCTGTTGTTTCATAACTCTCAGTCATTGTTTTCAGAAGCGGCGAAGATAAACAAATATCATTAGTTAAAAACACAATAATCCAACAATTTTTCACAACCTGACGGAAATTCACAACGATTTCATACACACGCACCCTTGCCAATCAAAAAGCAGTGCAAGGCGAGCGCAGAGCAAAAAGGAAAGCCGAAGGATTTGCTTTTTGCTCTGCCGAGCCGCAGCCTGTTTTATGAAAAAGCAGTGCAAGGCGAGAGCAGAGCAAAAAGGAAAGCCGAAGAATTTGCTTTTTGCTATGCCGAGCCGCAGCCTGTTTTATGAAAAAGCAGGCAAGAGCGACACGAATATGTCTGCCCTTGCCTGCTTGCAAATGTCGGGATAACCGGAAACTATGTTATCAGAGCGATAAATCGATACATTTCCTCACAGAAATCCCCCCCATTTAGTGCTTCTTTTTCTTGGGTTTGACCACCTTTTCCTGATGGGGTTGTGCATACCAGTTCCAAAACTCCGGATTACTGAAATTCACGGCCCAGTCGCCCAAAAGGGGATAAACCGCATGGACACGCTGCCTTTCCTGCGGCCATGACCAGCTGCCGGCCACACAGAGCGACTGCGGAATGTTTTTCTTGCTGCCCAGCAGTTCACCCGGGTAGACGGTGCGCAGCAGAGAACCGTCGTTCTCGTCATACACCTTCAGCATGAATTTGTCGCGACAACCCTCAATGGTGAATTTCTCGGGCCATTCAATCGAAGGCAAGGGAGCGGGAGCGACCGAAGCTTCTGTCCCTTCGGTGTTGATGGTTTTGGTGAAATCGTTCTGACCCAGCAGTGCATGTACCTCGCCAATCAGTTTGCCGTCATAGTACAACTCCGTTTTACGCATGGCACCGGTTGCCAGCAGTTCAACGCTTGCAGTCTGGTGCTTGGTGTCGGGGGTAATGCTGAGCACCACATCGTTGAAGTCGAAGTCAATGTCCGTTCCTCCGTTCTCCATGGCGATGGTCCATGACTGCAAATCAGCTTTAGTGCTATCGCCTTCTTCCTTGGGGGGATTGGCGTATTCGGGATGTTCCTTCAGCGTATTATCGTTCAAATCGCTATCCAATGTCCTATCGGTAAAGGTGGGGATGTACTTTTCGCCCTTAGCGTTCATCAAGCCAAAAGTGATGTCGTTACAGTCGTAGTCGCCGCCATCCATATTGTCATCAATGCCCATGAAAGTGAAATTATCGTAAATGGCCATGGAGCTGCGGAAAGAATTGGCTCCCTTCACCTTGTTCATGAGGGCATTGGAGAAGTTGGTGGAATATTTGGGCATTCTGTCGTCGGGCACACCGATGGCCTTCAGGTTAGATTGCTGTGCTGAAGTCAAGGAAGAACCCTCCCGCAGATAAAAGCCGAACTCCATGCCTGCCGGAATATCAATCTTGAAAGTCAGGCCTCGGATACCCGTCACCCGGTCGCCATAGGCTTTCCTCACCTTAAATACATTGTAGGCATCATCCCCCCTGCGTCTTGTGTCTTTCGCACTGGATTTTTTGTCAGCGTTGACGGTAGAGTAGTCCTTACCGGGAGTCGGTTCGGCCAAAGGCAGTCCATCAGCATCCATATAGTCGAAATTGGCATCATACCACGCCCCGGTATTGCCGTCCAACTGATATTGCACCTTGGCATTGCCGTTCATATAATCGAGAGCCAAAGTTTCTGAAATGTCCTGATAAACGATGTCGGTATAGACACCCGGCGAATGGTAGTAATAGCCCAACACCCGTGATGCTGTCTGACCGGTAAACCCATACAGGAAGGAAATGTAAATCTCTTCGTCTGCAATATAAGAGCCGCCGGGAAGCAGCGAACCGTCAGCCTTGATTTCATAGTCAATCAGGGTAGCATAGTTCTTGCTGGCATTCACCGCTTCGGGCACAGCATTGGCAATGGCATCCCACACCCAGCTGCCAAAGTTCATGTAGCCGGCATCAGCAATGACGCTTCTACCATAAAGCGAAGTATTGGTGGCCGCCCTGCTGGAGGGTGCGGCAACTACCGGTGCAGCTTGAGCCATTGCTGGTGCTTCGGCAGTAAAGTCGACCGACACTTGCTGCTCAGGTTCGCCCGTGAGGTCAATGCGACGGTATTTCTTCGACACGGAACCGTCGTCGTACACCAAACCGAAACTGCTTCCAATTCCCTGAGGTACATTGACGAACATCACGTTGCTGCCTTTAATGTGCTTCTGTCCCAAAATGGTGACTCGATCGTTCAGGATGGTCTGTGCCGTAATATCGGCTTCCTGATCGGCTTCTATGTCGAGCTGTACGGTCATGGAAGTTATCCAATGTTGATTGGAGTCGACCTGCTCGGGCCACTCCTTCAGCACATCCTCATTTGGGCCGATGTTAAGTCCGGCATCCTCGCTGCACGCCGTCAGTACGGTGAACAGCGTGAGGCACATTGCAGCCATACCCAACTGCATTGGCCTGATTTTAAACTGTTTTCCCATAAGATAATAAATTAGTTGTTTGTTTTTGTTTTCTTGGTTTTTATCTCAAGTCTGTAATTATTCACTTGACCAGTCATTCGTCGGCACTTCAATACGACACAATCTGTCCTGACTGTGACGACTGGTACCAGCTCCAGTAGGTGCGTTTGGTGTTGTCTGTGGCCCACAGGGGGAAGATGTTGTAGGCATTGCAGATGTTCACGCCCTCACGCGGCCAGTTCCACCTTCCTGCCACCAACAGGGCTTCGGGCATCCGGCCCGGCTCGTCGGCCAGCGTGATGACATCGGTACAGTCGCCGCAGGTGCCACGCTGGATCTCGATATAGAAACGCCGGGCATCGGTCTGCATGGCATAGGATTTGGGCCATTTCACACAGGCTACCTCAACGAAGGGCGTGGAAGCCATGGAGTTGGCGGTGTTGATGCGCGTATCGGCACTGCCTTGCAGCAATTCGTGGATTTCGCCCAGGTTCTGGTCGCCGTCGGGGCCGTCGTAGTGAAGGTACATCCGCGAAGTGGAGCCGGCAGCCATGACCGTCACGCAGCATTCCTCGCTCTCGTAATTGGGCTGAAGCAGGATGACGGCATCGTTGAAGTCGTAATCCGGCTCACGTCCCACATCCTCGTAGGCAATGGTCCAGGGCAGGCAGTCGTCGTATTCGCCTTTGGGGCGGAGATCCGGCTCGACGATGCTGGGCTTGTAGATTTCCAGCTCGGCAGTCACGCCGAAGATGACATCGTTGCAGTCCAGGTCGCCCCCGGTGCAGTCGTTCTCCAACCCCATCCACGTGACGTTCGGATGCTGCTCAATGAAACTGCGAAAATTTCCCTTGCTGTTGTAGCTGTTCATGCCTTCGGCAGAATAGCTTGTTCCCTTGAATTTTTCACGTGAGGTGTAGGGCTGGACACCATAGCGCACCAGACGGTCGTACTGCTCGGGGGCCGGTTCTGTTTCCCACCGGTCGTAGAAACCGATGCGTTTACCCTTGGGCACGTCGATGGTGAAGGAGATGCCGCGCAACGCGGTGAGCGACTGGCCATAGCGTTTATAAGCTGCCATGATATTGTAGGCATCATCGCCCTGACGGGCTGCGATAGGAGATATTTTGTCCCAAGTGTCGTTCATGTCGAAATTGGCATCGTACCAATAATTCGCCAGCACGCCGTGTTCCTGAGCTGCCGCATCGTCCACCTGATACTGCACCTTGGCCAAGCCGTCAATGTAGTCGAACACTTCGGTTTCGGAAACGTCGACGTACTGGATGTCCGAATAAGTGCCGGGCGAGTGATAATAGTAGCCCAGGACATGGGAGGTGCGAGACATACAGTTGCCAGCCACCCAGGTGATGGAGAACGGGCCGTTGGACTCCAGCTCATAGTCGCAGTTGAGCCCCAACCCCGTTTTGGCGTTGATGCCTTCCTGCGACATTATGTTCATCATGCTGTAATAGTCACGCATCAGGTCGGCACTGAATTCATAGTAAACGGCATCCGACCTCATACTGCTGCCATAAAGCGAGGAGCGGTCGACCGCTGCACGGGAGGCTTCGGAAAGCCCTGAGGGTGCTGAAGCAGACAGGCCACCGGGCACCGGAGCGGCAGAAGAGGAAGGAGTGTTGAGCGTGAGCGACTCACTGAGTTTGCCAGTCAGGGTCAATGTCTGCGAAGAGAGCGTGCGCTGGCATTCACTGACGAGGTAGAGGGTCTGCACCTGCCCTTGCGGCGCGGTGAGTGTGACAACACCGGAGCCGGATGTTTCGCGGTAATCGTAGAGTGTGCCACCTTGCTCGGAGGACATGAGCCAGAGTTTCACCGGTTCGTCGGTGGTAACCTGCACCTGCACATTGACCGTGGTGCGCCACCATTGCGAACTGCTCACCTCGCCTTTGAGTTGCTCCTGAAAAGCCGCCTCAGCCCGTTGCTGCGCTGTATAACCGTCGTCCACACTGCACGAGGCCAACAGTCCGGCAATGCCAAAGCATATGAATGGGATGTGTTTCATTCTTCTGTAGTTTTTTGTGTCCATACTATCCGGCCGTTCTCCATTTTCCAGCCTTTACTGCCTTCCATGGCCTGAATGACGCGCGAAACGTACTGCGCTTCCTCGGACGTTCCGGCTTTTTGCAGGAAGCGTTTGGCATCGAGGAGCCGTTTCCGTTGCACACAGGCACAGGCTGCATTGAGATTGGCATTCTCGTCATCGGGGAACTGGCGAGCCGCAATGAGGAAGGCATCAAGCCAGTCATCGCTCCCCTCGAGATAGCTCTGCGCCACCTCGTACATTTCCTTCAGGCTCAAAGCCTCGGGATGGGTGTAGATGAGTTTGCGGCTTTCTTTGACGGGGTACTGCCGCACCACGTATTCTATGACGTAGTCCGTGTGGCGCAAGCCGGGATAAACGTGTTGTAAAAGCCAACGGTAGGGTTTGCCGTCGCCCACTTGTTTCAGCAGAAGTTCTTTTTCGTCAGGGTCCATCTGGCGGTCGATAACCTCCAGCAGTTCGGACTGCCAGGCCAGCACTTCGTCGGGCATGGGCGGGGTTTCGAGGATGGCTGCGCTTTCATACCACACATCGTCCTTGACGCGGCGGCGGTTGCCCGCTTCGATAAAGGCGCGCAGGTTCTGCCAGTCCTCGGGAGTATAGGTTGTCGTGAATAGTTCGTCGCCCACTCCATAACGGTCGCGCAGGTAGTTTTTCAGTGCCGCCGTGCGCCCCTTGGCCAAACGGGTGTTGTTGTCATAAGGACTTTCGGGCGAGGCGTAGCCGTGGAGCGAGATGCGGGTAACCTGAATGGTCTTGTCGAATAGCGCGCTGTCAACCGTGGCCTGTATGCGCTTCAGCTCGCTGGGATTGCGGCGGTACTTCGGATAGATGACGGTTTCGTTGACGGGGAAGTCGAGGAAAGCGCGGCCTGCCACGCTGCGATGCTTAGATCCTTCTGGGTCGGGAATGCAGTAAGGCAGGAGGGGGATTTCATGCAGGCGGCTGTCGGTCTGCACCTTTCGTCGCGGTGCTTTTTCTTTTTTGTTTAACAACCAGGTTACGCCGACCTTCAGATTGGTGCGCCCGTCAAACGGCGCGCCGGTTTTGACCCCGTTGAAATTGTCGGCAAAGAACGTGTGGCTCAGCTCTGTACCGAGCCGCCAGTTGTCGCTTATCCTCCAAGAGGCGGACAAGCCGGCTCTCGCGGCGGGCAGCACGCGGCTGCTGGAGGAATAGGCTGTGGTATAGGACAGGGGATGTTGCTCGGGGAAGCCAAAGGTGTAGGCCATGCCGACACCGGCGAAAGCCTTGAGGTTGAACAGCCGGGAGGAGCCGGAGCGGAGGAACGACAAGCCGTCGGTGAGGTCGAAAGTGAGGTCACCAAAGAAGCCAAGGTTGTTCCAGCCCCAGGTGTCGGACGTTTCACACCGCTGCACATTGCGGCTTTTGTTGTGATTGTAGCGCACCACAGCACGCCATCCCCACAGCGGTGTCAATTCCTGTCCCACAGCAACGAAGCATCCGCCGGACCACGGATAGGCAGAAAATTCGCTCCAAGGCAGGTTTTCGTTGGCCGACTTGTTGATGCCTCCGTAAAGCTGGATGTAAAGCGGGTCGGTGAGAACCTTACCAACTATACTGTCCGACACTGCTGCGCTCAGCGGAATTCCGGCTACAATCAGGCAACCACCTACCACCAAGCCGCGAAAGGCCTTCTGTAAACTGGCGAACAGTAAAACAGTCTTCATGGGCTTTTTGTATAATGAATTATTCATAAAGCATTTGCTTGATGATTTCGGTAATTCTGTTCACGTCACTGTCTGTTACCATAGGTCCAGAAGGCAAACAAAGGCCACGGTTGAACAAAGAGTGACTGACTCCACTGATATACGCGGCACAATCTGCAAATACCGGTTGCATGTGCATGGGTTTCCACAACAGACGGCTCTCTATATCGGCTGCATCCAAGCGTTGCAACACGTCCTTGGGAGACAAACGGTCAAATTCCACGGTGGTGAGCCAATAATTACTTTTGATATCATGCTGGGGCTCACACATGACCCGCACTCCCTCTACTCCTTTCAAGAGTTCACAATAGAGGCTATGTACATGGCGATGATGGCTGACATGATCATGCAGCACTTCCATCTGCCCCCGTCCAATCCCCGCACATATGTTGCTCATGCGGTAGTTATACCCCACCTCTGTGTGGTGGTAATACAACTCCGGTTGCCGGGCTTGAGTGGAAAGATACATAATTCTGCGCTTCATCTCCTCAGGAGGGACTGGCCCGCCGGGATTGCAAATCAAAGCACCTCCACCCGAAGTGGTGATCATTTTGTTACCATTGAACGACATGATGCCGAAACGGCCGAAAGTACCCATCATCCTTCCTTTATACATGGAACCAAGGCCTTCGGCCGAATCTTCAATGACGGGAATATCATAATGTATGGCTATCTCCATGATTCGGTCCACCTGATAGGGCATTCCATAAAGCGTAACGGGAATGATGGCCTTGGGCTTGCGTCCCGTTTGCTTAATCCGGTCTTCGATGGCTTGCTCCAGCAAGTCCGGATCCAAGTTCCAGGTGTCGCGTTCAGAATCGATAAACACTGGATGCGCGCCCTGGTAAACCACGGGATTGGCTGAGGCACAGAAGGTAAAGTCCTGCACTATCACTTCATCGCCACGCTCCACTCCCAAAGCCACAAGAGCCAGATGAATAGCCGCTGTACCCGAGGAAAGCGCAACAACCTTAGAAGCTCCACCGACATAATCTTCCAACGCACGTTCAAAAGCATCAACATTGGGACCCAAAGGCACAACCCAATTATTCTCAAAGGCATCGTGAATGTACTCCAGCTCTTTGCTTGTTGTATGCGCAAGGCATAAATAGACACGTTTATTCATACGAAAATTATTTGTGCCGTTTTAGTTTATAACGGCTGTTTTACTTTGTTTTTATGTATTCTCTGAGCCAATGACACAAAAAGAGAGAGCACTC
>SFQP01000027.1 GCA_004562975.1 bacterium
CTCCTTCAGACGGTTCATGCGGAACTCGTCGCTGCGGCGCGTTACCATGGCCACCCAGTAGCCGGCCACTTCCCAACCGTGTTCCCAGTAGGCGGCTTCGGCCAACTGGTCGGCGGATAGGTTGTCTATGGCGTAGGTTCCCATGCCGGGGATGGTAATCTGGTCGGCATCGTTGCAGGCACGGCCGTGTACGCGCTTCAGGCATTGCTTGGCCAGGGAGAGGTCGGCCACGCCTCCGCGTGCGGCACTTTCGGCATACCACAGCAGCACCTCGGAGTAGCGGATGACGCGGTGGCGGTGACCGTTGGTCATGCCGCGATAGTTGCGTTCCAGGTAGTTGTAGGGCTGCGCCAGTTCCTTGCCGTCGGCATCGGCGTTGGTGGTGAACACGCAGAACATGGGGTGGTTGGCAGCCACCACGGGTTCGCCCTGGTCGTCCTTTGCCCACCAGTCTACCACCTTGGTGATGTTGCCGTTGCCGTCCTCGAAGGTCACTTTGGGAGCGTAGACGGCATCCTTGCGCGGACCTTCGGGATAGTTTTTCCAGAACTTGATTTCGCCCCAGGCATCGCCCCAGCCGCCATCGCCAAGACCCTCAAAGCGGCAGCAGGAAGTGAGTTGCGAGTCGTGGTCCCAGCTGCCGTTAATCGGCGAGTTGTCAATGCCGACCAAGGTAGCCTTGTTGTAGTTGTGGCCCATGGAGTAAACTTGGTTCCACTCGTCTTCAAGATAGAATCCGTATTCTCCCGCTTTGTCGATCACTTCCTTGGCTTTCTCGGCAGCCAGTTTGTAATACTCCGGCCCCAGGTTGAGCGGATAGCCGGCCATGGACATGTAGACGGCGGCGAGGGTGGCCTGTGCAGCCTGTTTGGTGATCCAAGCGTCCACTCCGTCGTGGTGGCGCGGTGCCTTGTCGTAGCCGGTGGGGAGTTTGGCCTCCGCATCCTTCAGGTCTTCCACGATGAGTTTGTACACGTCTTCCACCTTGTCGGGTTTCTGGTCCGGTGCGGTGATGGCCGACGAGGTGATGAGCGGCAGCGGGCCGAAGATGCGCACGAGATAATAGTAGGCGTAGGCGCGCCAGTATTTGGCGTTGCCTATGGCGATGTTCTTCTCCGTGTCGCTCACGGGGGCGTTGCCGGCCGTTTCGATGATCAGGTTGGCAGCCTTGACGACAGCGTAGTGGTTTTTCCATGCGGCGGTCACGCCCTTGTTGTTGTCTGATGCGCTGAAAGCATCCAACTCAGCGCAAGCCTGTTTGTTCGAGCCGGGGTTGGCGGTGATGTCATCGCCTTGCCACTGCGGGTACATCATGTTGGTCCAGCCCTGTGTGAGGTTCACCTTTTCGTAGAGTGCCGTCACACTGCCTTCCAGGGCGGCCTGCGAGTCGAGGTAGTTGCCCGGCGTGAGCAACCCCTTGGGATCTTCTTCCAGAAAATCATTGCATGAGGCGGTGAGGAGTGCTGCTGCCATCATGCATCCCATGAATATTTTGCTTTTCATTGTGTTATACTTTATGGTTTGGGAATGATGCAAATAAGGTTATGAGGTGTTGCGCTACGCGCAGGTTATGAGGTTAATGCATTACTGCTAATGGCGGATAATATGGCCGCATCGGGTAACGGGATAACCATGTAACCTTATCTCTTATAACCTAAAGAAATGAGGGTCAGAACGTCATGCGCACGCCCAGGGTGAAGGTACGCGGATTAGGATACGAACCCATGTCGAGACCGTTGTTCACGTCCACGTGGCTGCTGCTGAAGGATGCGCCTGCGGGGTCATTGCCCTTGTAGCCGGTGATGGTGAAGAGGTTCTGCACGGAGAAGGAGAAACGCAGGTCGGCCACGTTGCCCACCTTCGTGCGCGGCAGGGTATAGGCGATGCTCACGTTCTGGCAGCGGAAGTAATCAGCGTCTTCCAACCACTTCGTGGAGTTGCCGTAGTTCTTGTTCTGTGCGCCGAGCGAAGGCATCTCCTTGCCGATGAGGCCGATATAGTCCTTGTCCGTGACGAACATGGAGGCACCCACCTGCGAGTTCATGGCAAAGCGCACGAGGTTCAGGCGTTGTGCGCCGAAGGAAGCGTTGAAGAACACGTTGAAGTCCCAGTTCTTCCAGGAGAGCGTGTTGTTCCATCCCAGGGTGAAGTCCGGGTTGGCACAACCGATGACAAAGCGGTCGTCGCCCG
The DNA here is from genome assembly GCA_004562975.1 of bacterium. Next base: position 2,191 of record SFQP01000027.1, read on the forward strand.
ACGGGGTGAGCGTAATGTTGCCGTTTTTGTCAAAGTAAGTGTCAACATACGTGCCGTCATCCTGCTTTTGCAGTCCGGCCCATTTGTAGCCGTAGAACGTACCGATGGATTCGCCTTCCTTGATGATGGTGCAGGCGTCAACCGTACCCTGCGAGGGGCTTTCTCCGTAGAGGATGGGGTCTTCGGCGGTGAGTTTGGTCACTTCGTTCTTGATGTAGCTGCCGTTGAGGTTGGTGGTCCAGCTGAAGTCCTTGGTCTGGAAGATGCGGGCCGTGAGGCTGACATCCACACCCTTGTTGCTCACTTCGCCGGCGTTGACCCAGTACGTCGGGCCTCCCTGGTAGTCCGGAGCCGTCTTCTTCAGGAGCGCGTCGGTCGTCTTCTTGCTGTAATAGTCCACGCTCAGGGCGAGGCGGTTCTCCAGGAAGCCGAGGTCAATGCCCAAGTCGAACTGCTTCACCTTTTCCCAGGTGAGGTCAGGCGTGGCAGGGTTGTTGGACCAGTAGCCAGTGAAGTTTGTGCCTGTGCCGTAGTTGAATGACATGGACGACATGGTGCCCAAAGTGCTGTAGGGGGCGATGTCCTGGTTGCCGATGATACCGTAGCTGGCGCGTATTTTCAGATTGCTGATGGCCTTGATGTTCTGCATGAACTCTTCCTGCGAAACGGTCCAGGCTGCGGCGATGGAGGGGAAGTAGCCCCATTTGTCGTTGGTGAAACGCGAGCTGCCGTCGGCGCGGAACGTACCCGTAAGCATATAACGGTCGTTGTAGTTGTACATCACGCGGGCCACCCCTGAGAGGAGCGTCCATTTGTTGTAGCCGTTGGCGGCGTTGCGGGTGGCGGCGTTCTGCACGTCCCAGTAACCCACGCTCTCGTTGGCCAGGTTGTCGCCGCTCACGTTCATCATGCGGTATTCGGACGACGTGGCCTCCCACACGCCGGTGGCGGTGAGTGCGTGGCCGCCCCACTTGTGCGTATAGGTCAGGTTGTTGGTGGTTTGGAGCAAGAGGCGGTAAACGTCGGAGTTCGACATCGAGCTGGCTCCCATGGCCTTGCTCGAGCCGAAGCTGTATGCCTTGCGGTCAGAGTAGTCCACACCGTTGGTGGTGGTGAAGGTGAGGCCGGGAAGGATGTTGAATTTCAGGTCAATGTGGCCGCTGGCGGTGCTCTTCTGTCGGTCGTTCTGTGTGCCGTTCAGATAGGCCAACGGGCTTTTCTGGATACAGTTGTAGGGGTCAAGGCTGTACGAACCGTTGTCGGAGAAGATTTCCATGGTCGGCGAGTAGTTCAGCGCAATCCAGATGGGGTTCCACTGGTTCTGGTTGAAGCCCGTTCCCTTTCCCTTTCCTTGCGCCAGGTTCACGTCGGCGGTGAGTTCGAGCCAACTGAAGAGTTTGCTGTGGACGTTCATCTTGGCCGAGTAGCGTTCAAATTTGGTGTTTTCGATGACACCCTCGTGCTGCATGTAGTTGCCGGAAACATAGAACTGTGTTTCCTCGTTTCCTTTCGAGATGGCCAGTTTGTAGTTTTGTGTCACGCCGGTGCGGAGCACTTCGTCCAGCCAGTCCACTCCGGGATTGGTGCCTTTCAGGTAGCCGGTCAGCTGGTCGGGGTCGACACCTTTATAGTCAATCAAGGCTTGTGCGTATTCTTTCGTGCCCATCACTTCGGGCATGTTGTAAGCCTTGGCGATACCTACTGTTGCGTCGAACACCACTTGCGTGCCCGATGAGCGGCCTTGCTTGGTCGTGACGAGCACCACGCCGTTGGCACCGCGCGCACCGTAGATGGCTGTCGACGAAGCGTCCTTCAGCACTTGCATGCTTTGGATGTCCTCCGGGTTGATGCCTTCGAGTCCGCTTTCGCGCACGATGCCGTCGACAACATAAAGCGGGTCATTGCTTTTATTGATGGAGCTGACACCGCGTACACGGATTTTCAAATCACCGCCCGGCACGCCGCTCTGCATCACTTCGATACCCGAAACGCGGCCTTGCAGTGCGTCTTCGATACGGGTGACGGGTTCGTCCTTGAACGACTTGTTGTCCATCACGGCCACAGAACCGGCCAAGTCGGCCTTGCGCACGGTGCCGTAACCGATGACTACGGCCTCGTTCAGCGTGTTGTCCATGCTTTTGAGGCTGACGTTGAGGGTCGTGCTGGTTACTTTCTTCTCGTAGCGTTCGTAGCCGATGTAGGAGAACACGAGTGTCTGGCCGGGAGCAACCTTGATGCTGAAGCGGCCTCTTGCATCGGTCACGGAACGCATTTGCGTGCCTTTCACCACCACGGTAACGCCGGGCAGTGCCTCGCCGGTTTCGTCCGTCACGATGCCGCTGACGGTGCGTTGTTGTTGTAACTCAGTGGAAAATGCCACGTTGTCGTGGGGAAGCAGGGCATGGGCGTTCAGACCCGCCGATGCACAAAGCAACAAACCCAAACATACGGGCCGGGCAAACTCACGGCTTTGCATCTTGCGCAAACCGAGTGCCCAACGGTTGTTCTTGGAGCTTTTCATAAAAATAGGTAAGAGAATAAGGTTGAATAAACTGGTTTGTTTGTCCGCAAATATAGAGGGCTGGGAGGTTAAAAACAAGGGATAATCGTGATTTTTTTATAAATCCAAGATAGTTTCGTAATAAATAGGCAAAAAAATGGTGCAATTTGGACCATAAGGCTTTGGGCTGCGGATGTCACTTCCCCTGCATTTCGGCAAAGGCTCGCAGGGCCAAGGGCAGACACAAGGCGAAGGAGCAGAGGTCCGCCGCAGCCTGACATATTTCCACGCCTGTCAGGCCCAGCAGGCGGGGCAGCACGAGGATGAGGGGGATGAAGAAAAGCCCGCTGCGCGAGGCGGCGGCCAGGTTGGCCTGCAGGGGCTTGCGGATGGTTTGCAGCATCATGTTGGTCAGTCCTACGGTGGGCATGAAGACGAAGGCGGCCATCTGCCAGCGCAGGGCTGAGGCTCCCACCGCCACCACGGCGGGGTCGTGGCGGAACAGGCGGATGATGTCTTCGGCAAACACCATGCCCGGCACGGAGCAGGCGAGCAGGAAGAGCGTGCCCAGCTTGGCGCAGTAGACGAAGCCTTCCTTCACGCGCCGGTATTGTCCGGCACCGTAGCAGAAGCCGCATAGGGGCTGGTAGCCTTGCCCCAAGCCGATGATGATGGCAAAGATGAAAAAGCAGACGCGGTTCACGATGCTCATGCCGGCAATGGCGGCATCGCCAAATGCCCCGGCGGCCACGTTGAGGGCAATGGTGGAGGCGGCGGCCAGACCCTGGCGCGAGAGCGAGGGGGTGCCGCCCATGACTATCTCCTTTAGCAGCGCGAAACGGGGCGAGAAACGCCGCAGGTCGATGGGCAGGCCACCGTTCTGCCGCGCCATGCAGAGCAACACCACGAAGCTGCACGCCTGGCTTACGACTGTGGCCCACGCCGCGCCGCTGATGCCCAGTCCCAGGCCGAAGATGAGCAGCGGGTCGAGCACGACGTTGAGAATAGCCCCTGTTAGGATGCCGTACATGGCGAAGGCGGCGTTGCCCTGAAAGCGCATCTGGTTGTTGAGGGTGAGCGAGGCGGTGGTGAAGGGGGCTCCGAGCAGCACGATGCCGAGGTAGGTCTCAGTATAGGGCAGGATGGTGGGCGTGGAGCCGAGCAGTACGGCCAGTTCCGTCAGAAAGAAATGGCCGGCCACGACCAGCAGCGCACCAAAGGCAAGGCTGTAGCAGAATCCCGTGGCCGACATCGTGTGAGCCTCCTCCCTCCGGCGCGCTCCCAGCTTGCGCGACATATAGTTGCCCGAGCCGTGGCCAAAAAAGAAGCCGATGGCCTGGACCATCGACATCACGGAAAACACGATGCCCACTGCCGCCGTACATTGTGTGTTGATTTGGCTCACAAAGTAGGTGTCGGCCAGGTTGTACAGGCTGGTGACGATCATCGAGATGATGGTGGGCACGGCCATCGTCAGGATTACTTTGTGGACGGGGGATTTGGTCAGGAAATCGTAGTTGTTGCGTTTGGTGGGCATTCTTCGGGTGAAAATGGTTGCGGAAGGGGCAACCGGGTTTGTGGGGATGCGGCGCGGTGCATGGAGTCAGTCGGCTGTCCGGCGCAGGAGGTCGATGTGGCGGGCCAGTTCGTCGGATACGCCGCTCACCACTTTCCGGCAGAACATCTTGCCGCTTTGTTGCAGTCGGGGCAGGTCGTCCATGGTGAGCTGCCTGATGCCCTCGCCATAGTCGATGAAATGGAGCGGCGTGAGGCGGGTCAGGCCCGGGTAGGGGTTGGGGAGCACCGCGTCGGACGGGGCGAAACGAGAGTTGTAAACAATGGTCTGCACGCATAGTTCGCTGGGTACGAAGGCCGTGCGGAAATAGCGGCAGAAGGCGGGTTCGGATTCGAGTACATGGCATACGTGGCGCGCACAGTCGGGGGTGAGTGCCCAGTAATCCGACCCGAAAAAGACATGACAGGGCTTGCCGCCCAACTTCACCACAGGGCGGCGGCGCACGCCCAGAAGGCGCAGCACGGTGCGCGAGGCCACGACCAGCTTGTCCTTGAGCCATTGGATGGGGAAGTCCAGATCGCGGAAGGGGTGCAGGCAGGTGATTTTGCGCAGCTGTTGCGCATCATCGGTCAGTGTCAGGTCATGGCCACCGATGAACTGGCGGTCAGCATGTTCACGGAAATAGCGGTGGATGCGGCTGTTGGACCACAGCGGATAGTCCTGTGCGCTCAGGCATACGAGGTGGCTGTAGGCGGTTCCGCTGGCGAGTGCGGCGCGCAGGAGTTCGTGTTGGTAAACCACCTGTTGCCAGCCGCCCCAGCTGATGCGGTGGCGCGGCACGAAGCGGACCTTTCCGGGCAGCGCGCTGCGGAACGGCGCTTCGTCCACCCGGGCATCAAGGTGTACGTAGAAGTCGGCGCGGTCGTCGAGTGCAGCGATGAGGCGCGCCAAATGTTCGGGGTCGCGGTAGGCCGAGATGAGGTAAGCCAGACGGTCGGGTGGGGCGGCTTGTTTTCCGTTTTCTGGGACGGGCTGCGGGGATGAGGAGGTCATGGACATGGAACATGAAGGGTTAAGGGGCGGTATGGACATCCGGTTTGCAAAGGTGCAGGTGGTGGTTGATGCAGTCGGGCAGTTCGTCGGCATAGTGCGTCACCATGATGAGCGTCTTTCCAGAACGCGCCATATAAGCCTCTATCACGCTGCGCGCCAACTGGCGGCGACGGGTGTCGAGCCCATGGAAGGGTTCGTCCAGGATGAGCAGGTCGGGGTGTTTCACAAAAGCCCGGACGAGCAGCACCAGCCGCTGTTCGCCCGACGAGAGTTGCAGATAGTTGCGCCGGGCCAGGTACGTGGCACCGAATGCGTCGAGCCAGGCCATGCAGGCTGCGCGTTCGGCATCGGAAATGCGGCGGTAAAGGCCGATGGTGTCGTGCAGGCCGCTCGCCACGATGTCGATGGCCGGCAGGTCCTTGCGGTAGGTGGAAAACATCTCGGGCGACACGTAGCCGATGCGGCGTTTGATGTCCCAGATGCTCTCGCCCCGTCCCCGGCGGTGGCCGAACAGACGGATGTCGCAGGCGTAGGCTTGCGGATTGTCGGCACATACAAGGGAGAGCAAGGTGGATTTGCCCGCCCCGTTTTCGCCCGTAAGTGCCCACTTGCTGCCGCTTTCCACCTGCCAGTTGAGGCGGTTCAGGATGCGACGGTGGCCGTAGCGTATGCTGACATCGTTGAAGCAAATCAGCGGATCTTCCGCTGGCGGCGGCGTGACGGTGGCGCGGGGCTCGGGGGGCAGCGTAGGAAGTGAGGCTGCGGACGTGGTGACATCTTCGCTCAGCGCATGACGTTCCACGGCTTGGCCCACGCGGCCGCCTTCAACCGGTACTACCCGCTGCACAAACGGCGGAATGTCCGCCAGTCGGCTCACCACCAGCACGAGGGTCAGCCGGCGGCCCAGTTCTTCGAGCAACGAGGTCAGAAGGTCGCGTGCCCCGGCATCGAGACCTATATAAGGATTGTCAACCACCAGCACCTCGGGATGGCCGTTCAACACCCGGGCCAGTTGCAGCCGGCGCAGTTCGCCGCTTGACAGGAGGTTGACCGCCTTGTCCATGTGTTCCGTCAACCCCAGTGCTTTCCACAAAGCCGCCGCGCGGCCTTCGGCACAGCCCAGCACCTCAGCCACGGTGGGGAAGGACTGTTCGTCGAAGTGGTTCCAGCGTTGCTGGTAGTAGGCCGGTTCGCTGCCGCCGTAAACATCGCGGAAGGCGATGGAGCGGATACGCTCGTGCAACGGACGCGGTGCATCGTCCGGCCAGTGGTAGTCCACACCCTTCCCCAGCAACGGCTGGGCACCCGTAATCATGGCCGTCAGCAACGACTTGCCGCTCCCGTTGGGGCCGTAGATGGCCGTGTGTACACCCTGCCGCAATGTGAAGTCGACGGGGTAGGGCAGGCGGAAGGAGGGGTGGCGCGTCACGCCGTTTTCGATGTGGATGAGTGGCTTGTTCATGGGCTTGGAGGAGAAGGACGGCAGCGCTGGTGGCGTTGCCGGGACGTGAAGAGCCGGAGCGGAGACTGTGGCCGGCGTTTGTTGATGCAAAGATACGTCCAGCGGATAAATTGCGCGATTTTACATTAACATATTTAACCTTCTGTGACGCTCCGCGTGCCATTTTTTCTAACGGTTCCGGGCTTAGAATTTCCTGAAGCAGGCTCTGTCGTCACAAATCGCCGTGTCGGATTGACGGCACTGGGTGTGAAAATTTTCACACGGCGAGTAGAAAATCCGGGACTAGGCTTAGAAAATCCGGGACTAGGCTTCGTAACGCTGAAAGCTGGGCAACAAAAAAAGGAAGGGGGCTTGGGATGCAGCCCTCTTCCTTTTGCTGTCACAAATATAAGCATTGGCCGGCAAACGGCCAAATCGGCCATTTCCCATTTTAACATTTCGGACAACCACCATCGCCTTCCCGTTTTGGGGGAGGATGGCTGTCTGTGTTAAAATGGGCACCATGCCCGACCTACTCCCGGCGGATTGTATAACTTTGCCTCAAATCATAAAGATACAATCCACTGACGGACATTGGCTGAGGCTTCATTGTAGCTTTTCGGCTCCGTCTGGGGAGTCCCGTCGCCAAATTTTTTCGCTTATGAACCAGTCTAAACAGGGCGAACGCACGCCCATTACCTTTGACCGCTTTATCCGGGGAGTCGTGGCTTTGCTGCTCGTTGTCGGCATCGGAGCCTTGATATACTATCTCAGCGCAGTGATGCTCCCCTTTTTCGTGGCGTGGATGGCGGCCTATTTGCTCTACCCGATTGTCCGCTTTCTGCAAAAATATTGCTACGTACGCAACCGGCTGGCCGCCATTGCCATCACCTTGCTGCTCACCTGCGGCACGCTGGGCGGCTTCTTCTACCTCATCGTGCCGCCCATGGTGGAAGAGGTCAGTCACCTGAAGGATGTGGCACTGGAATATGTGCAGAAAGGAGCCGACACCGCCGCCGTGCCGCAGTCGGTGCAGAGTTATCTGCAACGCCACGTCAGTGAATACCAAATAGAAAACCTGCTGAAACAGAAGGATTTTCTCGCTGCCATGAAGCAGGCCGTGCCGAAACTGTGGAACGTGTTTTGGGGAACGGCAACCATGTTGTTCAATATCGTCGCTTCGCTCATCGGACTGCTCTACCTGCTCTTCCTCCTCACCGACTATGAAAAATATGCCAACAGCTGGATTCATTTCGTGCCGCGCCACCGCCGCGTCTTCGCCGCCCGCCTCGTGGCCGACCTGCAGAACGGCATGGCAGGCTACTTCCGTGGGCAGGCTTTGGTGGCGTTGAGCAACTGTTTCATGTTTTCCATCGGTTTCCTGCTTATCGGTTTCCCCATGCCCTTCGGGTTGGGTTGCCTCATCGGCCTGATCAGTTTTGTGCCTTACCTGCAGGTGGCAGGCTTCGTGCCGGCAGCCCTGCTGGCCCTGCTCAGGAGCGTGGAGACGGGGCAGAACTTTTGGTGGCTCCTCTTTCTGGTGTTGGTGGTTTATCTGGTGGTGCAGGTTTTGCAGGACACCATCTTCACACCCCGCATTATGGGCAAGATCATGGGGCTTCCGCCGGCCATCATCCTCCTCTCCCTCTCCGTATGGGGCTATGCGTTCGGCATCATCGGCCTGATAGTGGCACTGCCCCTGACCACGCTGTTCATATCTTACTACAAACGCTATGTGGTGGGCGATGAGTTTGATCCGCAGCAGCCCCTCGACCCGGAAATGGTGGAGGTGGAGCGCGAAGCCGGCGTTTACGTCGAAACGCCGCGTACTCTGGAAGACGATTCCCCCGCTTCCACGCCGCAAGATGCGCCTTAGCCTCTCTCCCTCAAGCATCAGGACACCGTGGAGAGTCATTAGGTAGCCCAAGAGCAGGCTTTTTAATCCCTTACATATTGTAACCATTTAATTTGACTGTCAGAATACATTGGGCGATGTAGAAAAATATGTCTACTTTTGCACAAAACGAATTAATGACATGGCAACACGTTATCTTGACCCCAAGGC
>SFQP01000028.1 GCA_004562975.1 bacterium
GCAATCACCAATCTGCCTCCGAGAGCGATGATGGGCATTGACTCTTGCGGTATGCTGATCTCCGCTGTGCATCACGAAAACGGCGAGGAAAAGCTCCATTTGCTGATGGTCGATCCTCACATCCCCGCCGGCGCAAAGCTCTATTGATTGCCCCAAAATTGTCGGTGCTTACGCCACAACTTACGCCAATTTACTCCGAGCTTACGCCAAAAATGCGTTTGGAATTTTGCGATTGCAGACAAGTTCCGATAGCATACGATAATTTCATATGATTTAAGCCCGCTGATTTCGGTCAGCGGGCTTTTTCTATTTCTGCCCCTATTACATCACTTGAGCCGCTACGCCAAAGATCCCGGCATCACGGATGTTTGGATTTGGTATGAGCAGACCGGAACCGGTTCCTTTGAGGTGTATATCGGCTACGCATAACAACAAAATCAAATCACACTGAAACGCATCGTCAAAGTACGGTGCGTTTTTCGTTTTCAAGGAGGTAATCAACACAATGAAAACACATTTTTTCAAGCGAGGAATTGCAGGACTGCTTTCTCTCGTGATGTGCCTGTCCGCATTTATCGGACTTGGCACGACTACCGCCTTTGCCGCAGGAGAGCAAGCGGAAGTCTATCTCATTTCTTTTCCGAGAAGCGGAGATGCAAATCTCGACTACAGCGGTACTTGGGGACACTCCAATCTTCACTATATGAACGGTTGGTATTCCGGTGAGTCCAAGTACACTACCATTCGAGCAATGCACTCGTATGACGGTAATATCTGCTACTGCATTGAGCCGGGTACGCCGCAGGACACCGGCGACAGATACACCAGCAAGGATGAAACCTTTTGGGATAACCTCCCCTCGGATTTCAACAGCACCATTTCTCCCTACGATACTCCAGTATGGAAACACTCACGCCGGAGGTAGTCAATAAGATCATCAAGCGAATCGAGGTTCACAACAGTGAGACGGTGAACGGGCATAAGCGGGTGGGTATTGGCATCTACTTTACCGGTGTCGGACTTGTAGACCTTGCAACCATAAAGGAGATGCTTGCTATCGCAGAATCATCAAGGCCGTGATCTACCGCAGAAAGAGAAAAGGCCGCAGCCTCCATAACAGAGGTTGCGACCAATCTCTCATAAGAAAATACATCCTTATGAACGGAAACGGTTGTGGTTTCTGGCGCCGCGATGATGACACCGATGAACGGCCAGATCCACTTGACGATCCGTTCAAACGGAATATGCGCCACAGAGGAGCCCACGAACAGGTTGACGCCGTAGGGCGGAGTGATAAAGCCAACGGCCAGGTTCATGGTCATGACGATACCGAAGTGGACGGGATTGACATCCAGTGCCACCGCCACCGGCAGCAGGATGGGAGCCAGGATGGTGCAGCTGGAGATGTTGTCCATAAACATGCCAACCACCAGCAGGAATATGTTCATCAGAAGCAGGATGATGGTCTTGTTATTGCTGATACCCAGAATGAAGGCGGACAGCGTCTCAGGCACCTGCTCCAGCGTCATAACGTAGGCGAAGCTGGTGGACATACCCACAATGAAGGAGGTGGCACCGGCAATCACAACGGTGTCCTTCATACAGTCCACGAATTCCTTCCAGTGGATCTCCTTGTACACAAAGGTACCGATGATGAAGGTGTACACGCAGGAAACCGCAGCCGCCTCGGTAGGGGTAAAGAAACCGCTATAAATACCGCCGAGGATGATGACGGGGCTGAGAATAGCCCAGAAGGAGTCGATGAAGGACTTGCCCAGTGCCTTGAAGTTGAACCGGCGGCCGTTGCCCTTCCAGCCGTACTTCTTACTGGTTGCCCAGTTGTATATCATCAGAGCAGCGCCCATGAGAAGTCCGGGGATGACGCCGGCCTTGAACATATCGCCGATGGAGGTGCCGGTGGCCACGCCGTAGATGACGAAGGGAATGGACGGCGGAATAATGACGCCGATGGTGCCGGCTGCTGCGGACAGTGCCGTGGCATAGCCCTTATCGTAGCCCTTCTCCTCCATCTCGGGGATCATAAAGGAGCCGATGGCGGACACGGTGGCGGGACCGGAGCCGGAGATGGCGGCGTAGAACATGGCGGTAAAGGTGGTGATGGCACCCAGACCGCCGGTGAAGAAGCCGACGATGTTATCAGCCAGATCCAGCAGACGCTTGGAGATACCGCCATAGCGCATGAAGTTGCCGGCGAGCATGAAGAAGGGAATGGCCATCAGGGAAAAGCTGTCGATACCGGCGAAGGCATTCTGTGCCACCATGATAGGATCGATGTTGGTGGCAAATACCAAGCAAAGCATGGTCGCCATGCCCATAGCGATGCCAATAGGCAGACTGATCGCTCCGAATACGACCAGGCAGATAAGCAGAATGGCTAACATATCAGACTACCTCCTCCTTCGTTTCTTCCTGCGGGTCGTTTTTCATGTCCTGGATCAGTTTCTGCACCAGCCGGACGCTCATAAGCGCACCGCCAATGGGCACAGAGGCATAGGGGATGGTCATGGGGATGCGCATGGCGGAAGATACCTGACCCATGACGGCGATCTCCTTGACCAGCATGACGCCCTCCACAGTGAGCCACAGTGCGAAGATGAGCCAAAGTGCCAGTACCACCGTTTCGGACACCCTGCGCTTATTACCGGTGAGCTTACCGATCAGCGCGGTGATACGGATGTGTGCATCCTCACGGACGGCATAGGACGCGCCGATCCAAACCTGATAGAGCATGATGTAGCGGGACAGCTCCTCCGCCCAAACGGTGGCGGCGTCGAACCAACGCAGCACCACCTGCATGAAGGTGATGAGTACCATGGCCACCAGCGAGGTAATGAGGAACCATTTTTCAAAGTTCTTTTCAATGAATTTCCAGACTGTCATTTCGCTCACCTCTCCTTAAAAGTCGTCGTTGTACTTCATGGCCAGGTCGATCAGCTCCTGCGTACCGCCGTACTTCTCGATGAACAGGTCATACACGGAGGCGGCGGACTCGATGAAGGCATCCTTCTGCTCGGAGGTGACCTCCACCACATTGATGCCGTTGTCCTTCAGCAGCTGGATGTAGCCCTCCTGCGCGTCGCGGATCAGCTGGGTCAGGTTCTCCACAAAATGAGCGGACGCCTCGTCAAACCACTCCTTATCCTGTCCCTCCAGCGACTCATAAAAGTCCTTGTTGATGTTGAAGATACCGGCGGTGTAGAAGTGACCGGTGAGAGTCACGGTGTTCTGCACCTCATATAGCCGGTTGGCGGTGATCACAGCCAAGGGGTTCTCCTCGGCGTCTACGGCACCCTGCTGCAGAGCGGTGAACAGCTCAGAGAACGCCATAGGTGTAGGGCTGGCTCCCCACGCCTGGAAGGACGCCATGTGGATGGGATTCTCCTGCGTGCGGATGGACAGACCCTTCAGTGCCGCAGGCGTGGTGGCTTCAATGTTGTTGGTGGTAATGTGGCGGTAGCCGGATTCTGTCCAGCCCATGGCGTGCAGCCCCAGGTCGTTTAGAATGGGGTTCAGCTCCTCTCCCAAATCACCGTTCAGCGTCTTCATGGCCGCTTCGCCGCTCTTGAACACAAAGGGCAGATCCACCACCATGAAACGGGTGTCAAAGCCCGCCAGCACAGATGTCGGCGGTGTGTTACCCTGCAGGTAGCCAAGGACGACGCTCTCGGTCTGCTGCCGGTCTCCGCCCAGTGCAGAGTTGATGTACACACGGACATCAAAACGTCCGTTGGAGATGCGCTCCAGCTCCTCCTCAAAGATGTATAACGCTTGGGAAATAGGGTGGTCGGATGCAACGGTGTCGCCTACGCGGAAAACGATGGTCTCTTGTGCGGTGTGCGTCTTGTTGTAAGACATTTTGGCGAAGATGCCGACGTTGGCCAGAACGGCAACGGCAAGGATCAGGGCAACGACGCCTTTGGCTTTGCTGTTCACGTTTTTTCCTCCGTTCCTCATTATATATCTCTCGTTGTGCTGCAATTATATCATCGGGTCACGCCCGTTGTACATGAGTATCGACTGTCAACTGAGCATGGACAAGATCGCCTCGCAGGTGATATTGGGCACGTTTCGGAAGGTCTGCACCATGTCTACCCGCTCGGTGAGCATATGCCCGTCCCGGCCGAAGGCTCCGATATTCACCACAGGGACGTTGATCTCCATGATCTTGTCCACATCGTGGAAGTACTTGACCTTCCAAGCGGGCATGTTCTCCGCCACGGCGTCAAAGGACTCTCTGGTGTCGCACAGAGCCATGAAGCTGGAGTCGGAGATGTAGGGGTAAAACATACGCGTTTTGATCTGCCGCTGCGCTTCGGGACGGATCTTCTCGATCGCGCCCTCCACTGCGTCCAGCAGCGCACGTTCCTTGGCGGTTTTGCCGGTCATCTCTATACGGGCACTGAAAACAGAGCCAAAGAACAACACCAGCGCAGGGGACTTGTCCTCGTACCACTTCCAGACCTCCTCTGTCACGGCAAGGCTGAAGTAGCGCAGATCCATAGCAGGCTGTTCGCACTGCAGCTTTTCGGCAAAGGCAGCGATGGCATCCCGGAAGGGCTGCCCGTGCTGCGCGGCGGCCTCAGCGTAGAATTCCTTCCACGTGTACACCCGGGTCTTCCAAGGCAGCTTCGTATAGGGCACGCCGCTGAGGGCGCAGTACTTCTCATACTGCTGGTTCAGATAGGACACCACGCTGTCGAAGGCCTCCACGCCTACCTGACGGCTCTTTTCCAGCACCACATCGGGGCTCATGCCATGGGTGAAGAAGTTGTAGTAGGAGAAAGCGGTCAGCGCAGTCTGCACCGTGTAGCCCTCCTTGGTATCCGCCTGCTTCAGAGAGATGGGCGGGATAGTGACCTCACCCTGCGCCACATCGCACAGGTCGGTATTCAGGGACATACGGCGGGTGACCTCGGCAATCAACAGGTTGGGGTCAAAGGCGTTAAAGGCGGAGCCAACATGGGACTCCTTGCCCAGTGCGACGAAGCAGGGCAGCAGCTTGCCAATGCTGCCGTAGTAGATATAGCGATTCTCGTCGCCGGGCATATAGTTGGTGGAGTAGTCGGCATTGATGCAGGCGATGTACTCGAAGCCCTCTTTTTTCTTCAACTCCAGCAGGTAGTCAATGGCGGTGATGATGCCGTGGGAGTTGTCCTCCTCGTCACACTCGGCAATTTGGATCAGATTGCCGTCCAGCTCCTCGGGGTGCTCGGAGAAGTACTTCAGCAGGTACATATGACCAGCCACACCGGACTTCATATCCAGCGCACCGCGGCCAAACATGAACTCGCCGGATTCGATGTCCGCCAACACCTCCGGCGACAGGGAAAACGTCTCCTTCAGCTTTTCGGGCAGCTCCTCCGTTCTGAAGGCATATTCTCGGATGGTGCCGAAATCGTCCACGCCTACGGTGTCGATATGACCGATGAGGATCACGGTGCGGTTGGAGGTACCCTTGGTTCCCTTGACGTACGCCATAGTGGAGTGACGCTCCACAAAGTCATCCTTCGTCTGGAAGCACAGCACCTGCTCCGGGTGCGCCTGAAAATAAGGCAGACCCATATAGTAATCGTACACATAACGAGCCACGGCCGTCTCACCGTGCGCCTCCTTGTTGATGCTGGGGATGGCCACCAACTCCGAGGTCAGGCGTTTCACCTCTTCAAAACAGTCCAGTTTCATCTGTTACCTCCTTATTTCGCCTTTGCTGTATACTTCCCGTCCGGCCAGATAGGTCTTTTCCACCTGAATATCCATGATCTCATCGGCGGGTATTCTGAAAATATCGCGGTCTATGACCACCATATCTGCGAACTTACCGGGCTCCAGTGTACCCAGCACCGCATCGTGACCAGCGGCATAGTGCAGATTCTTAGTGAACATACACACGGCATCGTAGACGCTCATCTTCTCCTGCGGCTGATAGCCGCCGTCGGGATAACGGTTGAAGTCCTTGCGGGTCACGGCGGTGTAGATGTTCAGCCACGGGGAGAACGGCTCCACGGGGCAGTCGGAGCCGCCGGTCAGCACCAGCCCCGCCTTGCGGTACGTCTCCCAGCGGTAGCTGTATGCGGCACGCTCAGAGCCGATGCGCTCCACGGCCCAGTGCATATCCGTCTCCAGAAAGACCGGCTGGAGATCCAGCACCACCGGCAGCTTCTGCATACGGCGGATCATATCGTCTGTGGCCATCTGGGCGTGGATGATGCGGAAGGGATCGCGATCTGCCTGCTCCTGTGCGGTCATACCGTGCTGACGGCTCTTTTCCAGCGTATACTCGATAGCCGTCAGTACGCAGTCCAGCCCTTTGTCGCCGATGCAGTGGATGGCGGGCTGAAGCCCCATTTCATACGCCTTCAGCACATGGTCATTCAGCTCCTGCTGGCTCTGCACCAGAATGCCGTCCGTCTCCGGGTCATCGCTGTACGGTGCCAGCAGCTTGGCAGAACGGGAGCCAAGAGATCCGTCGGAAAAAACCTTGTGGCCGCCGTAGCACACCTTGTGATAAGGGTCGTCCATCTCGCGGCGGGTCAGATAGGGCTTGCGGTAGAAGGTATCCAGATAGATTACCACGCGCAGGGGCAGCTGACCCTTTCGATCCAAGCAAAGGTAGTCCTCCGGATCCTCCGTGTACTTCCATATTTCTGCGGCGTAGGTGTGGATGGTGGTCAGACCTTGACTGGACGCCTCCTCCAATGCCTCTCGCATGATCTTCTCTTTGACCTCCGGGATCTTGGCGGGGTCGGGGATCAGCTCGTCGAAGATCTTAGTCGCCTGCTCCCGCAGGATGCCGTTGGGCACACCGTCCTCATCCAGCTCCACCAGACCGCCGGGACCAAAGGTGTAGCCCCTGCCGATGCCGGCAGCAGCCAGAGCGGCGGTGTTGGCCACGGCGGTGTGCAGGCACACCCGCTTCATCATCACCGGGTGGTCAAGGCTGACCATATCCAAATCCGCCTTGGTGGGCAGGTGGTCGTTATCAGCGTCCCACTTGGACTCATCAAAATTAGAGCCCTTGATCCACTGACCCTTGGGCGTTTCCGCCGCCCGAGCCGCCAGCTTGCCGATGACCTCAGCCTTGCTGGTGCAGCCGCCCAGATCCACCGTGGTGTGGGTCTGGCAGTAGGCAAAGAAGTGGAGGTGGGAATCGCCCATGCCCGGAAGCACGGTCTTTCCCTGCAAATCCACAACCTGCGGGGCTTCGCAGTGAGCCAGCACCTCCTCTGTCGTTCCAGTGTATACAATCTTACCGTTATGAACGGCCAGTGCTTCCACCACGCTGTTTTCGCACACCATGGTGTATATTGCACCGTTTTTTAATATTAGATCAGCCTTTTGCTTCATATATACCTCCTTGATGGCACAGACCTGTCATTGCGGTCATTATAGCATTCCTAACAATTGTATGCAATATTGTTTCTGCAATTTTGTCGTTTGGCACAAAATAGCTCGTCTCTTTTTGTGCATCTGACAAGACTTTATCGCCCACTTCTTTCCCCATTTTACGTTAAAAAATTGCTGTAATCCTTAATATACCAAAATTTTGTAGATTTATTTCTTTAGAATGTTGCTCTATTTCCATCCTTGCTTTTGCCATATGTCGCTTTTTACAGCTTGACGATTTTGTATGCAGCCACTATAATCAGTGTATCCAATTTATTGTTCCGGAGGGTTTTGGTATGTATAAAGCTGTGCGCATGTTTCACTATAATGACGGCATCGAACTGGAGCGCAAGGCACTCGAGGGCGTATGCGAGGTGGAGGAGCATGTATGCTCCACCGAGGAGGACATTATCCAGTATTGTCAGGACGCCGACGCCGTCATGGGTATCTTCGAGCCGTTGACCGCCCGGGTCATCAACGCGCTGCCCAATCTGAAGCTCATCGCCTGCAAGAGCATGGGATACAATTATGTGGATTTAGAGGCCGCCAAAGCTCGCGGCATCTCCGTCACACATCTGCGAAGTGCCTTTTCCATCGACGTGGCGGACTACGTTACCGCCTGTATTTTAGCCCACAACAAGCGGCTGTTCGCCTATGACCGCAGTGTGCGGCGAGACAAGAAGTGGGACTACTCCGTATGCCCTGACATCCACCGTTTCAACGCCGAGACAGTGGGACTGGCGGGCTTCGGCCAGATTGCGCGGCTGGTAGCCAAGAACCTGTCCGGCTTCAACGTGCGCATTTTGGCGGCAGATCCCTACATCGACCAGTCCATCGGCGACCAGTACGGCGTCACCATGGTGGATATGAAAACGCTTTTCCGCGAGTGCGACTACATCAGCCTGCACGTGCCGCTGGTCAACGGCACAGAGCACCTCATCGGCAAGGAGCTATTCGACGAGATCCCCGACCATCTGGTATTCATCAACTCCGCCCGCGGCGGCGTCGTGGTGGAGCAGGAGATGATCGACGCCATTGACAGCGGCAAGATCTCCTACGCCTATCTGGATGTGCTCACCGACGAGTATCCCGACCTGAATACCCACCCGCTGGCCAACCGCGACAACGTGATCCTGACGCCCCACGTGGCCTTCTATTCTCAGGAATCCGCGCGTGACGGACGGCTTCAGTGCTGCGCCGATATTCGCAACTATTTCACCGGCAATTATGACCAGTGTGTATTCGTCCCCGGCGGCAACAACACTCAGAAGTAACAAGGGCTGCAAAGCAGCAAGCAGATAAAGGAGGAGCATTTTATGGAATTCAAACAGGCACACAGGCTGGAGAACCTGCATACGTCCGGCACTCGCGTGGTGTTCAGCAAATGTGCCGAGTTGGCGGCGCAGGGTATCTCCGTCACCGGTCTGACTCTGGGACAGCCTGACTTCGACACGCCTCAGTACATTATAGACGCCTGCAAGCGGGCACTGGACGAGGGCAAGACCCGCTACACCGACGGTTCCGGCATCGAGGAGCTGAAGGAGGCTATCTGCCAGAAGCTATCCAAGGAAAACGATCTGCACTACACGCCCGCCGAGATCTCTGTTACCACCGGCGTGGCGCAGGGTATGTTCGTGGCACTGCTGAGCACGCTGAATCCCGGCGACGAGGTGCTGGTGCCCGATCCTGTGTATCTGACGTACTCCGAGATTCCCAGTATCGCAGGTGCCGTCATCAAAAAATATGACTTGCTGGAGGAGAACAACTATCAGGTCGACGTGGAGCAGATTCGCTCTCTCATTACCGATAAGACAAGGATGCTGGTCATTGTCTCTCCCAGCAACCCCACTGGCGGTGTGCTGAGCCGCGTCTCATTGGAGGCCATCGCCGCCATCGCCAAGGAGCATGATCTGCTGGTGCTCAGCGATGAGATCTATGACCGCTTTGTATACGATGAGCAGCAGGAGCTGGTGAGCATCGCCTCCCTGCCGGGCATGAAGGAACGCTCTATCGTTCTCAACGGCTTCTCCAAGAGCATGGCCATGACCGGCTGGCGTCTGGGCTATATCGCCGCGCCGGAGTACATGATCGAGCCCATGAACCGACTGTCCTTCTACATGACCGCCGGAGCCACCACCTTCGTGCAGTATGCCGGCGTGGCCGGTCTACTGGAGGAGGACGGCTCCATTGAACGGATGCGGCAGGAGTTCAAGCACCGCCGCGACTATCTGGTGGAGGAGATCAACAAGCTGCAGCACTTCAGCTGCAAAAAGCCGGAGGGTGCCTTCTATATCTTCATGAACATCAAAAAGACGGGCATGACCGCCGACGAGTTCTGCGCCTACGCCATTGACAAGTACCGGCTGGCCACCATCCCCGGCACCGCCTTTGGCCGCAACGGCGAGGGATATGTACGTCTGTCGTATGCCTCCTCCATGGACGTGCTGCAAAAGGCTGTGTCCATTCTGCGGCAGATCGACCAAGAGCTATGATTCGCTGGCCGGCGTTTCTTTCCCTGGCCCTTACCTCCCCCCACCATTCTTTCGCCGGCCCTTGACACACAAAGAGCACCCCGTCAGATCCCGCAGGATCCGACGGGGTGCTCTTTGTGTGGGTATACTCAGTCTGCCCGCTCCGTGTGGGGGCGGATGGTGTAGCCTTCCTGGGCGTTCTGAAGCTCCACGGAGGGATCAAAGCCCTTTGCAAGACCCATGAGCACCGCGTCCTTCACCTTTGATAAGTGATTGCGTACATGAGCCTGAGCCAGATGGCTGTCTCGACGTTCAACGGCATCAATGATGTCCTTGTGTTCCTGAGCAATGCGAGTGGACCAGTTCAAGTGCATAGAGTAGAAAATATATCGCAGGCACAGATCATAGATCCACACCGTTTCCCGTTCCAGCAGCTTGTTGCCGGACATATGAGCCAGCACCCGGTGAAAAGCGCGATCCACCTCCTGTACAGCCCGCGAGTCCACCGGCGTCTGCCTTGCCAGTTCAAACTGACGCTGTATCAGCTCCCGCGCCTGCTCTATCTCTCTGTGATCCTGCCAGGCATACGCTGCCAACGAGACGCACAGCATCTCCAGTGCTTCTCGGATCTCATATAGCTCGATGAAGCCGTCCACCGACACGCCGGACACGATGGTGCGCTTACCTGCCGTCTCCTCAACAAAGCAATCCGCCACCAGCCGTTCGATGGCCGCACGGATAGGCGTCCGGCTCATGGAAAACCGCTCGCTGAGCTCCAGCTCTCGGAGTGGCTGCCCCGGTGCAAATTCCAGCATCAGTATCTTCTGCTTGATCAGCTCATAGGCCTGCTTCGTTTTA
Source organism: bacterium (assembly GCA_004562975.1). Next base: position 10,734 of record SFQP01000028.1, read on the forward strand.
CTGCCGCACGAGACCTCCCCGGCGGTTCTGATTTCCCGTTCTTTCATAGTATGTTTCCTACCCCCTCGTGCAGAGCGGGCAATATGCCTGCCCACGCCGCTTTTTCATATTGTTATCAATTATGTAATAGAGTATATCACAGATCGGCACGGTTCACAATACCGCCGCCGGAAAAACAAGCCAAGCAAATCACGGCGTTGAAGTAACCATTAAACCTATCCGCAGCCGGGCACAGACAAGGCAATAGTGGTGGGAAGTTTCGCAATCGCCTCCAAAACCTTGGAGGCGATTGCGATGGCATTAGACAGCGTCTTGAAGTTGTCCCTTTGTTTGTCCCTTTTTGTCCGCAATTGTCCCCTAAAATGTCCCCGAAGAAATCTACAGAACGAAACATACTGTCACGGACAGGCACAAACAAAAACGCCAGAAACCGTTTGGGGTGTACTTTTTGTTTTCCTCTTTCGCAAGCCAATAGGCATCCATAATAGCTTGCATCATAACATCCATATCATCCTGTGCCAACTCGCCGCCGGTAAACAAACCAGTTACTTCATCTGTGAGCTGTTGCGCTTGTTTGGCACCTCGTGCGCCGTACTGCTCCGCAGCCTGAGCAACGAGCATACCATCCGTACCCAGAAGCTGATCCACGGAAATATTAAGTGCCTTTGCCAGCTTCTCCGCTGCATCTAAGCGAGGACGAGAGGTTCCGCATTCGTATTAAAATGGCAGCCTCGGTTTGAGGCTGCTTACATATTTGATTTCTGAAAAAACTGGCATTGCTTACTTGCTTTTCTTCTGATATTCGTATACGATGTACTCTGTGAGATTTTATTTGTGCGGAGGTGCGATATGGGCGGGATAAAAGGCTATATCTCCATACGGGAAGCGTCCTACCGCTGGGGCGTATCAGAGCGGCGGGTCAATCAATACTGTGCCGATGGGCGCATCCCCGGCGCGTCCCGCTTTGGACGATCCTGGGCAATCCCGGAGGACGCCAAAAAG
>SFQP01000029.1 GCA_004562975.1 bacterium
GATTATCTATGCCAAGAAGGCCAAAGAGGTCATTGAACGCGAGCGGAGGCTGGCCTCTACGCACTGGGGCACTGATTTGCTCAGCGAGGGCTCGGAGGATCCCCATTCTGCCGAGAAATAGAAACCCTTGGGGTTCGGTGGCCTGAGACTGTTTGATTTATTGCTCACGCAACCTTCCCCATAGAACCAATTTTTCCAAGCATTTATCGTTCGGCTAAAGTCAAACGGCCAAACAATAATTCGAGCGGCAACCTGTATCCCATAGGAGATACAGATTGTCGCTCGATTGGTGAGTTACAGGCAAGTGGATGCCTGTAAAAACCTTTTGAAGGAGTATTATGCCAGTTCAGCCAATGCCTCCTTGATGCGGCGCATGGCTTCCACGATGTTCTCGTCGCTTGTGGCATAGCTCATGCGGAAGCAGCGGGGAGAGCCGAAGGCATCGCCGCCCACCGTTGCCACATGGGCGTGTTCCAGTAGGTAGAGGGCAAAGTCCGTGGAGTTCTCAATCACCTTGTCGCCGAAGCGTTTGCCAAAGTAAGAGCTGAATTGCGGGAAGAGGTAGAAAGCACCGTGAGGCTCGTTCACCTCCAGTCCGGGAATTTCGCGGGCCAGGCGGACGATGAGCTCCTTGCGGCGTTCAAAGGCTTGGCGCATTTCTTCCACACATTCCTGAGGCCCGGCAAAGGCTTCGGTAGCTGCCACCTGGCTCACGGAACAGGGTCCGCTGGTGTACTGACCTTGGAGCTTGCTGCAGGCTTTGGCCAAGGCGAGCGGTGCGGCACAGAAACCGATGCGCCAACCCGTCATGGCATAGGCTTTCGATACGCCGTTGATGACGATGGTGCGGTCGTACATGCCTTCGCAGCGGGCTATGGAGGCGTGGCTGCCCACGTAGTTGATGTGTTCGTAGATTTCGTCGCTGATGACATACACCTGCTCGTGGCGGCGCAGCACTTCGGCCAGGGCTTCGAGTTCAGCCTGGCTGTAGACAGCACCGGTGGGGTTGCTCGGCGAGCAGAGAATGATGGCTTTGGTGCGTGCCGTGATGGCCTCTTCCAGCTGTGCCGGCGTAATCTTGAAGTCCTGTTCGATGCCAGCTTCCACGAACACCGGCTTGCCATCGGCCATGAGCACCATCTGCGGGTAGCTCACCCAGTAAGGAGCCGGGATAATCACTTCTTCGCCCGGTGATACCAATGCCATGACAGCATTGCAAACGCATTGCTTGGCACCGTTGGAGCAGACAATCTGTTCAGGCGTGTAGTCAAGGCCATTTTCGTTTTTCAGTTTCGCCACGATAGCCTTGCGGAGGGCAGGGTAGCCGGCCACGGGAGAGTAGCGCGAATAGTTTTCGTCCACAGCCTTCTTCGCAGCCTCCTTGATGTGGTCGGGCGTGTTGAAGTCAGGTTCGCCCACGGAGAGGTTGATGACATCGACCCCTTGGGCCTTCAGTTCGGCACTCTTTTGCGACATGGCCAGAGTTGCCGAGGGAGCTAAACGCTGTACAAGAGTTGAGAGCATATCTTTGTGTTTGTTTTAATGTGGCTAAACTTAATCTCTGTCGCCAAAAATGTGAAGTAGGTAAAGGAAGAGATTGATGAAGTCAAGATAAAGGGAAAGGCTGCACAGCAGGGCAATCTTCTGCATATTCTCGTTGCCTGCATTCTCGCTCTGGGCAAGGATTTCCTTCATCTTTTGCGTGTCATAGGCTGTTAGTCCGCAGAAAATCAGCACGCCGAAATAGTTGAGAATCATGGCCAAACCGCTGCTTGCCAGGAAGTAGTTGGCAATCGTAGCAACAATCAGGCCGATGAGTGCCATGAAAAGGAAGCGGCCCATGCGCGACATATCACGTTTGATGCCCAAGCCAATCAACGACATGGCACCGAATGTGCCTGCCGTGATGAAGAAGGTCGATGCCACGCTTTCCATCGTGTAGGTGAGCAGGATGACAGACATGGTCACGCCGCTTGTGGATACGTGCCGAAAGCATCAGTACCAATGCCAGTTCGGCCAATATCAAGCCCCAGAACAGCAACTTGCTTGAGGCGATGGCATACACCAGTGCTTCGTTGCCGGCCACCCAGAAGGCGGTCAAGCCAGTCATGGCCAGTGCCATCGTCATCCAGAGGTACACTTTTGACATCAGTTTCGGGAAAGAGAGCGAGTGGCTTTGCTCTTCCACCATGGGGTCATAGCCGTAAGGGTTGTTCATGAGTGAAAAAAATAAAGGTGATAGATAGAATTTAGTGTCAGTAAGTTCGGGAGCCACTTGTCTTGCAACGCTTATTTCAGGTGCAACGTGTGCCCCATGCGCACCTTCTTTGTCTTGAGATACCGTTCGTTGTAAGGATTAGGAGTAATTTCTATAGGTACGTTTTCAGTGATTTCCAGGCCATAAGCTTCGAGACCCACGCGTTTCACCGGGTTGTTGGTGAGCAGTCGCATCTTGCGCACACCGAGTAGGCCGAGGATTTGCGCACCCACGCCGTAGTCACGTTCGTCGGGGTCATAGCCCAGGTGTACATTGGCGTCAACCGTGTCGTAGCCCTGCTCTTGGAGTTTATAGGCAGCGATTTTGGCCATCAGGCCGATGCCGCGTCCTTCCTGGTTCAGATAGAGCACCACACCTTTGCCCTCCTTTTCAATCAGTTCCATGGCTTTGTGGAGCTGCTCGCCGCAGTCGCAACGCTCTGATCCGAAGATGTCGCCTGTAACGCATGACGAGTGAACTCGCACCAGGATAGGTTCATCGGGTTCCCATTTGCCTTTGATGAGTGCCACGTGTTCCAGGCGGTTGCTCTTCTGGCGGAAAGGGATGAGTCGGAAATGGCCGTGTGCAGTGGGCATATCCACCTCCTCGCCCTGCTCCACGAGACACTCGTTCTGGAGGCGATAGGCAATGAGGTCGCGGATAGAAATGATGTGCAGTCCCTCTTCTTGCGCAATCACCTGAAGTTGCGGCATCCGCGCCATGGTGCCGTCCTCATTGAGGATTTCGATGAGGCAGGCCGCCGGCTGCATACCAGCCAAGCGCGCCAAGTCAATGGCTGCTTCGGTGTGTCCGGCACGTGCCAGCACACCACGGTCCTGGGCATAGAGCGGATTGATGTGTCCCGGGCGGCCGAAGTCTGACGGTTGGCGTTCCGGGTCGGCCAGGGCACGGATGGTGGCTGCGCGGTCATGGCAGCTCACGCCGGTGGTACAGCCTTCGAGCAGATCGACGGTGACGGTGAAGGGCGTGCCGAGCATACTGGTGTTCTCCTGCACCTGATGGGGCAGTTGGAGGGCGTTGCAGCGTTCGATGGTGATCGGAGCGCACAGCACGCCGCGTCCCTTTCTCAGCATGAAGTTCACGTGTTCGGGCGTTACGAGTTCGGCGGCCATGATCAGGTCGCCTTCGTTTTCGCGGTCTTCGTCGTCCACCACGATAACGAATTTTCCGTCTTTGAAGTCTTGGATGGCCTCCTCAATGGTGGCCAGTTTGAAAGGTTCGTGCATAATTGTTTTCAAGATGTAGCGTTTTCACGCCAAGAGAGGTTGCTGTATCAGATAGTTCCGGCAGAAGATAGGTTGTCCGGAAAAGTTTCATTGTTGCAAGGGGAGTGCCGGTTGTTCCATTTGGGGAGCGCGTGCCGGAAAGCGGATTTCGCGTATCGGAGCCTCCTCCTGTTTCGGTTCTGAGGTCTTTGTTTCCGTGCGTGCCTTCCGTTGGTGGCGTTGCCATCCGTTCCACAGCACATTTCCCAGCAGAGCCAGTATAAAGAGTAGCAGTATCACTTTCACCACGCGCTTCCGCCTACGCGTTTTCTTGTTCTCGGCCATTTGCTCCGCCTCCACACCCGAGCCTTCGTTGTTGTCCTGAATGCCCAGCATGACATTGTCCAGGCGGTCACAAGTGCGCACGATAATGCGCAGGTCGCGCAGCAGACGGAGGCGGAAGCGCCAGATCCTGAACCAGAGCACCAAGCCCAGCGGCAGTATGATGCCCGCGATGGCATTGGCTCTCGGGCTGTGAAGCGGCGTTGTATGCGCAGAGGTATAAAGGATGGGAAATTCCCCCAGTACTCCCAGCACCTTCGGGTCTTTGCTGTTGGAGAGTTCCTCCACGATAGCTTCCAGTTGAGCGTTGATTTCTTCCACCTGCGTGTCCGGTCGGTAGCGGAAAAACACGTCGATATAGTTGGGCAGGCGGAGGAGTTGCTTGCTGCGGTTGTATTCGCGGCAAGCCTCGCGCAGCCTGTTGATCATATTCGGCAGCACCTCCAGACGTGGGTCTTCGATGATAACCTCTTTCCGCTGGATGTGCCGTTTGGTGCGGATGCCCAGCAGGCGGCGCAGCAGGTTGAGGTAAGCATCCGTGTTGAACACCACCGAGTCGCGGTTGGCCTTGTAGCTGATGAAGATGCCGAAGGGCGCGATTACCACCGTGCTGATCCACATCCCCAGCACCATGTTCGTATTGCCGTCGCGGGCCAGTTTCATGCCCGAAGTGTTGATGATATACCAGAAAATGAAGATGATGACCGAGATGACGGTCGGCATCCCCAGTCCTCCCTTGCGGATGATGGCACCGAGCGGCGCACCCACGAAGAAGAAGATGATGCAAGCCAATGAAAGCGTCATCTTCTGGTGCCACTCCACCCAATGCCGGCGTATGTTATGGTCGCCGTCGTGCGTCACCATGCTTTTCCATTCCAGGTCCGATTTCATGGATTGCACTTGGCTTCGTGCCGTCTGGCGCGCCTCTTCCACCTTGTGGGATGGCGTTGCAGCGATCATTTTGTCAAAATCCACAAGCAGCTTGCCTTGTTTCAACTGCTTGTAGAGGCTCACGGAGTCCTTCTTTGAAAGCACCGGGCGGCGTACATAGCTTCGTGTCGCCTCTTGATAGTATTGTTTCCCGATGGAGTCCAGCCCGTGTTCCATGGAGTCCACGCTCTGCTCAATCTGCCTCATGTTCTTGGCCGAGGGCATACCGGCCAGCATATCCTTGTCCATCAGGCTGAAGTTGCTGTCGAAGTCGATGAGCAGCTGTTTGTATTGGAAAGTTTCCCGGTCATAAGGCTGTTGCACGCCGCTTTGCATCATTTGTGCCCCTGTTGCCGATTGCAGAGCCTCGAACTGCTCACCGTTCCACAGGTCCAGTTTGAGGTGCATCTTGTCGCTTGTCATCTCCATGCGTGCCGAGTCGGCCAGTACGATTTGTGCGCGTTCAAATCCTTGGTCCGTTTTGTAGATGATGGTTTGGTATAGCATACCCGTTTCCGCGTTTTTCTGCTCCACGTAGAGGTTGATGTTGGGCACCCCGTTGTAGAACACCCCTTCGGGAATTTCCACGGCGGGCGACTGCTGCCTCATGCTGATGAGCAGTGTGCGCAAATTTATCTGGGCCTGAGGGGAAATGCTGTTTTGGAAATAAAAGGACATCCCCGTGACAATGAGGGCAAACAGTGCCATGGGTCGCATCACGCGCACCAGCGAAACGCCGGCCGCCTTCATGGCCAGCAGTTCCAGGCTCTCGCCCATATTGCCGAAGGTGATGAGCGAAGCCAGCAGGACGGCCAAAGGCAGTGCCTGCGGCACCAGCGTTTGACCCATATACCAAAAGAATTGTGCAAGAATTTCCAACGAAAGCCCCTTGCCAATCAGTTCATCCACATAGCGCCAGGTGAACTGCATCATGAACACGAAGAGGCAAATGAAGAAAGCTCCCACAAAGATGAGCAGGAACTTGCCTAATATATATTTGTCTAAGATTTTGATTCCAATCATAGCCGGGGATGGAAGGGATATGGGATGCAAGAGGCTTGTTTCATGTGGCACAAGCCGTGTCCATACACCTTTGGCGGAGGGGGTATGCCGGTTAGTTAGGCAACCCTCGCCGGCCCACAGGGCATAGCGAAAGCAAAAGTACAACTTTTTTTGAATATGCCTTGCTGAGCCTGTGCAAAGTTCTGCACGGTAGTGATCGAAGCCCTATGCTGCCGGTGCTGCTTCCCGCCTTTCACCCCACGGCGAGAGACAGATGGCGGTCCTCTGCCATTTTCCGCAGGTTGAGGATGGCGTAGCGCATACGTCCCAAGGCAGTGTTGATGCTCACGCCCGTGCAGTCCGAAATTTCCTTGAAACTCAGGTTCTGGTAGAAGCGCATGTAAACCACTTCGCGTTGGTTGTCAGGCAGGAGGTCCATCAGCTTGCGCACATCGCGAAGCACCTGTTCCGTCACCAGCTCGCTCTCCAGTGTCGTGTCGGCCAGGAGTGCGGCATCGTGCCAGGCGTTTTCGGCATCCTCGTCGTAGAGCAAACTCTCGTTGCGTTCCGTGCGGAACTGGTCAATCAGCAGGTTGTGGGCAATGCGTGTGAGCCATGCATAGAATTTGCCGTTTTGCTGGTAGCGGCCTTGGCGCAACGTCATGATGGCCTTGACGAACGTTTCTTGGAAAAGGTCGTCGGCCATGTCGGGGTTGCGCACGATATAGGAAATGTAAGAATACAGCCTGTCTTGATGGCGGGACAAAAGCTCGTCAAACGCTTCGTTGCAGCCGGATATGAAAAGTGCGACCAACTCATCGTCGGTACGCAAAGTCAATTCTTCCATTACTTGTCGATTATGTCGATTTTGCGAAGTAATGTCTTTCCTATAGGCTGGCAGGTTTGAAGAGTGAAAAGAATGAGTTATAGTAAAATCAGGAAGATAAGGAAGAGCGGTGTTGTTTTCCTTTCCTTAACTTAGGGCAAAAGTAGTTTTTTTTGTTGAATTGAACAAATCGGCAAACAATAAATTGTAGCGGTCATCGTTATTATAAAATTCACATTCCCGTCCATGAAGTTTGCCAAGCAGCGTGTAGCGTATCTTTATTCTTCATGATTTTCAGGACTGTTGCTTGTCAGTAATCCCCATTGTCCATGCCAGCGCATTATACCCCTTACCAGCAATTCATCTCGCGATTTTTCACGTGCCATATCCGCAAATTGCCCATCGATGTGGGTTGTAGCTGCCCCGTACGCGATGGAACGAAGGGGAGGAAAGGTTGTAGTTTTTGCAATGGCCGCAGTTTCGTCACGGCTGCTTCCGACCGCGCCCGTTCCGTGGCCTGCCAGTTAGCCGCCGGCAAATTGTTCTATCGAAGGCAAATTGCCGCCCATCCTGACACCGCCTTTCTGGCCTATTTCCAGGCCGGTTCCAACACCTATGCCCCGTTGAACCACATGGTGCCGCTGTTTGAGGAAGCACTTTCGGTGGAGGGCGTACGGGGGCTGGTTCTCGCCACCCGTCCCGACTGCCTTTCGTCCGAATGGCTGGACTATTTGGCCCGGCTGGGGCGTGACACCTTCGTCATGGTCGAGCTGGGTGTGGAAAGTCTCAACGTCTCCACCCTCCGGGCGGTGGGTCGTGGACATACCGTGGAACAATCGGCATGGGCGGTGCAGGCACTGGCCGAACGCGCCGTCCCTGTAGGCATACACCTCCTGTTCGGTTTGCCCGGCGACGACTGCGGGCAAATGCGCCGGTGGAGTAGGGAAGTGAGCCGTTGGCCCGTGGATGTGCTGAAGCTCCACCAGCTCCAGATACTTCAAGGTGCACGGATGGCCGGAGAGTACGCCGCACATCCCGAGCGTTTCCGCCTCTTCACACCCCGGGAGTACGTTTCTTTGGTAGTGGACTTTCTCGAAGGTCTCTCGCCGCGCATCGCCGTGGAGCGTTTCGTTTCGCAGGCACCGCCCGGAACGCTCCTTGCGCCGAGGTGGGGAATGAAGAATGACGACGTGCTCCGGCTCATCGAACAGGAAATGATACAAAGAGGTACTTTCCAAGGCAAAAAGTTCGTTTTGTGACTTCCGTATTTCCGCACGATTGTCGGGAAACATTTTTTGATGTGATGATACTCCCCTTCCGAATTTCTTCTATTCAATCGGGTGGATTTGATTTTCAGCACAAACAGAATGGAATTGGGTAAAAATTCTTTACTTATTGCGTTCCGGAATTTGGCTTTTACCGCTTGTTACGCACTTCCGGCTCTCTTCGGTTTCGTGTTGCGTTTCGGCGAGGCGTATGCCGCCCTTGACGAAGTCCTTCCTGACCCTGTGTGAAAGCTTTACGGTTAGACCTATTTCACATTTCGCACTGTCATATCCGGCTCTTATATACGTAATTTGTTCCTTGAAAAAATCATTCAAACCTTCATCTTGTGGACTTTTATTCTCATTCCCAAAGGTTTTAGGTATGAAGGTTCTGATTTCCAATGTTTCATCCCATTGGTTAAGAACCTTGAATGCTGGCACCACCCTTTTAGCTGGATTTCCGAAAAGATTACCGTTTATCCCCTTTGGTGAACCCTTGGTGAATGGATAAGCCTCCAAGCCTTCACACCTAAACCCAATGATTTACAGACGAAAACGTAAAGAATGTGAATGCGTGAACGCTTTTTCGGGAAATATTTTGCGTATATATGTGCGCGTGTAAGGTGCAGTTCAGCGTCACCTTCATAATCCGAAATGTCGTGTTGGTCGGGCAGATGGGGAAATCAGCGGATTGCCCTTCATGCGGTTCTTACGAACGCAGCCTTCGCGCCTACAAGTCCGGGACTTGTAAATTCAACTCTTGGACTTGTAATTTCTAAGCCTGGACTTGTGTGCACGGCATCGCCGACTTTCTCTTCAGCATTTCAGCATCATGCGGTCAGTCCGGTTTTCTGCCTCAATACGTAAAAATCTGGATGTTACATCATTTCTGGCCGGATTTTCTGCGTAGGCGTCAGCGGAATTATCTACGATCCGTTGAAGTTTTGTTGGGATAAAAGTTTATTTTTGCCGCATCATTTTTCTCTTGATTCAGATACTTTTGAAATCAATGGACCCTTCATTATACAGCCATTCGCTCCATGTTGCCCTACCGCTGATGCTCTTTTTCGGTTTCCACATGTTGTTAGGCAGGAAACCCGAAAAGCAGATATTCAAAAACTACATTCTGTCGCGTCGGCTGATGGGGACGGCCTTGCTCGTACTGGCGGCCAACTATTCCGTCCACAATTTCATTTCGCTCAGACAGATAGATTTGAATGCCACCATCTTGTTCAACCTGGTCACCTATTTCTTGTGTTATTGGCTGTTCAGTTCGGCCATGATGCAACTGTTAGACTGCCGTTACCTTACGCTTCGGCGCATTTTCCGTCACCTTGCCATATGGCTGACCTATACCCTGATGGCCGGAATGGTGCTCCTCTGTTTTGCCGGGACAATAGTCCAGTCCTGGGGCACGATAGCACTTGCCGTGTGGTTGGTGGTTTACGGATTGTTCCTTTCCGTCCGTTTGCTGAAAACCTATTATAGGGCCATCCGGCAGTTTGAAAACACCCATTCCGACGACATCGGAGCCTACATCCGCTGGCTCTCCATCTTCACCTATTGGGCCATCGGCTTTGGCGTAAGTTGTGCTTTGCTCACCTTCCTTCCCGACGAATACGTGTTTATATGGATCTTGTCGTCCGTACCTTTCTACATCTATCTCTATTGCTGTTATCAGAACTACGTGCTTTTCTATGAAGCTGTGGAAACCGCCTTGCTGGAAGATCGGTCCATGCCCGAACCCGCTGTGTGCCAGCCGGACGAACTTGTGGGTTCTGAAGGCACGCCGGCTTATCATGCAGAAATGGCGCGGCGCATCACGGAGTGGACTGAGCGTGAAGGTTACTGCCAGCCCGGCATCACCCTCAACGAATTGTCATCTCAGCTCTGTACCAACCGCACCTATCTTTCGGCCTATATCAACAGGGTCTACCGTATGAACTTCCGCGACTGGGTTTCTGCTTTGCGCATAGAGTTTGCCAAGCGCATGATGATGCAGCAGCCACACCTGAAAAATCAGGAAGTGGCCGAACGCTCCGGCTTCCTCTCGATGAGCCATTTTATCCGCACTTTCAGTGAAAAAGAAGGCTGCTCGCCGGCGCGGTGGCGCAAGGAAAATCATGGCGAAGTGAAGAACTGATGCTTTGATATAGGTCATTTTCCCTGGCCGGCACAAAAATGTTGCTTATTCATCAAAAAAATGCCATTCCGTCAAAAAATGATGGGATGGCATATTTTGCATGGCACACTCTTCGGCTTGTTCCCCTATATTTACACTGTTAACCCACCCGCCAGTAAGGGTGTTTCCTAAATCCAATCTTTTCAAACAATCTGACATCTATGGCACGAATGAAAGTACAGAAAGCAAGAACCCTGCTGCTGCTGTGCAGCATGGTCTTTTTCCCGGTGTGGACGGCTTGCAGCGACGACGACCCTGACCCCACACCCACACCCACTCCCACTCCCACGGAGAACAAGGCGCAGATGGTGACGGACGCCGACAAGCTGGCCATGATTTATTCGCTCGTTGACCTCGAGGGCAACAAGGGACGTATCTACGAAATGACTTACGACGTGGATTACAAACTCGACGAGGCGTTGAACGCAGGAATTGACGGTACCTCCACCTTGACGGCGTTTGTGGCGACAAGACTGTTGGACGTGCTGCCTACTTCCAAAGGCATGAACTTGACATACGATGCCGGTTGCAGTGTCTTTGCCTGTCCCGACAAGACTACGGGCCACCAGCTGATGGGCCGTAACTTCGACTTCAACCACCTGGATGCCACCACGAAAGAGCGCATCATGATTCCAGTTATCGCCGTCCATACGGCACCGGCTGGCGGCAAGAAGTCCGTGTCCTTTGTGGATGGGCAGTTCGTGGGTTACAAGAGTGGCTTCTATACCGACGGCAAGTCGGACCTCTCCATGCTGATGGCCTTGCCTTACCTCATGCTCGACGGTATCAACGAGGACGGTTTTGCCATCAGTGTGCTCAAGCTGGACGGTAAACCCACTTGTCAGCAGGCAGAAGGCAAGAAAACCATCTTCACCACGGTGGCCATGCGTATGCTGCTCGACCGCGCCGGAACGGTAAAGGAAGCCATCGAAATGCTGAAGCAGTACAATATGAGCATGGACAAGGACCCCAAGGCCAGCTACCATTTCTTCATGGCCGATGCCACGGGCGACTATGCCATTGTGGAGTACACCAATCCCGACCTCTCGCTCAATCCCGACAAAATGGAGGTGCTGACTGGTAACGATACCCTGCGCTGCGTGACCAACTTCTATGTATCGCCCACCATGGCCAATACCGACCATGGTTTCAATAAATCCTCCCATGGCATGGAGCGGTATAAGATTTTGAGGAAGAACCTGTCGCAGTATGCCTACAACCTGAATGCCACACAGGGCATGGACTTGTTGACACAGGTGGCGCAGGGACCGGAAGAGAGCTTCCTTTCCACCGGATTTACCCAATGGTCCGAAATCTATAACCTCAACAAGAAAAAGGTAGCCATGTCCATTCTCAGAGAGTTCGGCAAAACCTTTGAGTTCGGCATGGAGTGATATGGGAGCAAGTGATTTTTGAGCAAGTAGTTCCTCGTTGTTTGGGAGTATAGTTTTTATAGTTCTCTATAGCCATCTATAAATCTATCCCCCAGCCCGCGAGGAACAACTGTGTTTTGTCGCTTGCCCCTGGCATAAGCTTCCGGCAGTTGGCTTCCACGGCCAAGGCTGGGAGAAATAACCGGGCGTTTTGCAGCTTTTTCAAAACTTTCATTACTTTTGCATCGCTTTTTAACGACCCATCAACCAAAGCAGGAAATGCCCGAGGCTACTGTTCGTGTCGATAGAAGAGGAAGTGCCCTTTTCAGAACGGAAGAGATAGAGGTTATTTCCTGCAACAATCAGATGTTGAAAGCCAACTATGGACAACAGCCGTTTTTTTGTGTTACAGCCCCGTGCAGGGCGGTCTTTGACAGAGCAGGCCGATGATTTGCAACGCCAAATGCAGGATGTGTTGCAAGAGGTTGGCGGCTCTCTGGACAATTTGCTTCAAATGCGCGTTTATGTGTCGGATGCCGCCAATCAGTGCGCCCTGTTGCGCAGCCATCGGCTGGTTGCTGACCATGCCCCTTTGGGCGTGGTGAGCTTTGTGGAGCAACCCCCGCTCGGAGGAGCCAAACTGGCGTTGCTTTTATGGTTCGTGGGCGGAAAAGTGCTTGAACGAGAGGTGATTTCCCAGCCCGGTAGCAGCGGAGTCGTGTTGAAGCAATCCGGACTGACCTATATATTGCACTCCGTGCGCTTCGGCCAATCTTCGGCAGAGGAAACGGCAGGTGCGCAACTGAACAAGGCTTTCGAGAGCCACATATCCCTGCTCCGTACCCAAGGCTTAAACTTGAAAGACCACTGCCACCGCACTTGGATTTATGTGCGTGATGTCGATTGCCAGTACGCCCAGGTGGTCAAGGCCCGCAATGAAATCTTTGCCCGTGAAGGTCTGACGCGAGATACCCATTACATAGCCTCCACCGGCATAGGCGGTGCTACGGAATACGCCGGTGCCTATGTCGCCACCGATTTCTTTTCCGTGGACGGTCCGGGACTTTCTGCCGTGGGCTACCTCCATGCCAC
>SFQP01000030.1 GCA_004562975.1 bacterium
GCCTTGGTCAAGGCGCACCACCGGCACTTGGGATGCGGTCTCGGCCATCTGTTTCAGACGAGTCTTTTCAAATCCCAGCGTCCCTACGCAGAAGAGCATACGGCTTTCAGCCAGTTCCACCATCTGTCGGGGAGTGGGTTCATAGCTTTCGGGGCTGGCTCCCTGGGGCATGAGTGTGACCACGCGGTAGCGGTCTTCCACCAGTTGTTCCACCATGTGGCGCAGCGGTTCGATGCTCACGGTGACGACGGGCCGGCTGTCTTGAGCCGTTTTGCGCTGGCACGCAGTGGGCAACAGGAGGCAGGCCGCGAGCAACAGGAATCGGAAAATCAGAGGAGGGGAGAGAAATTGTTTTGTCATAAGTCTATGTGATAGATGAGCCGGCCGCCCAGGCCTGGATGAGGAGCCAATAGCGCAGGTATTTGCCTATGGCCACGGCTGTCATGGCGTACAGGAGCTTGACGCGCAGAAATCCCATGGCCACGGTGATGACGCTGCCCAGGAGCGGGAGCCATGCCAGCAGTCCGGCCCATGCCCCGTAGTGGCGCACCCAACGCTTGCCCCGTTCCAGCTTCTCTGGCGGTACCTTGGTGTAGCGGCTGATCCATTCGTCGCGTCCCAGCGAACCCACGCCGTAGTTGAAGAGCGAGCCGATCGTGTTGCCTGCCGTGCCCCAGAGCAGCAGGTCGGAGGGGTCGGTGCCGGCGGCCAGCAAGCCGAGCATCACCACTTCCGAGCTGAAAGGGAAAAAACTACCCGCCAGAAAGGCTGCTACGAACATGCCGGGTCCGCCATAGCACACGAGTAAGTCGATAAAGGCATCCATGCGCTTCAGGTTCAGAAGTTCAGATTGTTATACAGGGCCAGAATAATCCATGCCGCAACCGAAAGATTGAACCAGCTGTCAAAGAAGCGGCCTTTGGCCAAGGCATAATAATGGGCCAGGAGCAGCGAGGCGTTGAACACGAAAAGCGACAGCGTGCTGTTCAGGTGTTCCGGCAGCAGGAAGAGTCCGGCGGTAATGGCCAGCTGCTGCGTTACGACCACGTAGAACAGCATACGCGTGCGGATTTTGTCGTTGTAGGCCGTGTGGAAGAAATGCACCAGTGCCAGCAGGGTGAAAAAGCAGAGCATACCCACCGTGACCCATTCATGGGGGCCGAACGTGCTGAAGTCGGGTACGTGGGGGGCGAACCATGTCGTCAGGTAGACAAAGGCCGTGTCGAGCCGATTGTTCCAGATGGCCCATACGGCGTATATCCAGTAAGGAAGGGCCAGTCCCAGCAGGCCGGCTGTGAATGAACGCCAGGTGAAGTTGCGCAACTGGACTATCATGTTGAGGTAGAAAGTCAAGGCCAGCCCCAGCATGGGGGGGAAGAGCAGGCTGCCCATGCCGATGCATAGAAAGGCGTGGAACACGTAGCCTTGGGCTTTCACCTGCTGGTAGGAGGCAAAGAGCATGGCGTAGCTCAGGGCGAGGCAGAGAGCCACGGGCAGGGCTGTGAGGACCGAGGAGTGCAGTGTAGGGCAGGCCGTCAGTAGCAGCAGGTAGGTACTGCTCACCATACGCGACCGGATGCGCAGCAGGGCAAAGCGGTTGTTGAGTTCCATGGCCACGTAGGTGGTCAGGCCCGCTATGCACAGGCCGGCCCACAGTGGCCAGGAAGAGAGGTCGGGCAACATCCAGCATACCGCCGCCATGATGGCCATGACGGGCAACGTGAAGGTGCCGCTTACGACTTTAGAGCGGAAAGAATGGGAGTACATTCCTCAAAATGCTTTGATGAAACGGAGTGGTTGCAGAAGGTGCGATATGCGCAGTGGCCGTGATGGGTACTTCTGCGTACAGGCCGGCAAATGCCGGGACAAGAAGGTAGGTACACAAAACGGGAACTGCCCCGGGGCAGCCCCGTTTTGCTTTGGTTGTCAGTCCGACGGAATGGCCGGCTGCTTAGAGGTCTTGGCCGATGTCCGAGCGGAAATATTTTTTCTCAAACTGGATTTGTGCGGCACCCTCCATGGATTTAGCCAATGCTTCTGCCTTGTCCTTGCCATAGGAGCTGACGGCGATGACGCGTCCGCCGGCTGTTACCAGCTGCCCGTCCTTCAGGGCTGTTCCGGCATGGAATACCACGCTGCCCTCGACCTCGGCTCCGGTGATGGGAAATCCCTTTTCGTAGGTTTCGGGATAACCGCCCGAAACGCACATCACGCATACGGCAGCCCGCTCGTCGAATACCGGCTTGCGCTGGTCAAGGTCGCCGGCCACGATGCCGTCAAACAGGTCGACGATGTCGCTCTTGAGGCGCAGCATCACCGTTTCCGTCTCGGGGTCGCCCATGCGGCAGTTATACTCGATGACTTTGGGCTGGTCGTCGCAGTTGATCAGGCCGAAGAAGATAAAGCCCTTGTAATCAATGCCTTCGGCTGCCAGTCCCTCCACAGTAGGTCGGATGATTTCTTCTTCCACTTTCTGCATCCATTCGGGGGTGGCAAACGGCACCGGCGAAACAGAACCCATGCCTCCGGTGTTCAAGCCCGTGTCGCCCTCGCCAATGCGTTTGTAGTCCTTGGCTTCGGGCAGAATTTGGTAGTGCTTCCCGTCGGTGAGCACGAACACGGAGCATTCTATGCCCGAGAGGAATTCCTCGATCACCACGCGGCCCGAAGCTGCGCCGAACATGCCGCCCAGCATTTCGCTCAGTTCGTGTTTGGCTTCGTCCAGGGTGGGCAGGATGAGCACCCCCTTGCCGGCGCAGAGCCCGTCAGCTTTGAGCACGTAGGGCGGTTGCAGCGTTTCGAGGAAACGGTAGCCCTCTTCCAGTTGCGAACTGTCGAAGGTGGCATACGAGGCAGTGGGTATGCCGTGCCGCTTCATGAAGCCTTTGGCAAAGTCCTTGGAGCCTTCCAGTTGTGCGCCGGCTTTCGACGGTCCTATCACGGGTACGTCCTTCAGCAGGTCGTGGTTGGCGAAATAGTCGTAGATGCCTTTCACCAGGGGGTCTTCGGGGCCTACGACCACCATGTTGATTTCGTTGTCAATGACGAATTGGGCAATGCCATCGAAGTCGTCGGCTTTGATGGCCACGTTTTCGCCCACTGAGGCCGTGCCGGCGTTACCCGGGGCGATGAACAGTTTTTCCACACGCGGGCTTTGTGCTATTTTCCACGCCAAGGCGTGTTCGCGGCCGCCGCTTCCCAAAAGTAAGAGTTTCATATTTTTTGACACGATGATTGGTTTCAAGGCAAAAGTACGGCAAACAATGCACTCCGCAAAACGACACGCGGCATTTATACCTGCGCCCCCATTTTTGGATTGAGGTAAATTCCAAAAAAGCCTCCCCTGAGCCTTTGGTTGTCAGGCTTAGGGGAAGCTTTTCAAGTTGTTCGGGGAATGTCGGAAGTTCCGCATTGCCACATGGCGAATCAGAAGGTGTCACCATTGGATGTAGGCCATTGCTTCCGTCAAGGCGTTGTAGCTTGTCTGGCGTTGTAGCTTGCGGTATTACTCGTTGCGGGGAGCCGGGCGGCGTCTGCGTCGGCGGGGCTTAGCGGTTTTCTCTGGTGCATCGGCATCGGCAGGTTGGGGAGCCGCTTTGGGGGCTTTCTTGCATCGCTGGCGGTTCTGTCCGCCTTCCGTTTGTTTGCGTTCGGCCTGCTGTTCTGCCGGCTGGGCTTCCTGTTCGGCAGCCGGCTTGCGTGCCGGGCGACGGCGGCGACGGTTGGGTTTGCGCACCGTGGGTGCTTCGTCCGCTTCGTTCAGGTCAAAAGGAGTAAGCTCCTGTTGTTCCACGTCGAAGACGAAGTCGTCCAGGCTGAGGTGTCGGAGGATGGGTTTGGGCGAAGCGTTGTCCAACGAGGCTGGGGTAGAGACCGTCTGCTCCGTTTCGTTATCAGCATTTTCGTCCGCTGCTTCCTCAGCTTCCTCAGCTTCCTCAGCCTCTTCTGCTGCTTCTTCGTTTGCTGCTTCCTCGTCACCGTTGGTTTCATCCGCCATCGGTTCCTCGGGCTCGTCGTCCGCTTCGGGTGCATCAACAGTGGGCAGGTTCTGCACGATAATCATTTCCGGCTGGTCGTCGGCAGCGATTTCCTTTTGGATAGAGTCGGCCACCTCCTCCAGGTTGTCAGGCACCATGTCGTCTGCCACCTGCTCCGTCGGTTGAGGGTTATTTGGTTGAGGTTCCGTCGCTTGAGGCTCTGTTGCTGCATGAACCGTTTCAACTGCTGCTTCAGCTTTCGTTTCTACAGCTTCTTCTGCTGCTTCCGGCCATTGTTCCGTTTCCGCTGGGGTTTCCCGTGCCGGTGTTTCGGTTGCAGCCGTCAGTACCTCGGGTTCTGGCGTAGGCAGGTTGTCGGGCACATTATCGTTGGTTTCCGGAGCCACCTTCATTTCCTTTTCCGTCGGCGGCGTTGTGGTCTTTTCCTTTGCTGCCACTTCAACTTCGGTTCTTTCCTTCCGGTTGCGGTTTCTGCTGCGTTTCGGTTTTGGTTCGTTTTCCGCCGCGTCGTCTTCGGTAGGGGGCAGTGGGAGTCCCTTGGCAGCATAGTCCGCAGCTGTCAGGCGGGGCTGTTCCGGTTCCTTGTCGATGACTTCGAACTCCGCTTGTTCGTCATAGGCTGTGTCGTAAGCCTCGTCAGATGCCAAACGTGGTGTGCGTGTCTTTTTCTCTTCCAGTACCGGTGTTTTCGCCTTTTCTTTAGGTCCTTTCCGTTTTTGTTCCTGGTTCAGCGACTCTTCTATTTCGTCGATTTTAGGCAGGGCAAACGACTCTTCCGCCTCCATGGCGGTGCGTTTTTCCTTGGCCCGGAAGATGCTGTCGTAGATGGCAGCATCACGTCGCATGAGGGTGAGCACCTCCTTGGCGGCCAACTGCTGGCTCTCCTTTTTGGAGCGTCCGTTGCCTCGTCCCATGACGATGCCTTCGAGTGAGATGACGCAGCGGAAGCCTTTGCCGTCCTGGTCGCCGGCGTGGTCTCGGAAGTCGATGTTGATGCGGTTCTTTTGGCTCCACTCCAGGAGTTTGCTTTTGAAGTTGACCTCTTTGTGCGCCATGCTGTCAAGGTCGATGAAGCTTCCAATGACGCGGTTAGAGATGAACCAATGGCAGTGTTTGAACCCTCGGTCCAGGTAGATGGCTCCCATCAGTGCCTCGAAGGCATTGCCGGCAATGTTCGTGTGTGCCATGTTGGTTCCTTCAGCTGCCCGGATGAGTTTTTCCAATCCCAAATCCAGTGCCAGGCGGTTGAGCGTTTCGCGCTGCACGATTTTGCTTCGTGTGGAGGTGAGGAAGCCCTCGCGTTTCTGAGGGTAGTGTCGGAAGAGGATATCGCTCACGATGGTTTCCAGTACGGCATCGCCGAGATATTCCAGCCGTTCGTTGTTGAGCGGTTTCTGTCCAGAGTCAGTGTTGCGGTAACGGCGTTCCCTGTTGCGGCGGTCTTTTCCCGCCGGTTTGTCCTCACGGTGATAGGCGAGCGACTTGTGTGAGAAGGCTATGCGGTAAACCTCGATGTTGTGGGGATAGAAGCCCAAGATGTCGTAGAGTACCGAAAGAAACTCCTTGTTCTTGCGGAAGGGGAGTTTCATGCGGTCAAGAAGGTTCAGTATCATAGAGAAAAGAAACAACCCCTTTCCTGCCACGTTTCCCAAGGAAAGGTTGCAAGAAAGGGGTTGCAGGGTATTAACCGTTATATTTCTTCAGGATGCAGCAAGCGTTGTGTCCGCCAAAGCCGAACGTGTTGCTCAGAGCGGCACGGATGGGGCGTTCTTGTGCTTTGTTGAAGGTGAAGTTGAGGTTGTAGTCGATGTTTTCGTCGCGGTCGTCGTCCTCGTGGTTGATGGTGGGCGGAACGATGTCGTTCTGCACAGCCAGACAGCAAATCATGGCCTCCACTGCGCCGGCTGCGCCCAGCAGGTGACCCGTCATGGACTTGGTGGAGCTGATGTTGAGCTTGTAGGCGTGGTCGCCGAAGAGTTTCGTGATGGCCTTCACTTCAGAGATGTCGCCCACGGGGGTAGAGGTGCCGTGTACGTTGATGTAGTCGATGTCTTCGGGCTTCATCTCGGCATCTTCGAGAGCTGCGCTCATCACCAGGTGGGCACCGAGACCCTCGGGGTGAGAGGCCGTGATGTGGTGAGCGTCAGCCGACATACCCACGCCGGCCACTTCGCAGTAGATTTTCGCGCCGCGTGCCTTGGCGTGTTCCAGTTCCTCCAGGATGAGGATGCCGGCACCTTCGCCCATCACGAAACCGTCGCGGCTGGCGCTGAAGGGGCGCGATGCGCGTGCAGGGTCGTCGTTGCGGGTGGAGAGGGCGTGCATGGCGGTGAAGCCGCCCACGCCGCAGGGCCAGATGGCTGCTTCTGCGCCACCGGTAACGATGGCATCAGCCTTGCCCAGCCGAACGAGGTTGAAGGCATCGGCCAAGGCGTTGGTCGAGGAAGCGCAAGCCGAGGTGGTGGTGTAGTTAGGTCCGTGGAAGCCGTACTGGATGGAGATTTGTCCGGCGGCGATGTCGGCAATCATCTTGGGGATGAAGAAGGGGTTGAACTTCGGGCCGTTTTCTTTGTTCACAGCATAGTAGCCGGCTTCTTCCTCAAAGGTATGGATGCCGCCGATGCCCACACCGAGAATCACGCCGATGCGGTTCTTGTTGATTTTCTCCAGGTCCCATCCGCAGTCCTTGATGGCCTCCATGGCAGCCACGAGTGCATACTGTTCGTAGAGGTCCATTTTGCGTGCCTCTTTGCGGTCGATGAAGTCGTTGGCCTTGAAGCCTTTCACTTCGCAGGCGAACTGTGTTTTGAATTTGGAGGCATCAAAGTGGGTGATAGGTCCTGCGCCGCTCACGCCGTTCTTGATGTTTTCCCACATTTCGGGCATCGTGTTGCCCACGGGGGTGAGGGCTCCCAAACCCGTCACTACTACTCTTTTGAGTTCCATAAAAATTGTAAGATGTTGAGCGGTAAAATCCCTTTTGCACACCTTTAGTAGATTAGTACGCTGTGGTTTTCGCCGCTTACTAATCTACTAATGTTTGTAGGAGAAATGGTGAAAAGGAGGAGGGGAAGGTGAGTATTACCGCTGTGAAACAATAGGGGGAAGCTGATAAACAATTAACGTTTAACGTACACGTTACAAACTTCACAGCCCCGGAGAGCGTGACGCCAACGCGAAACGTTAAACGTTAAAGGTGAGAATGGAGTCGTGGACAAGCTTACTTGTTGACGTTCTCTTCGATGAAAGCGATAGCGTCACCTACGGTAGCAATCTTCTCTGACTTGTCATCGGGGATAGTGATGCCAAATTCCTTTTCAAACTCCATGATGAGTTCTACGGTGTCAAGAGAGTCAGCACCCAAATCGTTTGCGAAGCTGGCTTCGTTCTTTACTTCTGCTTCGTCAACACTGAGCTTATCAACGATGATAGCTTTTACTTTTGCTTCAATTTCAGACATAGTTTCCTATTTTTGAATAAATGATTATTAGACTTCTTTTGTTTTCGGCTGCAAAAGTAATGCTTATCTCTTAACAGACAAACATTTGCAAGGAAAATCAGCCAAAAATATGCACAAGTTTTTTGTTTGTGTGCGAAATCGGTTGTTACATCTCCCAATTGCTGGGAGTGCACTGTGCTTCGATGCTTTCTTCTTTTTGTTTGATTTTGGTCAGGTTGGGGAAGAAATTGATGCCCGTTTTCTCTTCCAGTTCGTTCACGCTGAGCGCGTCGCCGGCGATGTCGGAGAGCGGAGCCTGGTGGTCGAAGTCGTAGCCGTAGTCTTTGTGTTCCATCCAGAAGGCGATGGAAGAGTAAACCCCGTTTTTCACTTTCAGCAATGCCATGAAGTAATATTGGGGCACAGCCACCTTCTTGCCGTTGGGACGGGTAATCCATTCTTTTATTTGGCCGTCTTTCACCGTACCGCCTTTCACCACGTAGAGCGTGTCGGCAAACGTTTCGACAGACGTGTTGTTGCGTCCCAGCTTCTGCACCAGGTTCTCCAGCGTAATCCAATAACCCCCGTTGAACGAACCGAGTTGGGGCGACATATTGGACATGTAGAAAGTAATCTCGTTGGCGTTCCTGGAGTAATAGCGGTCTGGTGAGGCACAGAGATGCCCCCGTTGGTAAGGGTAGCTGAATAAGTTGGACCCGATTCTCAGGTCGGCGGGCAGGTCAGGGTCGTCGGCGAACGGTTCGTTCGAGCGCGACACGTTGCATTGGCGGGTGATTCCGTCGAAGCGGAAAGCCACCCAGCGTGAATGGAGCTTGGCCTTGTCATATTCCACGCTGTAGCAGAGCACGTCTTTTCCTCCCTCCTTGGTGAAGTGGGAGAGTAGCACCGTGCTCCCGTCGGTCAGCACCTGTGGGGTTTCCATGCGTTCGGTGATTTCTTTGGAAGGCGTGCCGCCTGTGCCGCTGCCGCCCGACTGTCCGAACAGCAGGCCGTCGTCGTCATCGCCGCAGCTGGTGGTGGCGAGCACCATTGTGAGGCAGCCAAGGGCGAAGAGGAAAAATAGTTTGAGGTATTTCATGTAGTGTAGAGATGAGTAAGGTGAGGCCGAAGGGCAGCAAGCCCTGCCTCACCTTGCCTGAGCTGTTTCTTGTGATTATTGGATATAAACCTTACCCGTGGCGTCTTTCAGCATGAAGTCATCGATGAGCACGTTGCCACCGGGAATCTTCGAGTTCATGACGACGAGACAGAGCTTCGTTTCTTCGCTGAGTGTGAACTCATGGGTTACGAGTACCCATTCACCCTGCGTGAGGTCATTCGCGTAGTTGCCGTAAACGTAGCTGCCCACGGAGCCGTCGGCCTTGATAGGCACATAGCCGGGGCGCACGCTGCCGCCCGTAGCCGTGGCGGCCTTGGTATAGAACGTCATGGTGTAGGTGCCGGCGGGCAACGTCATTTCCTTGTAGCCAAGGCGTTTGTTGGCTGAATTGTTTCCGCCCACTTCCACTGCATACTTGCCGCCGTGAGCGTCAGTGCTCTGAGAGAGCGTGGCGTTGCCGGCCGTTGAAGCAGTGGTCCAGTTGTTGGGCTTGCCGCCGGTCCAGTTCTCGAAGTCGCCGTTCGACTGTGAGGGGTCGCCCACGTCTTCGCCGCCACCGGGATTGTCGTTGCCGCCGCTTTCACCTGCCTTTCCGGCTGTGATGGAGAAGTTCTTCACCTCCCATGTCGAGCCGCTTTCGGCATTCGTATTGTAGCGGAAAGCCAGGCGGATGGTCTTGCCCATGTATTCGGCAGGCACGGCGATGTCAGCTTTTGCAAAAGTGCTCCAGTCAGTGCCTTCGGTGTGGTTCCCGTTGAGGAGGACCCAGCCTTCTGCCGGTTTCGTTTCGTCGAACGAGGTGGAAATGTACACCTGCTGGTTCTCCTGTCCCTTGTCGTAGCGGAGTATGTATTCGTAGGCCACATGTGCCTCGGTCTGTCCTGCAAGGGAAATTTCGGGGCTTACGAGGTAGTACGTGCCAGCCGTGGTCACCGTCGATGCGTTGTCGTAGCCCGTAGCTTTGGCGGTAGAGTAGTCAATGATCCATTCGCCGGAGCCGCTGGTCGTGTAGTTCTTGAAGCCGCCGAGCGTGGAGCTGAACGTCTCGGAGTAGGGAAGTTCCTTCACGCCGGTTTCTTCGCCGCCTCCTTCTTCTCCGGGCACGTCCCCTTCGCCCGTTTCAACCTTGAAGTTCTTCACCTCCCAGGTAGCCGATTTGGCGTTGGCTTTGTAGCAGAGTGCAATGGTCACCTTAGGTTGTCCGATGAATTCTGCGGGAATGCTGATTTTGCCCGTGTTGTACCATGTGTCCCAGTCCGATCCCTGCGTGGGTTTGAAGTTCAGGGCCGTCCAGGTAGCTTTGGAGGGCATGTTGGTGTAATCGCTGCTCACAAGGAGTTGGTAGTTCGTATTCAGTTCCGATGCGTTGGCGTAGCGGAGAATGTATTCGAACGACACGTTGGCGCTTTCCACCAGACTCAGGTCAAGGCTCGGGCTGATGAGCCAGCTTTCGGCCGGGTTGTTCTCCTTCGTGCCGTCGTTGTTGCTGTCGACGTACGATGTCACTTGTGCGCAGCTGTAGCTCACGGCCCAGGAGTAGTCGCCCACCTCGTTGATGGCAGTGAAGCTGCCCAGCGAGGTTGAGAAGGTTTCTTCGAGCAATGTTCCCGAAGTGGGTTGTTCGCCATTACCTGTACCGTCACTGTTTACGGTGTAAGGAGCGGGTACGTCTTCACAGGCGGTAAATCCCAGTGTGAGAGCGGCTATGGCAAATGAAAGGATTGACTTTTTCATAATGTGATGTTTCTATATATAATAAGGAGTGGCTGTTATTGAATATCGTTGACCGAGCGGAGCTGCACCTGCCAGTTGCTGTAATAGCTGAGCAGGCCGGTAAAGCTGTGTTCGCCCTGCGGCATCACGGTGAATGAGATGTCGTTTTGGGTGGAAGTGCGGATGGTCACCTTCGTGTTGTTTTCGCTGTTCAC
>SFQP01000031.1 GCA_004562975.1 bacterium
GCAACCGGAGCAGCAGGTGCGGCGGTGGTGACTACGCTGTCCTTGTCTGTGGCGCGGGGAGCGAAGAAGATGGTGGCTACAGCCAGGACAACCAGCGTGCCGGCCAATGTCCATGTGGCTTTTTCAACCACATCGGTAGTCTTTCTTACACCCATGATCTGGTTGGATGCAGCAAAATTCGAGGCAAGTCCGCCGCCTTTGGACTCTTGGATGAGTACGACGAATGTGAGCAAGATAGCCACGATGACTGCCAAAACTACGAGTACTGAATACATGTTGTTTTATTGTTTTTGATGATTTTTATTGATTATCAGTTTTTGCAAGAAGCGGATTTGGTCTGCAAAGTAAGCACTTTTTTTCGGATTATTCATGCTCACCTTGCGCATTATTTCAAGTGCTTTTTCATAACGCTGCTGCCGGATGTAGATTTTGGCGAGCGTCATGGTGAGAAATCCCTCTTCGCCGGTTTCCTCCGTATTGTCGTTTTCGGCTGGCAGCTCGGGGGTGAATTCGGGCGTTTCCTGTAGTTGTATGCGTTCGGGTTTGTGTTCGATGAAGTCGTTTATCAGTGCTTCGCTTCGTCCGTTGGTCTGTGTGCCTTCGGGCTCCGCATCTTCCATTTGCAGGAGGAAAGCCGCGTAGTCCGTTGTGGCATCTGCGGCGGTGAGTTTGCGCCTGGTGGGTTGCTGGTTGGTTTCCTGTGCCGTTCGGAGGAAGTCGTCAATGAGCGACTCTGTGCGGTTGCCCTGCGGCGTTGCGGGTTCTTCGTCGCGGCAGAGGGGGGTGGGCTGTATGGTATAGTTGCTTTCCTCCACCATCTTGAAGAGCACGCGGCGGTCAGGCAGGAAAAGAGCCGCCTTGCGCAGTTCTTCGCCGAAGAGCGGGTCGTGCAGCAGGAACAGGTTGCGCAGGAACAGCAGTCGTGCGGCCTGGAAATAGGGGTATTTGGCCACCCATTCGCGCAGGCTGTGCAGGGTTTCTTTGTTGAGCCCGTCGGGACGGGCTATCAGTTCGGCTAATTCCATATGCCTGGGGTTTGTTCGGAGGTTAGGGGTGAGGTGAGAAGGAGGGGACGGTGCGAGCCGTCGGTGCGGCAGGGGTAGCGGTGGTTACCAGTCGGCCACGGTGGCGTTGAAAATCTGGTCGCAAAGGTCCTTTATCATTTCCGTCACGAGGGTTTCCTGCACGGCGGTCAGCTGCTGGCTCGAGTCGTACTGCGTGGTGGCGGAGAACTGTTTTTCCCAACTCTCGTTGGTCTTGCTGTTGGTGAAGCGGATGTTCACCGTCATCTTCAGCTGCACCTGCGAGGAGTAGCCATCAGCCGAGATGGCCTTGTTGAACTGGTCGTAGCCGGTTATTTCGCCGGCTATGTGGAGGTCGCCGCCCCGTTTCACCAGTTTCAGGCGCGTCTGGTTGGCATATTGGTCCTGAAGTTTGGTGTTGAACATCGCCTCCATGGGAGCCCATCCGTAGGGGGCGCGGTTGGCCACCTTGTCGATTTGGATGGTCTTTATCAGGTCGTAGTTGATGCTGGTGCCTGTGAATTGGTATTTCACGCTGCACGCCGTGAGCAAGGCCAGCAAGAGCATTGCCAACAGCGATTGCCAGAGATGTTTCATAGGGCGTTTTTCTGAGGGGGTGTTTTGAAAATGCGTTGTTTGCCGGTGGAAAACAAGGATTTCCGCTTAGTCCAAACCATATTCTTTGATTTTGCGGTAGAGCGTACGTTCCGAGATGCCCAACTCGTCGGCGGCGGCTTTCCTGCGCCCGTTGTGTACCATCAGGGCTTTCTTGATCATTTCGCGTTCCAGTTCGTCGAGCGAGAGCGATGTTTTCCCGGTTTCGGGCTTTGTGGGGATTTCTTCCCTGTGGGTGGTGGGCGGCAGGTCTTCGTCCTTCACTTCCTCGGCTTCCCAGTAAGGCTCTTCGGCTTGTTCTTCGTTTCTCAGCTTCACGGCGGGATGAGCTGCCACCATCAGCCCGGCGGGTTCTTCCGGATGTTGCTGTTCGCGCACGATGCGTTTCAGTTCCGACACGTCGCGGCGCAGGTCGAAGAGGATTTGGTAGAGTATCTCCCTCTCGTTTTCAAAGCTGTGTTCCTCCCGTTTGTGTTCCATGGTCATGAGTTGCGTGTGGTGTGCTTCGACGGGCAGGTAGTGTGCCAGCATTTCGGGCGTGATGCTTCTTTCCTCCGCCGTGACGCTCATGTTCTCGGCCACGTTCTTCAGTTGTCGCACATTGCCGGGCCAGGAGTAGGCCAGCAGCATCCGTTCGGCCTCTTCGTTGAGCCTTACGGGCGGCATCTTGTATTTCCCGCTCATGTCGAGGGCGAATTTGCGGAACAGCAGTGCCGCGTCGTTGCCCCTTTCGCGCAGGGCCGGGACGGCAATGGAGATGGTGTTGAGGCGGTAGAAGAGGTCTTCGCGGAACTTGCCTTCTGCGATGGCTTTCTCCATGTTGACATTGGTGGCCGCCACGATGCGCACGTCCGTTTTGCGCACTTCGCTGGAACCCACGCGGATGTATTCGCCCGTTTCGAGCACACGGAGCAGGCGGGCCTGTGTCTGCAAGGGCAGTTCGCCCACCTCGTCGAGGAACAAGGTGCCGCCGTTGGCAGCGGCGAAGTAGCCCTCGCGTTGCTCCACGGCTCCGGTGAAGGCTCCTTTTTCGTGGCCGAAAAGTTCGGAGTCGATGGTGCCTTCAGGGATGGCACCGCAGTTCACGGCGAAATATTTCTTGTTTTTCCTCAGGCTATGGTCGTGGATGATGCGGGGAAACACTTCCTTGCCCACACCGTTTTCGCCCATGACGAGCACGGACAAATCGACGGGGGCTATCTTGAGCGCGATTTCCAGGGCGCGGTTCAGTGCCTCGCAGTTTCCTACAATGTCATACCGCTGTTTGATGCGTTGGATGGTGGATTGTTCCATGAGTGAACAGATAAAACGGCTACAAATATAGGCAATCTTGATGGTTCTCGGGAAAATGCGTTGTAGATTTTGGCTGAAGACTCTTTCTGGGAGGGGTGTCCTGACGGGTGTGTATGGAAAAAGGACAAGCCTGTATCAGCCTGTCCTTTGGAGTCGTATCATGTTCCCTGAAGTGTCGGAAAGGTTCGCGGTGCGGTGTGTTTCGCCCGAATGCTTGCGGCCTTTCGGTGGCTATCCTACAGCTCGGTACTGGGAAGGTGTTTGGCCCGTGTGGGCCTTGAAGAAACGTACAAAGTGCTGCGGATAGTCAAAGCCCAGCCGCAGGCCTACCTGGCTGATGCTCAGCGAGGGGTCGTTGAGCAGTTGCTTGGCTGCGGCCAGTAGATGGTCGGCTATGAAATCCTTGGCGGTCCTGCCTGTTTCCACTCTCACCAGGTTGCCGAAATAGCCGTTGGAAAGACAACATTGCTCAGCAAAGTAGCCTACGGTGGGCAGGCCTTCGCTCTGCGCCTTGGTGGCGATATATTCCTTGAGCAAAGCCTCGAACTTTTTCACCACTTCGTGGTTGATTTCTTCGCGCGTAACAAACTGGCGGTCGTAGAAGCGCAGGCAATAGTTGAGGAGCAGCTCGATGTTCGACACCACAAGGGCACGGCTGTGCTTGTCGATGGAGCGGTGAAGTTCCTGCGCAATCATGCCGAGCACGCCACGGAAAATGTCTATTTCACCGGTGGACAGGTGGAGTGCCTCGTTGCTTGCATAGGAGAAAAACTCATATTGGCCGATGCTCCGCCCCAGGGAGGTGCGGGCCAGCAGGTCGGGATGGAACACGAGGGCTGTCCATCGCGGTACGGTGACGCCGGGCATCGGCTGCACGTGGATGGTCTGGCCTGGCGCGAAGCTCGTGACGGTCATCTCGTCGAAGTCATAGGGTGTCCGGCCGTACGACAGCTTGCAGCCTTTGTTCTCTTTCAGGAAGAGGGCATAAAGGCCGTAGTGGATGAGGCTCTCTTCCGGCATACGGGGCTGGTCGTGGCGCACTACGCTCACGAGCGGATGAAGCGTCTCAAAGCCGTATATTTCGTTGAACTGCTGAACGGAGTCTAAGTGGATTTCCTTCATTGTTTGCAAATGGATTGTTTCGTTGGCCAAGGTGGGGAGGCTCTCTTGGGATCAGCTCATGGGCAGCAGATGGGTTGACAGTATCGGTTTCTTATGCTCATGGCGTTTGTCCGTTGGCTTTCCGCTGCAAATTTGCCTCTGAAACTTGGAATGGCAGTTACCCGAATAGCGGCAATGATTACCCGTTTTGTGGATTTTGCCTTTGGTCGGCAAGCGGAATGAAGGGCTTGCCGAGCGGGATGATAGGGTTGTGTCAGGGGAGTTCGTCGCCACGGATACCCAAAGCTGACATGACGGAGTAAGCAAGGATTTGGTGCTGAAAACCACGTCCCGATTGGGGTTCCATGGAGAAGAGGGTGATGTCCTTGTTCTTGGCTCCAGCGCAAATGGATTTTAACTGGCCGGCATTTTCTGACATATCGTGTACCACCATGAGGCGGTGGACGGTGTCGGATTGTGCCAGCATATTCATGGACTGGAGGAAGAACTCTTTGGCTGACACAATTTTCTCTACCGGAAACGCGAAGAGCCTGAAATTGCCGATGTGGTCAATGAAAGGCAGATTGTTCAAGTCTTCTTTAAAGCGGAGCTTCGGAGCTTCGTCATGGTGTTTCGTGAGCCGGAAGAATTGCAGGTGTTCTTTTTCTTTGCTGTGAAGGAAATGCACCTGCACTTCGTTCGTGCCCGGTTCAAGGCCTCCGTCGAGCGCGATGCAGTTTATCCAGTGGCAAAGGTCGGCCTTAGGCAGTCGCCGTTCGAGCATTCGTTCAAAGTTGACGGTGAAGTCGAACGCCACGTTGTCCAGGAAATCGGCATCCACCAGGATGACGTTGGGAGCCCAGGCTGTGGAAAATTTATCGTTGGTAGTCTTCATACAAAAGGAAATTCATCGTCATCATATAATCCGCCGGTGAAATCGTCGATGGCCCGGCGGTCCTTTTTGGTGGGTCGTCCGGTGCCTCGGGCGCGGTTGACAAATCCGCTGATGCGGCTCATTTCAAGGAGTTCGTACTGTTCGGGTGCGGTGATGTTGTCAAAGATTTCAGGCAGCATTTTGGCTCCCACGCGCTTCTCGATGGCTTGTTTCACGCGGAAGGTGTAGGTAACGGGCGGTTTTCTGACACCGATTTCGTCGCCCTCCTTGATCATGCGTGCCGGTTTGGCCAGTGCGCCGTTGATGGTGATGCGTCCGTTCTTGCAGGCGTCAGTGGCAAGCGTGCGTGTCTTGTAAATACGTGCGGCCCAGAGCCATTTGTCCAAACGTGCTTCCATGCGGATGTTATTTGTTGTTGAATTGGTTCATGGCTATTCCGATGCCTGCCAGGGCAAATGTCTTCACTGCTTCGCAGGCAAGCTGGAGGCGTTCGTCCATTTGTTGCAGATCCTCCTCCCCGAATTCGCCCAGCACGTAGTCAATCTGGCCGCCCTTGGGGAAGTCGTTGCCTATGCCGAAACGGAGGCGTGCATATTGTTGTGTGCCGAGCACGGAGGTGATATGGCGCAGCCCGTTGTGGCCCGCTTCGCTTCCGCCGGGCTTCAGCCGGAGTTTGCCGAAGGGCAGCGCCAAATCGTCCACCACCACGAGCAAGCGTTCCAGCGGGATGTTTTTCTCCTTCATCCAGTAGCGGACGGCATTGCCCGAGAGGTTCATGTAAGTGGAAGGTTTGAGCAGAGTGAGCGTTTGGTTTTTCACTTTGACCGTGGCCACAAAGCCATAACGCCTGTCCTCGAATGCAACATTGGCCGCTCCGGCAAGAGCGTCCACGACTCTGAAACCTATGTTGTGTCTGGTGCGGGCATATTCGTCGCCGATGTTGCCCAGACCCACAATCAAGTAGTTCATGCGGTTTGAAACGGATTACGTCTGTTATGGAAATACGAAAGGGAAAGCATACAAGCAGGCCTGTTTGCTTCCCCTTTATGAGATAAGTTACTTTGAAATGTTGTATGTAACCGTTTACTTGCCTTCCTTGGCAGCTGCTGCGGCAGCACCCATGGCGGCACGGGTCATCTTCACGGTGCAGACGATAACTTCCTTGGGAGTTACCATTTCGAGTCCTTCGTAGCTCAACTGGCCGGCCTTGATGCTCTTGCCGAGTTGGAGAGAAGTAACGTCTACTTCGAGCTTTTCGGGGATGATGTCGTACTTGGCGCGAACTTGCAGCTTGCGGACCATCATGACCAAGCGGCCACCGGCGCGAACACCTTCTGCCAATCCCTTGGCAACAACGGGTACACCCATTACGATGGGCTTCTCGGCATGTACTTCAAAGAAGTCCACGTGGAGCACGTTGTCCTTTACGGGGTGGAACTGTACTTCCTTGATGATGCCCTTGTGGTCAACGCCATCGATGGTGATGTCTACCAAATAGATGTGGGGAGTAAAGATGAGTTTGTTGATTTCTTTTTCGGAAACAACGAAGTGGGTGGCAACGGGCTTGCCGTTTTCGTCCTTCTGCTCTCCATAGAGAACGCAGGGAACCAATTCGTTTTTACGAACTTCCTTGGTGGCCTTCTTGCCGAGTGCGGTACGCACGGTGCCGCTGATTGCAATTTGCTTCATTTGTCAGGTTGTAAATAAAAATGTGTTACTCTAAATTAAGTCTTTCACCACTTCGCGCTTCTTCGTGCAAAAATTGAAAAAGAAGAAGAGGCTCAAAACTAAAAAACTTAATTCGCCATCACACGCGGAGGCTTCAGAAAGCCTGCGCCGGGACAAATCGGGTGCAAAAGTACACTTATTTTTATAAATTCACGATTTGTGGCGTTATTTTCTAAAGGAAAACAATGGGAAAAGGCTGAAAATGTTTGACTTTCGGTCTATAAGTCCGTTTTACCAGCTTAGCGTTTTCAGATTCTGCTCCAGTTGCTTCACACTGCCGGCACCAATCAGCACGGAGGTGACTCCGTTTTGCTTCAGCACCCATTGCAGCGCCATTTCCGCCAGCGTCATCCCTTGGGCTTGTGCTTCATCGTTCCACCTCCGGAGCTGTTGCAGCAGTTGGGGCGTGAGCATTTCCGGTTTCAGGAACCGTCCTTCCGCCATGCGGCTGTCGGCCGGGATATGGTGGAGGTAACGGTCCGTGAGCAACCCTTGGGCCAAGGGTGAGAAGGAGATAAATCCCATGCC
The DNA here is from genome assembly GCA_004562975.1 of bacterium. Next base: position 7,183 of record SFQP01000031.1, read on the forward strand.
CACCTCTTGGCAGAAGGGCAGGATGCCTTCGGTCAGCGGGGCGTGGTCAAGCATATTGAGGCGGCCCTGGTAGATGAGTGGCGGGCAGCCTTGCCTCGTGAGATATTCCACTGCCCGGCGTGTGGCTTCGAGCGGCCAACGCGAAATGCCCACATAGAGAGCCTTGCCCTGCTTCACGGTGTCGGCCAACGCCTGCAGCGTTTCCTCCAAGGGCGTTTCGGGGTCGTAACGATGGCTGTAAAACAGGTCCACGTAGTCCAGCTTCATGCGTTGCAGGCTCTGGTCGAGGCTGGCCATGAGGCTCTTGCGCGACCCCCAGTTGCCGTAAGGGCCGGGCCACATTTCGTATCCCGCTTTCGTGCTGATGAAAAGCTCATCGCGGTAGGGTGCGAAGTCAAGCTCCAGCAAGCGTGCCAGAGTCCGTTCCGCACTGCCCGGAGGCGGCCCGTAGTTGTTGGCCAGGTCGAAGTGCGTGATGCCGTGGTCGAAGGCGTAACGGGCAATGGCGCGGCAGTTGTCAAAGTCATCGCCTTCGCCGAAGTGGTGCCAAAAGCCGAGGCTGACTTTGGGCAACATCACTCCGCTGCGTCCCGAACGGGCATACAGCATCCCGCCTTCGTAGCGGTTGGCGGCAGCTTTGTAAGTATCCATTTTGCTCCAGAAAAAAGATTAGCGGAAGGAATCAGTGAGGAGCTTGATCTCTATGGCCGGAGAGATGCGCTCATATAATATATTGTACACGGCATCAAGGATAGGCATGTTCACGTGGTACAGGCGGTTGATGTCCTTCATACATTTCGTGGCATAGTAGCCCTCGGCAATCATCTCCATTTCGATTTGTGCCGATTTCACGCTGTAGCCCTTGCCGATCATGGTGCCGAACACGCGGTTGCGCGAAAAGTTGGAGTAGCCCGTCACCAGAAGGTCGCCCAGGTAGACCGAGTCGTACACCTGCCGGTCAATCGGATAGACCGCTCTCAGGAAGCGGTTGGTTTCCTGCACGGCGTTGGCCATGAGCACACTTTGGAAATTGTCGCCGTATTTCAGACCGTTGCAGATGCCTGCCGCGATGGCATATACGTTTTTTAGTACCGAGGCGTATTCAATGCCGATAACGTCGCACGAGGTTTTCGTCTTTACATATCCCGAGGCGATGGTTTCGGCCAGTGCCTGCGCCTTCTCCGTGTCGGCGCATCCCACGGTGAGGTAAGTCAGTCGCGAGAGCGCCACCTCCTCAGCGTGGCTGGGGCCGCCCAGCACGGCGAGGTTCTCGTCAGGCACGTTGTACACCTGGCGGAAGTATTCCGAGCACACGAGGTTCTCGTCGGGCACGATGCCTTTGATAGCCGTCACGATGAGTCTGTCGTGGAGCTTCACCTTCAGCTTCTTCAGGTGGTTCTTGAGATAAGGCGAGGGCGTGACAAACACCAGGGTGCGGCAGTTTCGTGCCACCTCGTTGATGTCGGCTGTAAAGGTGATGCGGTCCGTGTCGAACCTCACGCTGGTGAGATACCCCGGGTTGTGTCCTTGTCGTTTGAACTCTTCGATGGCATCAGGGCGGCGCATATACCAATAGATGTGCTCCACCTTTTCGAGGAGCATTTTGGCAATGGCTGTGGCCCAGCTTCCGCTGCCCAGCACGGCTATGTTTCCTAAATCGTACATGATGCGCTTTCTAAGGTTGCAAGGTCAGAGGTGAGGGAGGTGATAAAGACACGTTTGTCCGGGAAGAAAGGGCGGGGGCAAACCCTATCTTTATAACCTGTTCCCTTCACATCTCATAGTCTGATACAAAGAGCAATCTCACACGTTCCATCCTTCGATGTCCTGCACGGAAGGTTTGGTGATGTCCAGTTTGTATTTCTTGATGATTTCGCCCAGTTGTTGTTGGACTTTCTGCGGGTTCACCTCCTTCAGGTCGCTCACCAGATAGTAACCCGCCTTTTGCAGCAGGGGCACCAGTTCTTCGGGGATGCCGGCTTCCACATATTTCGCCGCAGCATCGCGCGGAGCTTTCTTTTCCGGGCGCATTTGCGGGAACAGCAGCACCTCCTGGATTTGCGTCTGCCCTGTAATGAGCATCACCAGACGGTCGATGCCGATGCCGATGCCCGAGGTGGGCGGCATGCCGTATTGCAGTGCGCGGAGGAAGTCCTGGTCGATGAACATCGCCTCGTCGTCGCCCTTCTCCGACAGGCGGAGCTGCTCTTGGAAGCGTTCTTCCTGGTCGATGGGGTCGTTCAGCTCCGAGTAAGCGTTGGCCAGTTCCTTTCCGTTCACCATCAGTTCGAAGCGTTCAGTCAGTCCCGGCTTCGAGCGGTGCTTCTTCGTCAGGGGCGACATCTCCACGGGATAGTCTGTGATGAAAGTGGGCTGGATGTACGTTCCTTCGCAGAATTGGCCGAATATTTCATCGATGAGCTTGCCTTTTCCCATCGTTTCGTCGGTTTCCACCTCCAGTTTCTGGCAGATATCCCTGATTTCCTCCTCGGTTTTCCCGTTGAGGTCATAGCCCGTTTTCTCCTGTATGGCTTCGAGGATGGGCAGACGGCGGAAGGGAGCTTTGAAGTTGATCACCTGTCCGTCGACCACCGCTTCCGGCTTGCCGTTCACCGTGGTGCAGATATGTTCCAGCAGTTTTTCGGTAAACTCCATCATCCAGTTGTAATCCTTGTACTGCACATACAGTTCCATGCAGGTAAATTCCGGGTTGTGGCTGCGGTCCATACCCTCGTTGCGGAAGTTCTTGCCGATTTCGTAGACACCCTCGAAACCGCCCACGATGAGGCGTTTCAGGTAAAGCTCTGTGGCGATGCGCAGGTAGAGATCCACATCGAGCGAGTTGTGGTGCGTGATGAAGGGTCGGGCACTGGCACCTCCGGGGATGGGCTGGAGGATGGGCGTTTCCACTTCCGTGTAGCCGGCAGCATCAAAGAACTGGCGCATGGCCTTGATCACCTGGCTCCGCTTGAGGAAAATCTCCTTCACGCCGGGATTGACCAGCAAGTCAACGTAGCGTTGGCGGTAGCGCAGTTCCGGATCGTTGAAAGCGTCGTAGGTCACGCCGTCCTTCTCCTTCACCACGGGCAGCGGGCGCAGGCTTTTCGATAGGAGCACCAGCTCCCTGGCGTGAACGGAGATTTCGCCTGTCTGAGTGCGGAACACATAGCCTTTCACGCCGATGAAGTCGCCCAGGTCGAGCAGTTTTTTGAAGAAAGAGTTATAGAGCGTTTTGTCCTCAGTGGGGCAGATGGCTTTGATGTCATCGCTCCAGGCGTTGACGGGATAGGCTGCTGCGGGATAAGGTTCGATGCCTATTTTGCGCAGTTCCTCCAAGGAATTGCGTCGTTGTATTTCTTGTTCGCTGAGTTCTAAGATATTCATCTTTGTTAAGAGTTGTTTTTTGCGAAGCAAAGGTAGTGCTTTTTCTTTAAGGCCGTAAGGATATGCGTTTTTTTCTTGGAATATCTTGACGGGATCCTCACTATACTTTCAAGATAGAAGTGCAATTTTAGCGTCCCCTCCCTCACCTTCTCCGCTACGCTCCGAAGGCGAGGGAGGGGACGCATAGCAATAGAGTTTACAGGCAATACAAAAAAGAAAAAGGGGAAGCCACTGCCTCCCCAAGGATTAGTTAACTTTGTATTGTCTATGTACAAACATCTAACCCGTGAGCAAAGATATGCAATCTA
>SFQP01000032.1 GCA_004562975.1 bacterium
ACGGGGGGCGGCTGGCAGGACCAGTACGGCGGCGTACTGCCCGGCGTGAAGCTCCTGCAAACGGCCACCGGCTTTGACCAGAGTCCCGTGGCGCGCTGGCTGCCCGACACGCTCTTCACCCATCCGGAAATGAGCCAGTGCCACTTGCTCTACTATACGGGCGTAACTCGCACGGCCAAGCATATCCTCACCGAAATCGTGCGCGGAATGTTCCTGAACAACACGCGCCACCTGCAACTCCTCGACGCGATGAAGCAACACGCGCTCTGCGTTTTCGAAAGCCTGCAACAGAACGACCTGGCGGCCTACGGAAGGCTGGTTCGCGCCACCTGGGAACAGAACAAGGCACTCGACGCCGGCACCAACCCGCCCCTCGTGGAGGAACTCTGCCGACGCGTGGACGACCTGTGCCACGGCTACAAACTGCCCGGGGCCGGAGGCGGCGGCTTCATGTACATGATTGCCAAAGACCCCGAAGCGGCACGGCGCATCCGCCAGCTGCTGCAGGAAAACCCGCTCACGCCCAACTCGCGCTTCGTGGAGATGAGCGTTTCCCGTACGGGCCTGCAGGTGAGCCGATCTTGAACATGGCCGCCCGACGTGGCGCACACTACCTGACTACCCTTTTTCCAACGATTTTTTCCTCATGTCACTCCGCATTCTTCTTCTCCTCCTCACCGCCTGGTGCCTCACCGCCTCGGCACAGGTGAAAGTGGCCATCTTCAGCGTGAACGATTTCCACGCCTCCTTCGTGCGCAACGATGCGAAAGGCATTGCCGGCGCACCGGCCTTGTGGCAGACGCTCGACTCGCTGAAACGCGTCTACCCCCTCCATGTCACAGTGTCGGCGGGCGACAACTTCGGCGGCAGTTTTTTCTACAACGCCACCAACGGCGCACTGATGCCGGTGCTGTTCAACGGCCTGGGCATACGCCTCTCGGCCGTCGGGCACCGGACGCATCCCGGCCTTTGCCCAACCCGTGGCCTCGGTGCCCATGACGCTGCCGGGCGGCAAACAGCTGCGCGTGGCCTTCGTGGGACTCATTACCTCGTCGACCCCGGAACAGGCCAGCAAACGACGGCTGACGGGACTGAGCTTCGACGGACGCTACGGGGCGGTGCTCGACTCTGTGATGCAGCTGCCGGAAGCATCGCTCGTGAAGGACGCGCAAATCCGCGTGCTGCTCACGCACATCGGCTCCTATATGGACGGTGAGGGCAGGGCGCAATGGGACGACAAGGACGCGGCGCAACTGCAAAAGCTGGACTCGCCGCTGTGGCACGGCATCATCTCGTCACACACGCACCAAAGGGTGGCGGGATACGTCAACAAGGCGCGGTACCCCATCGTGGCAACGGCTGGAGCCGGCACCGGCACGCTTCCAGGCGCAAATCGACTCGCTGCTGCAACACACGCGGACAGCAGGCGGCACGCCCATCGGCGAAGTGCTGGCCAAGGCGGACAACCCCCTGGAACACAGCCGCTCACAGCTGTACAGCCAAACGGAACTCGGCACCCTGGTGTGCCGAGCCTACGCCGAAGCGTTCCGCCAGCTGGCGGGGCTGAAGGACGAGGCGGTGGTCATCGGATGCAGCCACTTCGGCACCATACGGGCCGGACTGCCGAAAGGCGAAATCAGCGTGCTCGACGTGGGCGAAACGCTGCCCTTTGCCAACAAACTGAGGGCGTACTGCCTGACGGGGGAACAAATCAGACAACTCGTGGACTTCGGACTGCACAACGAACGCTACGGATGGCTGCAAACGGGCAACCTGCGCATCACGCAACAGGAGAACGGCAAGGTGACAAAGCTCGTTTACGTCAGTCCGCAACAGCGGCAACAGGTGCTGAAACCGAAACGGAAATATTACTTGGTGACGGACGACTACATCACGACGGGAGGCGACGGCTATGACCCGGCGTTCTTCCCCGAGCAACAGGCGGCGGACGTCGACGGCCTGCCCACCACAACGGACGCTTTCATCAACTATCTCCGCCAACTGGGCAACCTGTAGCCCGCTCCCACCGCCCCTGGCCGCCGGAGGACCCCGCGCCCCGGCACCGCCTTTTCCCGAAACGGCATTCCCTTCCTCCTAACCCATCTCCCTGCCCATGGCTCTCCAAGCATCTCTCCCCACCTCTTCCCAAAACGAATTCGACCTGAACATCTTCACCTCCGTCTCCCTGCCCGAGGAGATTTCCTTGGTGAGACGGCGCACGCTGGCCCCGGAATGGATGCCGCAAAGCGGCGTACAGCTGACGTGGCCGCACAAGGAAACGGACTGGGCCTATATGCTCGACGAAGTGACGGCCTGCTACCTGCGCCTGGCCTTTGAAATAGCTACACGCGAGCCGCTGCTCATCGTGGCACCGCACACCGAAGAGGTGCGCCGCCTCATCGACGAGCAACTGCCCCGACGCGCGGCAGACCATATTATATATAAGGAGTGTCCCACGAACGATACGTGGGCACGCGACCATGGTTTCCTCACCGTCATGAGCACCGACGGCCCGGAACTCCTGGACTTCCGCTTCAACGGCTGGGGAGGGAAATTCGAGGCCGCCAAGGACAATGCCATCAACGCGAGCCTGAGGCAGTTGCTCCACGGGAAGTACGTGGACTGCCTGGACTTTGAACTGGAAGGCGGCGGCATCGAAACGGACGGCCAGGGCACGCTGCTCACCACGGCGGAGTGCTTGCTCAACCCTAACCGGCGCGGCGAAAACCCTGACCGCCGGGCGGTGGAAAGCCTGCTGGCGGAACGACTCGGGGTGGATCATTTCCTCTGGCTCCACCATGGCTACCTGGCAGGCGACGACACGGACTCGCACATCGACACGCTGGCGCGGCTCTGCCCGGATCAGACGATCGCCTACGTGAAGTGTACCGACGAAACGGACGAACACTACGCGGAACTGAAAGCCATGGAGCAGGAATTGCGGGCTTTCCGCACCAAAGACGGCAAACCTTTCCGCTTGGTGCCGCTCCCCATGCCGCAGGCGATATTCGACGAGGAGGGCTGCCGCCTGCCGGCCACTTACGCCAACTATCTGGTGATGAACGGGGCGGTGCTCTACCCCACTTATGCCCAACCCGAAAACGACGCGCAGGCGGCCAAAGTCCTGAGGCAGGCTTTCCCGCAACGCGACATCGTGGGCGTGGACTGCCGCGCGCTCATCCGCCAACACGGCTCGCTCCACTGCGCCACGATGCAGTTTCCCAAAGGCGTTGCCCCGGAATTAGGCTGACCTTTCCCCTTTCTCTCCCTCTTACATCTCCTACCTCTCTTCTTCTTTTTCCCTTATGCCCACACCTCACACCCTGAAAGTCGGCCTGGTACAACAGACGTGCTCGGCCAACGTAGAAGCCAACAAACAGAAACTGGCACGCAACATTGCCGAAGTGGCAGCCCGGGGAGCGGAACTCGTCGTGCTCCAGGAGTTGCACAACTCGCTCTACTTCTGCCAAGTGGAAAGCACGGACAATTTCGACCTGGCCGAACCCGTTCCCGGCCCCTCCACGGATTTCTACGGCAGCCTGGCGCGCCAACACGGCATCGTGCTGGTGACCTCGCTCTTTGAGCGCCGCTCCGCCGGACTGTACCACAACACGGCGGTGGTCTTTGAACGCGACGGCAGCATCGCCGGCACTTACCGCAAAATGCACATCCCCGACGACCCGGCCTACTACGAGAAATTCTATTTCACGCCCGGCGACCTGGGCTTCCGGCCCATCGACACTTCCGTTGGACGGCTGGGGGTACAGGTGTGCTGGGACCAATGGTACCCCGAGGGGGCGAGGCTCATGACGCTGCAAGGGGCGGAACTGCTCATCTACCCCACGGCCATAGGCTACGAAAGCAGCGACACACCCGAGGAACAGGCACGGCAGCGCGAGGCTTGGATCACCGTGCAGCGCGGACACGCCGTGGCCAACGGCCTGCCCGTTATCGCCGTGAACCGCACGGGCCACGAACCTGACCCCTCGGGACAAACTCGCGGCATCAGTTTCTGGGGCTCGAGCTTTGTCTGCGGCCCGCAGGGCGAAATGCTGGCCCAAGCTCCGAAGAATCAGGAAGAGAACATGGTGGTGGAGATTGACATGCAGCGCAGCGAAAACGTACGCCGCTGGTGGCCGTTCCTGCGCGACCGCCGCATCGAGGAGTTCGGCGACCTGACGCGCCGCTTCCTCCGCTGACGGTTCCCTGCCGCACTGCGCTCCCGTTGCAATCCGGAAGGCTACCTTTATATAAGATAGGTGGCGGCTCGGAAAAGCAAAAACAAAAACTTTCAGTTTTTCTTTTGCTTTTCACTCGCCTTGCGCTACCTTTGCTTCGCAATCCCATAAACTCTAACATACTATGACACTTATCAAATCCATCTCCGGTTTTCGCGGAACGATTGGCGGCCGCACCGGCGACACGTTGAATCCCGTTGACATTGCCAAATCAGTATCAGCTTACGCCGCGTTGCGCGAAAAAGTAGTGAACCGCACCTTCCGTCGCAAGATTGTGGTAGGCCGCGACGCCCGCATCTCAGGCGAAATGGTGAGCCACGTGGTCTGCGGTACGCTCATGAGCATGGGCTTCGACGTAGTAAACATCGGATTGGCATCCACCCCCACCACGGAACTGGCTGTCACCATGGAACGCGCCTGCGGCGGCATCATCATCACCGCCAGCCACAACCCACGCCAGTGGAACGCACTGAAGTTCCTCAATGAGAAAGGCGAATTCCTGCCCCCCGCAGAAGCCTCGGAGGTAGTACGCAAAGCCAACAGCTGCGACTTTGAATTTGTCGACGTTGACAGCCTCGGATGCTACACCAAGAACTTCAGCTACGACCAACGCCACATCGAACTGGTCAAGGACCTCGAACTGGTGGACATCGACGCCATCCGCCGTGCCCACTTCACCGTGGCCATCGACACCGTGAACTCCGTGGGCGGCGTTATCCTGCCCAAACTCCTCGGACAGCTCGGCGTGACACAAGTCACCGGACTCAACACCGAAACCACCGGCGACTTTGCCCACAACCCCGAACCCCTCAAGGAACACCTCAGCGAAATACGTAACCTCCTCCGCAAAGGACGTCACGACCTGGGTATCGTGGTCGACCCCGATGTGGACCGCCTCGCCCTCGTTTGTGAAGACGGCACCATGTTCGGCGAAGAGAATACCCTCGTGGCCTGCGCCGACTACGTGCTCCAGCACACACCCGGCCCCACCGTTTCCAACCTCTCCTCCACCCGTGGCCTGCGCGACGTGACCGAAAAATACGGCTGCAACTACACCGCAGCTGCCGTAGGCGAAGTGAACGTAGTGACGAAGATGAAAGAAACCGGTGCCGTCATCGGCGGTGAAGGCAACGGCGGCGTAATCTACCCCGCAGCCCACTCCGGCCGCGACGCACTCGTAGGTATCGCACTCATCCTCACATACCTGGCAAAGACCGGCATGCGCGCCTCCGAACTCCGCGACTCGCTCCCGCAGTACTACATCGCCAAAAACCGCATCGACCTCGACCCCACCACCGACATCTTCGCCGTGCTCAAGAAGGTCAAGGAACTTTACAAGAACGAAACGGTTACCGACATCGACGGCGTGAAGATCGACTTCGCCGACAAGTGGGTACACCTCCGCAAGAGCAACACCGAACCGATTATCCGCGTCTACTCCGAAGCACACACCATGGAAGAAGCCGACGCGCTCGGCAAGCAAATCATGGACATCGTCTACAACATGACGCAGAAATAACAACGCGACGGACGTGTCGGACCGGCACGTCCGCCCTTTTCACCCCATCACAAGCATGCCTGTCTGCGGGCAATAAGTTCTAAGGCAATGACAAAAGCTACACTGACACGCTGTTGGCCTTCAGACTTATTGTCCGCAGACTCGCTTCTGCCCCCATCAGGAACCCCATACACCACTCACGCATGAAGAAAAACATTCTCCTCTTCTCCCCCCTCCTGCTGCCCGCCGTGGCAGCCGCCCAAGGGCATTACAACATCGTCTACATCATGACGGACGACCACACGGCACAGATGATGAGCTGCTACGACAACCGCTTCGTCGAAACGCCCAACCTGGACCGCATCGCCGCCGACGGCGTGAAATTCGTCAACTCCTACGTGGCCAACTCCCTCTCCGGACCCAGCCGAGCCTGCATGATCACGGGCAAGCACTCCCACAAAAACGGATTTACCAACAATGAGCACGGCATATTCGACGGTACGCAACAGACCATGCCGAAACTGCTCCAGAAAGCCGGCTATCAAACCGCCATAGTCGGCAAATGGCACCTCGTGACCCTGCCCACCGGATTCGACTACTGGAACATCCTCCCCGAACAGGGCGACTACTACAATCCCGACTTCATCACCATGCAAAACGACACGGTGCGCGAAACAGGATACGTGACCAACGTCATCACTGACAAAGCCATCGACTGGCTGGAACACCGCCGCGACCGCTCCAAACCCTTCGCCCTCTTCATCCACCACAAAGCCTGCCACCGCTGCTGGCTGCCCGAGATAAAATACCTGCGCGAGTATGAGGACAAGACCTTCGCCCTGCCCGCCACCTTCTACGACAACTACGAAGGACGGCGCGCCGCAGCGGCACAGGAGATGGAGATTGCCGACAACCGCCACATGGACATCGTCTACGACACCAAGATGTACCGCCCGGGAATGCGCACGCGCCTCACGGACAACTACCTGCGCATGATTTCGCGCCTCGACAGTGCCGACCTCCAGCAGTACAACGACGTGTACGAGCCCCTGGCGCGCGACTTCTACCGCCGGGGCCTCAGCGGCAAACAGCTGGCCGAGTTCAAGTACCAACGCTACATGCGCGACTACGCCAAGGTGCTCAAGTCGCTCGACGACAACGTGGGCCGCACGCTCGACTACCTGCAGAAGGCCGGACTGCTCGACAACACGCTCGTGGTCTACACCTCGGACCAGGGCTTCTACATGGGCGAGCACGGCTGGTTTGACAAGCGCTTCATGTACGAAGAATCCTTCGCCACGCCGCTCGTCATGCGCCTGCCCAAGGGCCTCGAAGCCAAGGGTGACATCAGCGAACTGGTGCAGAACATCGACTATGCCCCCACCTTCCTCGAACTGGCCGGTGCCCCCGTGCCCGACGACATGGACGGCGTTTCGCTCCTCCCCCTGCTGCAGGGCAAGCACCCGAAAAACTGGCGCAAGAGCCTCTATTACCATTATTACGAGTACCCCGCCGAGCACAGCGTGAAGCGGCACTACGGCGTACGCACCGCCGACGGATGGAAGCTCATCCACTTCTACCGCGACATCAACGAGTGGGAACTCTACAACCTCAACGATGACCCACAGGAGCTGCACAACATCTACGGCCAGCCGGGTACGGAAAAAATCACGCAGAAGCTGAAGAAGGAACTGGTAAAACTGCAACAGCAGTACGACGACAAGGCCGCACTCCAGCTCAACGATATGCAATAACCGCCTCGCCCTCCCCACGAAGGCCGCGAAGCCGCACGCAAAAGTCCTGGACTATTTTTCACAAGTCCAGGACTATTTTTTACAAGTCCAGGACTATTTCGCACAAGTCCTGGACTTTTTCCGACCAACTCCTGAACCCTTGTTTTCCTGCTTCCGAACGGGATGCCATCCTCCCCTTCCGCCTTCTCCCTTGCCGTTTTCAGTACAAGGGAACAACGATTTTTTTCGGAAAAATGTCCACCATATTATTCCATTTTTCTCAAAAAACACCCCTGTAAGCCATTTTACCCCACCCGATTTGCATTTTTAACTACTTTCTCCTATTTTTGACGCGTCACAGAGTGAATTCAGGCACGCCACATGGCAAAGTTCGCGCATGAACCCATCATGACAATATAACAAACTACTAATCCTTCAAAATAATCCAAGCATGAAAAGCCTATTATCCCTAAGGTACAAAGCCTTTATGCACGTGACACACAATAGTTCGTGCATACCAAAACTCCTACGACAATTAAGTCTATTGTTCATAGCTCTTATCACCGCTACGAACGCCTATGCCTACTCCTTTAAAGCAGGCGGCATATACTATCGCATTGTTTCTTCACCTGCCAACAGTGTGGTAGTGACCTTTCAGACGGAATACAAAATCAGTTATAATAGTTACAACTACAAGTCGGACTACACGGGCGACATCGTCATCCCCGAGACAGTGGAATACGAAGGTACAACCTACACCGTTTGCGGTATTGACAACCATGCCTTCATGAACAGCGATGCTGGCCTGAACTCAGTAGTCATGCCGAACACAGTAACTTACATTGGCAGCAACGCATTTTTGAATGACTACAACCTGACCTACATCAAACTGAGTTCCAATCTGGAAAGTATAGGACTTTACGGACTGAGTACGATTGGTGTGAGCAGCATCGACATCCCTGCCTCGCTCAAAACGGTTCAAGATTGCGCATTCCAAGGTTGTCAGAATCTGCAAGAAGTACATATTTCAGACATTGCCGCCTGGTGTGACATAGACTTCAAGGCATACCAAGCCAACCCACTCACCTCGGCCAAGCAGTTGTTTATCAACGACGAACCTGCTACAGAGGTTGTTATCCCTGAGGGGGTTAAAACCGTCAAAGCGTATGCTTTCGCAGGGTGTGAGAATATGGAAAAACTGTCCATAGCCTCGTCAGTTACCAAATGCGAAATGTATGCTTTCTCTGGCTGCAAAGCTCTCAAAGACCTGCGCATTGAAGATTCACCTGAGCAACTTGATTTAGAGTTCAGCAGTCGGGGAATCGGATCGAGTGTCCACCTATATCACGCCTTTGATGACTGTCCGTTGGAAAAAATCTATATCGGTCGGGACTGCTATTTCAACACAAGCCCCAACAGACAAGGGTTTACCAATTTCAAACAGTTGAAGCAAGTAGAAACCGGCTCAAACTTGACCCAGTTGACCACTGGTTATTTCAAGGGTTGCTCTGCGCTGGAACAAATAACCGTGGGCAATTCAGTGAGCATCATAGGCAGCGAGTGCTTTCAAGGATGCAGTTCACTCACTTCCATCAGTATAGGCAGCAATGTGTCGTCGATAGCCCAAAACGCTTTTGGCGATTGCACCGCATTGACAGAACTCATCATGGAAGACGGCGAACAAGAACTGACATTAGATGCCGGTAGTGGATCTAAGGGAATGTTCAAGGACTGTCCCATTGAAAAAGTGTACTGCGGACGCACACTTTCTTACCAAACCAAGGCTGCAAACGGTTATTCGCCATTCTACAACAACACGAACATCAAAGACTTCCGCTTTGGCAACACTGTAACCCGCATAGGCGACTATTTTCTGGCTGGTTGCACCGGAATTACGGACATACGCCTGCCTGAGGGAATAACAAAAATAGGTCAACAAGCTTTTCTGGATATCACAGGTCTTGATACACTCTACATACCAGGGAGCGTAACATCCATCGACCGCACTGCCTTCAATGGCTCGGTAGCCAAGACACTGGTGTTGGCCGATGACCCGCAACCTCTTAACTTTGCAATGTCATTCCTTTCATTAGAAAAAGCACACATTGGCCGCTCAATAATCACCAACAACTCCGTCATGTCATTAGGTGCCACATTGAAAGAAGCCACTGTAGGCCCAGATGTGGAATTACTGCCCTCTTACATCTTTTACGGATCAGCCATCACGGAAATCAACCTACCCGCCCGACTGAAGCGCATAGAAAATTATTGCTTCAAAGATTGTAAGCAACTGCAACAGATTGCGCTGCCTGACTCACTGACCTACATTGGCAATTATTGCTTCTCGGAGTGCACAATGCTGCAAAACATAACAATACCGGCCAGTGTAACCGAAATGGGCTACAAAGTATTTGAAAAATGTAAACTCAATCCGTTAGGACTCTGGAATAAGCAGACCACCTATAACGGTGCCTATTCAGAACTAACCTTTACCGGACTGCAAAAAGGTTCCGTGATTTATGCCTATCCCACAGAATTTGACAAAATCAGAAAAGCGGGATGGTGGGATAATTACAACGGCTGTCCACTGCTCGACATCACAACACCGTTCATCGTTGAAACCGTAGAACAGCACCTCAAAAGTGTTTCATTCACCGACAGCATTTCTGGAATGTACAAAGACAGCACATTGGTTCTGCACAACGTAACTTTTGAAGAGGAAGTGCTAACCCCCAACGAAGAAGGCATATACTCACTGTACACCCAAGGTATATACCCCAACTACGATCGTAGGGTTGTGTACAGCTACAGCCTCAACGGCCGTGAACAAAAACAAGAAGTGTTCCTTCACACGCTCATGCCACAAGCTGAGCAATACAATTATCCTCAAAAGACACAAACATATATCACATTCTATCTGAAAGCTACCGAACAGGAAGAAGTGGAACCCGAAGATATTGGTGTTTTTTTCAACGGTACCAGAATGCCGGCAGAAAAACAGACTGGGTACTACTCAGTAACCATTCCGAACTTGATACCAGCCACTTCTTACCAGTTTACTCCCTACGTATCCTACGAAGATGAAACTTACTTCAGCGAAAGACTTGAGATAAGTACATACGGCACCAATCCCAATATCTATAATGGCGATACTACCGTAGGACCGTCCTCCGTTTACGGAAAAGTTTCGTACTCACAAGGTACAGCTACCATTACAGGAGTATCATTCAGTAACCTGCCCGACCAAGCAACGGTGCGCATCAAGGATAACGAATTTTTCATAACAGCACTTGACCCTGCCACGGACTATTCGTTCGATTACTGTGTAAGTACCCAAGAGGGTTCTGTCGAATCGCGTACTTTCCACTTCACCACTGCGGCATTACAACTGAATACGCTCACACCGAAAGGCGTAAGCAACACTTGCTCGATCGTAGCAGCACAAACCAACCTGATTGACGATGAAACCAATGCCGGTTTTGAATGGATCAAGGAAGATGCTCCCGCTTCTCTCCAGCCCAAGTCAGCCAATGCGATTATCTATGACGGGCAGTTGGAGGGGCGCATACAAAATCTGTCAGCCACAAACTATTACAAAGTCCGCCCATTCTACAAATCTGGCACTGGCACAACTTATTACGGAGAATGGATAACATTCGACCCCAGCGATTTCTCCTACTTCGAGCCCACCATTCACACCTATAACCAAACTGATATCGAAGTAAACCAAGTTACGCTGAGTGCCTACGTCCTGGCCGGCACTGACGATATTGAAGAACAAGGATTTGAACTCTGGCCGTTGCAGACAAAAACATCACGCAATAACCAACAGGTAATCAGAGTGCAAGGACACGGTCAGCGCATGACGGTTTCCGTAGCCGATTTGGAATACGGCACAACCTATGTCTATCGCGCCTATGTCGTTGCAGCAGGACAGACCACCTACAGCGAGGAACAGACGTTCACCACTGAATACCCGACCGCCATCAACGATGTCACTATAGCTCAACCCACACAAGCAACTCAAGCTGAAATACGCACGTTGCAGGGAAACAACCACCTGCAAATACGCATCCAAGGAAATGGACAAAGCGTAAGCTATGGCGTGTTCAACATCAGCGGCAAGTGCATGAGAACAGACAACGTACAGGCTGACGGTAACTG
This sequence comes from bacterium, assembly GCA_004562975.1. Next base: position 11,634 of record SFQP01000032.1, read on the forward strand.
GCAACCGCTCCAAACCTCCAACCTTGAACCCGGCGTTTACATACTCCGGACTATGGGATGGCCGCACAATGCTGTTAAATTTATCGTGAAATAAACGACAAGTTCACTCTACAGTTATTTCCACCTCGCACGCAGTATGATTACCGCGTGCGAGGTGTTTTACGTTTTCTTGCCCTTTGCACTAACTTTTCATAACTTAGGCGGCGGCTCGGCAAGGAAAAATGAAAAACCTGCGGCTTTTCTTTTTCATTGCTCTCGCCTTGCACTAACTTTGCCGACAAAATATATTATATAAACAATAAGAACGTGAAAAAATCGCACAAAACCAACGATGGGCCAAAAGGAGGGAAGAGACAAAACGCTTCCCACTCCGCGCCCGACAAAGCCGCAGGACGACGGTTCGCACTCTCGCCGCGAACCGCCAGGTGGCTCACTTACGGGATGGGACTGGCGGCCCTGTTCGCCTTCCTCACCTTAATCTACGGCGACGTACTGGTCCGCACCGCCGAGGACAACTATGTCTCCACCTCGTCCGACACGATGTACTACCTGCTCAGCCAACCCTGGGGCCGGCTGTGGTGGGTGATGCGCTGGCCGCTGCTGCTGTTCAAATGGACCGCCGTAGGCGGACTGCTGCTCGCCGCCGTCTACACGCTGACGGCACGCTTCGCCGACTATGCCCTGCGGCTGCCGCGCCCATGGGAGGGACTGGGCTTCCTGCTGCCCGTGGCGCAAATCGGATGGATGCTGTGGCAAGGCACGAACCTGTACTACAAGAACGAGCCGTCGCGCTTCCTGCTGATAGCCCTTGTCTGCCTGCTCCTCACGGCGGTCCTGGCCGCCGTGGCATGGCTCTTGCGCCGCAAAGCCGCCGCCCGGACAGCCGAGGCCGTGCGCCCCTACGGTCTGGCGGTGGTGCTGACGGTAATGGCCGCCACCTCTTGGGCCGCACTCCGCTTCAACGAGAACGAAATCCTGACGGCACGCCTCCAGAACCTCTGCGCCGAAGAACGGTGGGACGAGATGATAGAACAGGCGCGCAGTGCGCGGCAGCCGAGCCGTGCCGTGGCGGCCTACCACGCCATCGCCCTGCTCCAGAAGGGACAGCTGCTGGACGGCGTGTTCGACATTCCTTACGAATATCCCGAAGTACGGCTGGAGAAGCACGACGGCAGTGAGGAATACGGTCTTTTCCTGGCCGACTGCAGCCTCCACGCCGGTCTGCTCAACGCCGGCTACCGCAACGCCATGGACAAGCTGGTGATGGACGGCCCCCGCCTCTTCACCCTCAAGCAGTTGGCACTCTGCTCCCTGCTCAACGGCGAAGAAGCCCTGTGCCGCAAATATATGCACCTCATCAAAGCCATGCCTTTCACCCAGGATTTCACCGACCGCTACGAACCGCTCATCGGCAACAAGCAGCGCATCGACGCGGAGCCGACATTCCACGACATCCTGTCGCGCTACCCCCGCGAGACGCGCTTCGAGCAAAACTACCAGCCGCCCACCTTCCTCGGCTACAACATGGGCTTGCACGAAGGTTCGGATGCCGTGCTGCAGACCTCGGTGGCGGCCTGCCTGTACTCCAAGGATTTGCAATCATTCCTCCCCCGCGCACAGATCATGGCGCAGAAGGGCATGCCCTTCCCGGCCTGCGTACAGCAGGCCGTGGCCATCCTCGCACTCAAGAAGCCGGAGCTCCTCCAGGCCTTCCCGCAGGTGGGACGCTTCGTGCCCGACGAGATACGTTCCTTCCTGATGGATGCCAAGCCTTACGTGGGCGACCGCCTCGCCCTGCGCCACGAGCTGCGCGACCGCTGGTTGGGCACTTACGTCTACTATTATTACACGGAAAACAACGACCCCGACCAGGTGATGGGTTCAGCCCTCAACCAAAACTTTTGCATCATATGAAACAGCTATTTCTCTTTGCGGCGCTCCTGCTGCCGGTTCTCTTTGCAGCCTGCGCCGGACCGGAAGCCCGCATCCCCGAACAAAGCACAGCGGTAAAGGAGGCGGCACGCATCTACCCGGACTACCGCGACATTGTCATACCGCCCAACATCGCCCCG
>SFQP01000033.1 GCA_004562975.1 bacterium
TTGCGAAACTTATCGGTTATTAGGTTAGGGTCGCTTCGCTCTCTGGGTTATGAGGTTATAAAGTTACCCTCGGAGTATCGTCTTTTCTGATATGCAAAACTTCTAACAGTAACTTTATAACCTCATAACCTTATTCCTCATAACCTTTACACTCGCGAAACTTGAAGTTTTTATACAATTTTGCATTTCTTGCTTTCATACCATCCGCTTCCACTCCGTTCCAACCATCGGGCATTTGTGGCTTACAAGTCCAGGACTCTTTTTTACTACTCGCCGACTTGAACAAAATAGTCCTGGACTTGTTGCAGCCACCCCTGCTTCCTGTTAGGCATGGTTCCCATCCCCTTAAAAAGAATACTGCCAAAGTCAGTCGGATGTTTCGCCCACTGCCGGACAACATGACACCATATAATATAACAAGGAGTGGGGTGGGGAGGCCAGCACAGGCTAGGAAGGGTAAACCAGCCACAGAAACCGCTTGCAAAAGCACTTGTCGGCAGGCATCTGCACGAATTTTTCAGCTTTTCTTCCAAAAAAAACTGCAAAACATTTGGTGCGATAAAAAATATGCCTACCTTTGCAGCCGTTTCGAGGATACTTCTGCTGAAAACAACGCACAGAGGTTTTTGAAATATGGGCAAATACCAGAGTGGCCAAATGGGGCAGACTGTAAATCTGCTGGCTTACGCCTTCGGTGGTTCGAATCCATCTTTGCCCACACTTGCAATAGCAAGCCTTGCGGAAGTAGCTCAGTCGATAGAGCACTAGCCTTCCAAGCTGGGGGTCGCGGGTTTGAGCCCCGTCTTCCGCTCCATTTTTTTGCTGTTATAGCTCAGCGGTAGAGCACTTCCTTGGTAAGGAAGAGGTCGTGAGTTCAAGTCTCACTAACAGCTCTTTTGTTCGTATAGTCTATTAACTCTGAATTTAATCAACAAATAAATAACAGCTATGGCTAAAGAGAAATTTGAACGTACCAAACCGCATGTTAACATCGGTACGATCGGTCACGTCGATCATGGTAAAACGACTTTGACTGCTGCTATCTCCTTGACCCTCCACAACAAGGGTTTCGGTAGCGAAGATGTGAAGTCTTTCGATCAGATTGACAACGCTCCCGAAGAAAAGGAACGTGGTATCACTATCAACACTGCTCACATCGAGTATGAAACTGCAAAGCGTCACTATGCTCACGTAGACTGCCCGGGTCACGCCGACTACGTTAAGAACATGGTTACTGGTGCTGCTCAGATGGACGGTGCTATCATCGTGGTTGCTGCAACCGACGGTCCGATGCCCCAGACTCGTGAACACATCCTTCTCGCCCGTCAGGTGAACGTTCCCCGTCTCGTTGTGTTCTTGAACAAGTGCGACATGGTAGACGACGAGGAAATGCTCGAACTCGTTGAGATGGAAATGCGGGTTGACTCTGTAATGGAGCTCATGGATGCTGTTGACAACTGGATTCAGGAACCCCAGCGCGACAAGGATAAGCCTTTCTTGATGCCTGTTGAAGATGTGTTCTCTATCACTGGCCGTGGTACTGTTGCTACCGGTCGTGTTGAAACCGGTGTTATCAAGGTAGGTGACGAAGTTCAGATTCTCGGTCTCGGCGAAGACAAGAAGTCTGTTGTTACCGGCGTTGAAATGTTCCGCAAGCTCCTCGATCAGGGTGAAGCAGGTGATAACGTAGGTCTGCTCCTCCGTGGTATCGACAAGCAGGAAATCAAGCGTGGTATGGTTATCACTCACCCGGGTGTAATCACTCCGCACAAGAAGTTCAAGGCTTCCATCTACGTACTGAAGAAGGAAGAAGGTGGCCGTCACACTCCGTTCGGCAACAAGTATCGTCCTCAGTTCTATCTCCGTACGATGGACTGCACCGGTGAAATCCACCTCCCCGAAGGAACCGAAATGGTTATGCCCGGTGACAACGTGGAAATCACTGTAGAACTCATCTACGCTGTAGCCATCAACGTAGGTCTCCGCTTCGCTATCCGCGAAGGTGGCCGTACGGTAGGTTCCGGTCAGATCACTGAAATCCTTGACTAATCCACTGGATTACCTCAGGTGACAAAATGGAAAATAGGACCTTGCTCCGAACGAGTAAGGCCTATTTTTACGGGAATAGCTCAGTTGGTAGAGCACTGGTCTCCAAAACCAGGTGTCGGGAGTTCGAGCCTCTCTTCCCGTGCTAATTTAAAACAGTATGTTCAAGAAAGTAGTTGCAATTTGCAAAGATTCATACGACGAACTATCGCAAAAGACCACATGGCCTACGAGAAAGGAATTGACTCACAGCGCGATTGTTGTGTTAACCGCTTCCATAATCATAGCTCTCGTGGTGTTTCTGATGGATACGGTATTTGAGTCGCTCATGCAATTTATCTACCCTCAAATCTGAAACAACGATGGCACAGGCAGAAATGGCATGGTACGTTTTGCGTGCTATCAGTGGTAAAGAGGGAAAGGTCAAGGAGTACATCGACGCTGAAATCAAGAATGGCCGCCTCGGCGGCCATGTAGCGCAGGTGCTCATTCCAACCGAGAAGGTCAAGCAAATCCGTGGCAACAAGCAGGTTGTCAAAGAAAGGCTTTATCTTCCCGGCTATGTCCTTGTTGAGGCGAGACTGGTTGGTGAGACCGTTCACGAATTGCGCAACACGCCGAACGTGTTGGGCTTTCTGGGTGGAATGGACAACCCCACTCCCCTGAGGGAGTCGGAGGTGAACCGTATCCTCGGTAAAGTAGACGAACTGGAGGATGTTCCTCAGGAAATCGAAATACCGTTTGTCGCAGGCGAAAGTGTAAAGGTCATCGATGGCCCGTTTACCGGCTTCTCAGGCGTTGTCGAGAAAGTCGACGACGAGAAACGGAAAGTGACCGTCACCGTGAAGGTGTTCGGAAGGAACACGGGTCTTGACCTGGGCTTTATGCAGGTAGAAAAGGAATAAGGGTATTTTTGTTACGTGCCCAATGTTCCTGTCGTCATCTTTAATTTTTTTATATAACAATGGCTAAAGAAGTTGCTGGATTAATCAAATTACAGATTAAGGGCGGCGCTGCAAATCCATCTCCTCCTGTTGGTCCTGCTCTTGGTTCCAAGGGTATCAACATCATGGATTTCTGCAAGCAGTTCAACGCCAGAACTCAGGACAAGGCTGGCAAGGTGTTGCCGGTTGTCATTACTTACTACAATGACAAGTCTTTCTCTTTCGTAGTAAAGACCCCTCCTGTGGCAATCCAATTACTGGAAGCAGCCAAACAAAAGAAAGGCTCAGCTGCGCCTAACCGCAATAAAGTCGCCGAGATTACTTGGGACCAGGTGAAGGCTATCGCAGAAGATAAAATGCCCGACTTGAACTGCTTCACAGTGGATAGTGCTATGCGCTTGGTTGCAGGTACTGCACGAAGCATGGGTATCACAGTTAAGGGCGATTTCCCTGGATAACTATTAAACTTCAATTGAACAATGAGTAAACTGACAAAAAACCAGAAGTTGGTGGCCGGTAAGATTGAAGCAGGGAAAGCTTACACACTGAAGGAAGCTGCTGCCTTGGTGAAGGAAATCACTACCACCAAGTTTGACGCTTCTGTGGATATTGATGTCCGTCTGGGTGTTGACCCCCGCAAGGCTAACCAAATGGTTCGCGGCGTGGTTTCTCTTCCCAACGGTACGGGTAAGCAGGTACGCGTTCTGTGTCTCTGTACTCCCGAAGCTGAAGCTGCTGCCAAAGAAGCTGGTGCTGACTATGTAGGTCTTGACGAATATATCGACAAGATTAAGGGTGGCTGGACTGACGTGGATGTTATCATCACGATGCCTGCCATCATGGGTAAGATTGGTGCCCTGGGTCGTGTGCTCGGTCCCCGCGGATTGATGCCTAACCCCAAGAGCGGTACGGTGACCATGGATGTGGCCAAGGCCGTACGCGAGGTAAAGCAGGGTAAGATCGACTTCAAGGTGGACAAGACCGGTATCGTTCACACTTCTATCGGTAAGGTCTCTTTCACACCCGAACAAATCCTTGGTAACGCCAAAGAGTTTATCGCTACGATCATCAAACTCAAACCTGCTGCCGCCAAGGGTACTTATATCAAGAGTATTTATCTTTCCTCTACCATGAGTAAGGGTATCAAGGTTGATCCTAAATCCGTAGAAGAAATCTAAAGAATTACATCATGAAGAAGGAAGATAAAGCTATCATCATTGAACAACTGGGTGAGAAACTCAAGGAGTATGCTCACTTCTATTTGGTGGATGTTACGGGCATGAACGCTCAGGCCACTTCTGACCTGCGCCGCAAATGCTTCGGTAGCGAAATCAAAATGGTTGTTGTAAAGAATACGTTGCTCCACAAGGCTTTCGAAGCTGCGGAAATCGACTATTCTCCCCTCTACGACTCCTTGAAGGGTACAACGGCTGTTTTCTTCAGTCAGGTGGCTAATGCTCCTGCCAAACTCATCAAGGAAGTTGGCAAGGACGGCATCCCCGGCTTGAAGGCTGCTTATGCTGAAGAGGGCTTCTACGTAGGAGCTGACCAGCTTGACGCTCTCTGCGCTATCAAGAGCAAGAACGAGGTTATTGCCGACGTTGTTGCACTCCTCCAATCGCCTATCAAGAATGTTGTTTCAGCTCTCCAGAGCGGAGGTCAGACCATTCACGGCGTACTCAAAACTTTGGGCGAACGTCCCGAGTAATTTTCGGAACATTCCGATTACCATTAACTTTTAGAAAACAAAAAACAAATACATTACAACAATGGCAGATATCAAAGCTATCGCTGAAGAATTGGTAAATTTGACAGTGAAGGAAGTAAATGAGTTGGCAACCATCCTGAAGGATGAATATGGTATTGAACCCGCTGCTGCAGCTGTTGCAGTTGCTGCCGGCCCCGCTGCTGGTGCACCCGCCGCTGAAGAGAAGACATCTTTCGATGTAGTTCTCAAGAGCGCAGGCTCTGCTAAGCTCCAGGTTGTTAAGGCTGTGAAGGAACACTGCGGTCTTGGCCTGAAGGAAGCTAAGGAACTCGTTGACGGAGCTCCCAGCAAGGTGAAGGAAGGCGTTGCCAAGGAAGAAGCTGAAGCACTCAAGAAGGCTCTTGAAGAAGCTGGTGCTGAAGTAGAACTCGCATAATTTAGCGCATAATATTTCTGTGGTTATGGATCCTCTGGTAGAGGGTTCATAACCTTTTTGTGTCTTCATGTGTGGTATGCGGCCTTACTACGGCGCAACGCACGATGCCTGCTTACGTGTCGAACCGTACACGTCCAGTGTCCCCTTTTTCTTTCATCCCCCAATATATCTCTTCGAATGTCTTCCAGAGTAATCAACCAACGCGTAAACTTTGCCTCCGTAAAGAATCCGATGCCCTATCCGGATTTCTTGGACGTACAGTTAAAGTCCTTCCGTGATTTCCTCCAGTTAGATACACCGAGCGAATTGCGCAAGAATGACGGCCTGTACAAAGTTTTTGCTGAGAATTTCCCCATTGCCGATACTCGCAACAACTTTGTGCTGGAGTTCATTGACTATTACATTGATGAGCCGCGCTATACCATTCAGGAATGTCTCGAACGCGGACTGACCTACAGCGTGCCCCTTAAGGCAAAGCTCAAACTTTACTGTACCGACCCCGACCACGAGGACTTCGATACGGTTGTGCAGGACGTTTTCCTGGGTTCCATACCTTATATGTCCGACAACGGCACCTTTATTATCAACGGTGCCGAGCGTGTGGTGGTTTCCCAGCTCCACCGTTCACCGGGCGTTTTCTTCGGTTCCAGCATCCACGCCAACGGTACGCAGCTTTATTCCGCCCGTATCATCCCCTTCAAGGGTTCGTGGATTGAGTTTGCCACGGACATCAACAACGTGATGTACGCCTATATCGACCGTAAGAAGAAGTTGCCCGTTACGACCCTCCTGCGTGCCATCGGCTTTGAAACTGACAAAGACATCCTCCAGATTTTCAAACTCGCCGAAGAGGTCAAGGTCAACAAGACCAACCTGAAGAAGGTCATCGGACGCCAGCTCGCCGCCCGTGTGCTGAAGAGCTGGGTGGAAGACTTCGTGGACGAAGATACCGGTGAGGTGGTATCCATCGAGCGTAACGAGGTCATCCTCGACCGTGAGACGGTGCTCGAACCCGAACACGTGGATGCCATCATCGAATCCGGAGCACAGAGCATTCTCCTCCACTACGAAGAGGCTTCCGCTTCCGATTACTCCATCATCTTCAACACCCTGCAGAAGGACCCCTCCAACTCCGAAAAGGAGGCCGTGCTCTACATCTACCGCCAGTTGCGTAATGCCGACCCTGCCGATGATGCTTCCGCCCGCGAAGTCATCAACAACCTCTTCTTCTCGGAAAAGCGTTACGACCTGGGCGAGGTGGGACGTTACCGCATCAACAAGAAGCTCAATCTCGGCACCGACATGGACGTGCGTGTGCTGACCCGTGAGGATATCATCGAAATCATCAAGTACCTTGTCGAGCTGATCAACTCCAAGGCTTCGGTCGATGACATTGACCACTTGAGCAACCGTCGTGTCCGCACCGTCGGCGAGCAGCTTTCCAACCAGTTCGCCATCGGTCTGGCCCGTATGAGCCGCACCATCCGTGAGCGCATGAACGTACGCGACAACGAAGTGTTCACCCCGACCGACCTGATCAACGCCAAGACCATCTCGAGCGTCATCAACTCTTTCTTCGGCACCAATGCCTTGTCGCAGTTCATGGACCAGACCAACCCCTTGGCCGAGGTCACCCACAAGCGCCGCCTTTCGGCCCTGGGCCCCGGCGGTCTGTCGCGTGAACGTGCCGGTTTCGAGGTGCGCGACGTACACTATACCCACTACGGCCGCCTCTGTCCGATCGAATCTCCGGAAGGCCCCAACATCGGTCTGATTTCCTCCCTTTGCGTTTACGCCAAGATTGACAGCCTCGGCTTCATCGAAACGCCGTACCGCAAGGTGGAAAATTCCATTGTCGACCTCAACAACGACGATGTCGTTTACCTCTCGGCAGAGGAGGAAGAAGGAAAAATCATCGGTCAGGGTAACGCCCCGTTGAACGATGACGGTACCTTCATCCGCGACAAAGTAAAATGCCGTCAGGATGCCGACTATCCCGTGGTGCCTCCTGCACAGGTAGAGCTGATTGACGTGGCACCGCAGCAGATTGCCTCCATCGCCGCCTCCCTCATTCCCTTCTTGGAGCACGATGATGCCCACCGTGCGTTGATGGGCTCCAACATGATGCGTCAGGCCGTTCCCCTTATCCGCAGCGAAGCCCCCATTGTCGGCACCGGCATAGAGAAACAAGTGTGCGAAGACTCCCGCACCATGATTACCGCCGAGGGCAATGGTGTGATAGAATACGTTGATGCCACTACCATCCGCATCGCCTACGACCGTACGGAAGACGAGGAGTTCGTCAGCTTCGACTCCAACGTCAAGGAATACGACATACCCAAGTTCCGCCGCACCAACCAGAACATGACCATCGACCTCCGTCCCATCTGCGAGAAGGGACAGCGGGTGCAGAAAGGCGACATCCTGACTGAAGGTTATGCCACTGAGAACGGAGAGCTGGCACTGGGCCGCAACCTCCTCGTGGCCTACATGCCTTGGAAGGGTTACAACTACGAGGATGCCATTGTGCTCAACGAACGCATCGTCCGCGAAGACATCCTCACTTCCGTCCATGTCGACGAGTTCTCTTTGGAAGTGCGCGAAACCAAGCGTGGTATGGAAGAGTTCACCAACGACATCCCCAACGTCAGCGAAGATGCCACCAAGGACCTTGACGAGAACGGTATCGTCCGCATCGGTGCCCGCGTGGCACCTGGCGACATCCTCATCGGAAAGATTACCCCGAAGGGCGAGAGCGACCCCACTCCCGAAGAGAAACTGCTGCGCGCCATCTTCGGCGACAAGGCCGGCGACGTGAAGGACGCTTCCCTCAAGGCCAACCCTTCACTGGCAGGTGTCGTCATCAACAAACGCCTCTTCTCGCGTGTACAGAAAACCCGCAGCTCCAAGGCTGCCGACAAGGTGATGCTCCAGAAGCTCGACGAGGAGTTCGACAAGGAAGTCGGCGAGTTGAAGTCCATCATGATTGACAAGCTCCTCTCCTTGCTGGATGACCAGACATCGCAGGGAGTCAAGGACAACGTAGGTTCCGAAGTGATTGCTAAGGATGCCAAGTTCACCAAGTCCGTGCTCTCCACCCTTGACTTCACCGCTGTTGAACTTCACGGCTGGACTGATGACGAACACACCAACACACTGGTGCGCCAGCTGGTCATCAACTACCTCAAGAAGCACAACCAGCTCGATGCCGTGCTCAAGCGCAAGAAGTTCGCCATCACCATCGGCGATGACCTGCCCTCCGGCATCATCAAGCAGGCCAAGGTCTATGTGGCCAAGAAGCGCAAGATCGGCGTGGGCGACAAGATGGCCGGTCGTCACGGTAACAAAGGTATCGTGTCGAAGATAGTCCGTCAGGAAGATATGCCCTTCCTTGCCGACGGTACCCCGGTCGACATCGTGCTCAACCCCCTCGGCGTCCCTTCGCGTATGAACCTCGGCCAGATATTCGAAGCCGTCCTCGGCTATGCCGGCCGCAAGCTGGGCGTGAAATTCGCTACCCCCATCTTCGACGGTGCCAAGCTCGATGACTTGTGCGAGTGGACCGACAAGGCCGGGCTGCCCCGTTACTGCTCCACGCAGCTCTACGATGGTGGCACGGGTGAGCCTTTCGACCAGAAGGCCACGGTGGGTGTCACCTACATGCTCAAACTCGGCCACATGGTTGAAGACAAGATGCACGCTCGTTCCATCGGCCCGTACTCGCTCATCACGCAGCAACCCTTGGGCGGTAAGGCCCAGTTCGGTGGTCAGCGTTTCGGAGAGATGGAAGTCTGGGCCATCGAAGCCTTCGGTGCTTCCCACGTGTTGCAGGAAATCCTCACCATCAAGTCCGATGATGTTACCGGCCGCGCCAAGGCATACGAAGCCATTGTCAAGGGCGAACCCATGCCTACGCCGGGCATTCCCGAATCGTTGAACGTATTGCTCCACGAGTTGCGCGGCTTGGGCCTGAGCGTTTCGCTCGATTAACAGCCTCACCGCCCCCGTCCCGCCGGAGAGGCCCTTCTCTCCGGTCAGGCACAGGGGGACACAACCAACAACCCACTCTCAACAATTCTTAGAACATGGCATTTAAAAGAGACAATAAGATAAAGAGTAACTTTACGAAGATTACCATTGGTTTGGCTTCGCCCGAAGAAATCATGGCTAATTCGTATGGTGAGGTTTTGAAGCCCGAAACCATCAACTACCGCACCTATAAGCCCGAGCGCGACGGTCTGTTCTGCGAGCGCATTTTCGGTCCCACCAAGGACTACGAGTGCCATTGCGGCAAATACAAGCGCATCCGTTACAAAGGCATCGTCTGCGACCGTTGCGGTGTGGAAGTCACCGAGAAGAAGGTGCGCCGCGAGCGTGCCGGCCACATCCAGCTGGTAGTCCCCGTGGCCCACATCTGGTATTTCCGTTCCCTGCCCAACAAGATGGGCTACCTCCTTGGCATCCCCACCAAGAAGCTCGACTCCATTATATATTATGAGCGTTACGTGGTCATCCAGCCCGGTGTGCTGGCCGACGACGTGGCCGAGCAGGATCTCCTCACCGAGGACGAGTATCTCGAACTCCTCAAGAAGCTCCCGAAGGACAACCAGTACCTCGAGGACAGCGATCCCAACAAGTTTATCGCCAAGATGGGTGCCGAGGCTATTTACGACCTCCTCACCCGCATCGACCTCGACGCACTCTCCTACGAGCTCCGCGACCGGGCCAACTCCGACTCCTCCATGCAGCGCAAGAACGAAGCACTCAAGCGTCTGCAGGTGGTAGAGTCCTTCCGCACCAGCCGCGAGCGCAACAAGCCCGAGTGGATGATCATGAAAGTCATCCCCGTCACCCCGCCCGACCTGCGTCCGCTCGTACCCCTGGACGGTGGCCGTTTCGCCACTTCCGACCTCAACGACCTCTATCGTCGTGTGCTCATCCGCAACAACCGCCTCAAGCGACTGCTCGAGATCAAGGCTCCCGATGTCATCCTGCGCAACGAAAAGCGTATGTTGCAGGAAGCCGTCGACAGCCTCTTCGACAACTCCCGCAAGAGTTCTGCCGTCAAGAGCGACAGTAACCGTCCGCTCAAGTCCCTTTCCGACTCCCTCAAGGGTAAGCAGGGCCGTTTCCGCCAGAACCTCCTCGGTAAGCGTGTCGACTACTCTGCGCGTTCCGTCATCGTGGTAGGTCCCGAGCTGAAGATGGGCGAGTGCGGTCTGCCCAAGCTCATGGCCGCCGAGCTCTACAAGCCCTTCATCATCCGCAAACTCATTGAGCGCGGCATTGTCAAGACCGTCAAGAGTGCCAAGAAGATTGTCGACCGCCGCGAGCCCATCATCTGGGACATCCTGGAGTACGTCATGAAAGGCCATCCCGTGTTGCTCAACCGTGCCCCGACCCTTCACCGTCTCGGTATCCAGGCATTCCAGCCCAAGATGATTGAAGGCAAGGCCATCCAGCTCCACCCCCTTGCCTGTACCGCCTTCAACGCCGACTTCGACGGCGACCAGATGGCTGTACACCTCCCCTTGAGCAACGAGGCTATCCTCGAAGCCCAGATGTTGATGCTCCAGAGCCACAACATCCTCAACCCCGCCAACGGCGCGCCCATCACCGTGCCCTCGCAGGACATGGTGCTCGGCCTTTACTACATCACCAAGCTCCGTCCCGGTGCCAAGGGTGCAGGACTCACCTTCTACGGTCCTGAAGAAGCCCTCATCGCCTTCAACGAACGGCGCGTGGATGTCCATGCCCCCGTCAAGGTTATGGTCGAGGATCTCGACGAACGTGGCAACCGCATCAAGCACATCGTCGAAACCTCCGTTGGCCGTGTCATTGTCAACGAAATCATCCCCGTAGAGTGCGGCTACATCAACACCGTCATCTCCAAGAAGTCGCTCCGCGATGTCATCACCCTCGTCATCAAGACCGTCGGTATGGCCCGCGCCTGCGAGTTCCTTGACGGTATCAAGAACCTCGGTTATCGCAAGGCATACGAAGGCGGTCTGTCCTTCAACCTCGACGATATCATCATCCCCAAGGAGAAGGTAGACATCGTCAATCGCGGTAACGAGGAAATTGACCAGATCACGATGAACTACAACATGGGTTTCATCACCGACAACGAGCGTTACAACCAGGTCATCGACACCTGGACCCACGTCAACACCGACTTGAAGAAAACCCTCATGAAGCAGATGACCGAGGCCGACCAAGGCTTCAACGCCGTCTTCATGATGCTCGACTCCGGTGCTCGTGGTTCTGCCGACCAGATTGCCCAGCTCGCCGGTATGCGTGGTCTGATGGCCAAGCCCCAGAAAGCCGGTGCCGAAGGTGCCCAGATCATCGAGAACCCCATCCTCTCCAACTTCAAGGAAGGAATGTCCGTGCTCGAGTACTTCATCTC
>SFQP01000034.1 GCA_004562975.1 bacterium
GGTACTGCGCAAGCGGGAGAGTAGGTCGCCGCCCCCTTTTTTCAAATCAAGTCGCATTCCCTTCTCCGGGCCAGTCCCGGGGGAGGGATTTGCTTTTTGCGGATAGATTGTTTTTTTGTTTTTCGTCTTCACCTCTTTACCTCTTCATCTTTTCACCTCTTTACTTCCCCGTTTTCATCTGTAAGCCTTTATCCCGCATCTTTTTGTCAGCCCACCTTTTGTGCCGTTTGATCATCAACACTTCCATTTTTTCCTTTTTGCTGTGCTTCATACTTCTGGCGTTGTCTTTACGTCGTTCAGCTTTTTTCCTTCTTCTCTCTGTGCCGTGCTCTTGCCTTTAGTGCCGTAGTTGGCTGTTGATATTACCCGTACGATGTTTGTTCTGTACATTCGGAGTCCTTGTATTATCCAATTCCCTTGCTTCTCCGCTTCGTTTCTCCTTCTGTTGGACAAATTATATCCTTACCTCTGGTTTCTTCCTTTCTGGGGCCTGAAACAAGCCTTTTGGGGCTTGGCCTGCTATCATACCAAGTGGCGAACTATATCGTAAGCCCGATGTGGGGTTTGATATGGTTCGCCACTTGACAATCGTAATAATGGTTCTGTGGTATTATCAGAATGTTTTAGTTATTTTTCCTTTATCTTCTTTCCCTCACGGTCAATGTACCAAGTAGAGTCCTTGCGGCTCACTTTGCATTTACCGTCGCGGAAACCCTCTACGCTGTCGTAGCGGTGAGCTTTGATCACCACGGCTCCCGTGGTGTCAATGAATTGCACCTTGTCCTCCTTCTGCCACACCGGAGCAAGCCCTTCGGAGAAATCCTTGGCTGCGGGATAAGTAGGCGCGACGATTTCCTTACCATCTTTGTCGGCAAATCCGTAGAGGTTGTCCCGTTTGTAGAGGATGCGGTCATCGTGGAAGCCGCCGATGGAGTCGTATCGGATTTCCATACACGGTTCGCCGCCCGCTTTCAGCAATCCCCATTTGTCTTGTTGGCTCACGTGGATATAATCAGAGCAGTTGAAAGGATCGTCTGAGATGTCAGCCTTCTGTCCTTTGGCGTCTACCATCTTGTCATAGACACAGGGATACGCTTCTTCGCCTGTTGGCTTCATGAATCCCCATTTCTCCTCCAGGCAGCAAGCCGTTACCTCGCCGTCAAAAGGTTTGATGCAGTCGTATTTGGCTTCGGCCAGTGTTTTGCCTTTCGTGTCCATCAGTCCGCACAGCCCCTTGTCTGTTTCAAAGTATATCGGTCCATTTTGGAATAGCGGCGGCATTTGTGGGTTGATGGGTATTTTCAGTTCTTGATCAAAGCGGTAAACATTTTTCATGCAGCAAGGTTGGCAAACCTTTCCCTGACGTGTCACCAATCCGTATAGCTTATCTTGCGATACCCAGGCCAAGTTATTGGCGAAATCACCGACGTAGTTGTATTCAAAGGGTACGATTGTGTTACCCTTCAGGTCCGCCACGCCGCGTTTGCCTTCTAACGTGGCATAGATCATCCCTTTGCGCGGCCTTTCCACCAAGTCGAAGCGGCACGGCAGCACTTCCTTTCCCGCGAGGGTGACATATCCCTGTTTGTCACCTTGCAGTGCGATGAATTCCTTTGCAAGCAGTTCCGCGCCGTTAAGCCGGTCGTAGACAAAGGGGAGGCACACCACGCTGTCGGAGCGCACCACGCCATATTTGTCGTTCTCGCGTCCCACATAGAGGTTAAGCGAGTCAGCCTCGTCGGCAAAGTAGAGCCAGTCGTACTGGAAAGGCACCGCGACCTCAGTTCCGTAGCGTACCACGCCGTAGTCAACGCAGTACGTCCCCTGTGCGCTTTCGCTCTCGCGGAACGCCACGGACATACCGTTGTGCGTTAGCCCCATCAGGGTGAACGGGGCGAAAGGATTGACAATCCATTCACTTTCCTCCTCGTCCTGCGGAAAATCATACAGTTCAAACTGGGCGGGGTTAGCCTGTGCCAGCTGCCACATTTTGCGTATGTAAGATTGAGTCAGGGTACATTGTCCGTCGGGCGAGGCAAATCCTTTGAGGTGGAGCACCTTTTGCGTGTTCGTGCGGCTGGTGACGAGCACATCGCGTTCCACGAGAGCCACACCGTTTCGGAAGGATTCTGCTGAGTAGAATATGGGTGGCAGTACAAATTCCCCCAACGGATTGATAAAGCCCCATTTGCCGTCCACGCGCACCTTGGCGCAGCCCTCCTTGAAGATAGGCACTTCGGTCTGGTCAACGGATTCGTTTTCGTAGTAGCGTGTATTTTGGATATTGTAGGGCAGAATCAGCACGGTGTCGCCCTTTTCATTGGTAAAGGTCGCGTTGTTCTGTCCGTATTTAGCGTGTTGGAAACAGAACCCTTCGCTGAGCAGGGCTTCTTCGGAAGCGAACGAATTGCGGGTCTCCTTGAGTTTCGTGTGGTAGGAAGAGTAAGGCAGCTTTTCAAAATCGAACTTCAGGGGGACAAAAACCTTTCCCTGTTTGTTCACGTAGCCCCATTTGCCGTTTTTGCACACGGCCACCATGTCGTTGAGGAAGCGGCCGCAGTCATTGTATTCCTCCGGTACGAATGCCGTACCTGTGGTGTCTACCAGTCCGCATTCCCATCCGCCGTCGACCTTCTTCCGGGCGCAGAAAATCAGACCATCTACGGGTGAAGGTTCTATGTAGTCGTAGGTACAATGCAGTACCTCCTGTCCCTGCGTATTGATGAGTCCCATGGATCCACCCTCCTGAGTCTGGACGCGTGCCAAGTTACCGTAGAAAGCGTCAGCGGCGGCATATTTGCATGAAATCACCTCTTTGCCCATAGCGTTCACATAGCCGCATTTTCCGTTGCGCACGATGGGCAGTCTCACTTCGGTCGGTTCATGGTGCGTGCGCAGCCTGTAGTGGCAGAAAGTGAAGACCGTGTCTGGGTCGAAAGTATCCTTCACCGGTCGTGGCGTTTCGTAGTTACAGGGTATGGCCTCGTTGCCTTCAGTGTCGATGTAGCCCCATTTTCCGGCGCGTTGCACGAGAGCGTAGCCCCCGTGGAAAGGTCCGAAATCGGAGTATTTCTGAATTTTCGCCAGAAAGTCCGGTGTCAGTTTCACCTGGTTCTGCGCGTTTTGGGCCTGTGTCTGACAAAGGGAACACAGCAGCGGCAGCAAGAGCAAGATGCGTCTTGCGGCTTGGCTGAAGCGGTATGTAAGAATCATAGAATGGATCATTGGTGTTTAGGCGGGCGGTTCCCGGCTTTGTGTCAGGTTCCGCAGTGTTGGGATGAAAGGTAGAGATGTCAGTTTGGGAGCCTGTCGCTGTTCGCCTGCAACGCCGGGCGTAGGAGCGTACAGAGCAGCCCTGAAAGTCCTGATTTTTAAAATCTGTGTGAAAAAAAGTCCCGGGCAAGCGTTACCGGTCAGTCCGACATCTTGTCCGGGACATACAATTCTGTGAAAATCCGAAGTTGGTTTCGGCGCGTTGCGTTGCGGTTATCCCACGCGGCTACCTGCCACTACGGGACGGTCCACGGTGACCACGCTGAGCGATTCGTCGAAGTTGACGGCAGAAAGTATCATGCCTTGGCTCTCGATGCCGTTGATGGTACGCGGGGCCAGGTTCGCCACGAAGCACACCTGTTTACCCACCAGTTCTTCGGGGTTGTAATGTTGTGCGATACCGCTCACGATGGTACGGTTCTCCAGTCCGTCGGCAATTTCGAACTTCAGCAGTTTCTTGCTCTTCTTCACCTTTTCGCAGCTGAGGACCGTACCCACGCGGATGTCCAGCTGTTCAAATTGTTCAAAGGGAATGTTGGGCAACACCGGCTCCGCCTTGTAGTTAGCCGCCTCGTTGGCCTTCTTCGTGTCGAGCAGTTTTTGCACCTGCGCCTCGATGACGCTGTCGTCAATTTTCTCGAAGAGCAGTTCCGGCTCAGCCAGTTGTTTCCCTGCGGGCAGCAGGTCAATGCTGCCGAGTCGGTCCCATTCGGCTGCCTCCATGCCCAGCATACGGCGCAGTCTTTCGGAGCTGAAGGGGAGGAAAGGTTCGAACGCCGTCGCCAGGTTCGCCACCAGCTGTAGCGAAAGGAAGAGCACCGTCTTCACGCGTTCCGGGTCCGTCTTCACCACCTTCCAAGGCTCAGCGTCAGCCAGGTACTTGTTGCCGATGCGTGCCAGGTTCATGGCCTCCTTCTGCGCATCGCGGAAGCGGAAAGCCTCGAGCAGGCGTTCCACCTCAGCCTTGACGTTCTGGAACTCGCTGATCGTTTCCTCGTCCTGCGGAGTAAACTCTCCCGGCTGCGGCACCACGCCGTTGTAGTACTTCTTGGTGAGTTGCAGTGCGCGGTTCACAAAGTTGCCGTACACGGCCACCAGTTCATTGTTGTTGCGTGCCTGGAAATCCTTCCACGTGAAGTTATTGTCCTTCGTTTCGGGCGCGTTGGCCGTCAGCACGTAGCGCAGCACGTCCTGTTTGCCGGGAAAGTCGCGCAGGTACTCGTCCAGCCACACCGCCCAGTTGCGCGAAGTAGAAATCTTGTCGTCCTCGAGGTTCAGGAACTCGTTGGCGGGCACGTTGTCGGGGAGGATATACGACCCTTCCGCCTTCAGCATGGAAGGGAACACGATGCAGTGGAACACGATATTGTCCTTACCGATGAAGTGGATGAGCCGTGTGGAGGGGTCCTTCCACCACGTTTCCCACGTGTCCGGCAGGATTTCCTTCGTGTTGCTGATGTAGCCGATGGGCGCGTCGAACCACACGTAGAGCACCTTTCCTTCCGCCCCCTCCACGGGTACGGGAATGCCCCATTCCAAGTCACGGCTCACGGCGCGCGGTTGCAGTCCCAGGTCAAACCAGCTTTTGCACTGTCCCATGACATTGCTGCGCCACTCCTTGTGCTGTTCCGTGATCCACGGCTCCAGCCATTGCTGGTGCTTGTCGAGGGGCAGGTACCAGTGCTTTGTTTTGCGGAGCACGGGTTCCGAGCCGCTCAGTGCGCTTTTGGGGTTGATGAGTTCCGTGGGTGAGAGTGCTGTGCCACATTTCTCGCACTGGTCGCCGTAGGCGTGTTCAAAATGGCAGTGGGGGCATTCGCCCGTGATGTAGCGGTCGGCCAGGAAAGTGTGTGCCTCCTCGTCGTAGTACTGTTCGCTTTCCTTCTCCACGAACTCCCCTTTTTCGTAGAGCTTGCGGAAAAAGTCGGAAGCGGTCTTCCGGTGAATCTCGGAGGTGGTCCGTCCGTAATTGTCGAAGGAGATGCCAAATTCGCGGAAGGATTCGGAAATGATCTTGTTGTACCGGTCCACCACCTGTTGGGGCGTGCATCCCTCCTTGCGGGCACGGATGGTGACGGGCACGCCGTGTTCGTCAGAGCCGCAGATGAAGAGCACGTCGCGCTGCTTCAGCCGCAGGTAGCGCACGTAGATGTCAGCGGGAACGTAAACGCCAGCCAGATGGCCTATGTGCACGCCGCCGTTGGCATAGGGCAATGCGGCCGTGACAAGCGTTCTGGCAAATTGCTTGTTTTCCATTGTTTGTGCTGTTATTGTATTTGATGGTCGCAAAATTACACTTTTTATCATTATTAGGGCATTTTTTATTTAGGGAAATGGCACACGAGGCCGAAAGGCCGTGATGTACACGCGCTTTGGCAGTGATTTTCAAAGGAAACGACAACCCAGACAACGAGGTGCAACATCCTGCTCTGAGGAAGTTGTCCCATGTTGTACGGATTGTCGTTTCCAGCCACCTACGCGCGCGCGTTCCTATTATTTATATGGGCTTGCTGCGGTGTCACATCCCCCGTCCGTCGCATGAACGGCGAGGGCGGGCTACGTCAGGCTGATATTCTCCACCTCCACCCTTTCGTGCATGAAGAGCGTCGCGCTCTGGCTGAACTTCTCGGCGTTCTCGGTGGTCAGGTAGTGGCACAGGCCGTGCTTCCCCAGCCGGCCTTCCATTTCCGGGTGACGTTTCAGATAGCTGCGCAAGGCCGCTGCCACATACTCGCCCTGCGGCACGATGCGCACGCCGGGCGGCGTGTACTTCAGTATCTTGTTCATCAGCAGCGGGTAGTGCGTGCAGCCCAGGATGAGCGTGTCAATCAGCGGGTCCTGCCTCAGGATGCCCTCCACCCGTTTCTGTACGAAATAGTCCGCCCCCGGCGAGTCGAACTCATAGTTTTCCACCAGCGGCACCCACATGGGGCACGCCAGTCCCGTCACCGTGATGTCGGGCCATAGCTTGTTGATCTCCATCGTGTACGAGCCGGAGTTCACCGTGCCCGCCGTGGCCAGCAGTCCCACGTGGCGGCTGCGGGTAAGCGGCCCTACGGCCTCCACCGTGGGGCGTATCACGCCCAGCACGCGCCTTTCGGGGTCCAGCCGTGGCAAGTCATTCTGCTGGATGGTGCGCAGTGCCTTGGCTGAAGCCGTGTTGCAGGCCAGGATCACGAGTTGGCATCCCCGGTCGAAGAGTGCCTCCACCGCCTGAAGCGTGTAGCGGTAAATCACCTCGAAGGAGTGCGTGCCATAAGGTGCACGGGCATTGTCGCCCAGGTAGAGGTAGTCGTACTGGGGCAACATCTGCCGCATTTGATGGAGAATGGTCAGTCCACCGTAGCCGGAATCGAAAACGCCAATGGGAGTCACGGGTTAATGAAGGGTTTAAGGTTCAATTTCCGGGTTGTACCGTTTCTGCGATTTTCTCCTTCACGTAAGGCATGGCATCCTCTGCCACGGACGGGTGAAGGAAAGGATAGGCCGGGGTGTCAAGGTTGATGATCATCTCATATCCCCTTTCCAGCCCCACGTTGCGGATTAGCTCGTCAAGCATCTCGCGGAGCGGTTTCATCATGTCAGCCTCGGCGGCTCGGAGCAGCGCGTCGGCCTCCTTGCGGAAGGCGATGGACTTCTCCATCTGTTCCTGCAAGTCGCGCTGTCGCTTCATGAGGATGTTCTGCGGGAAATCCTTCTGTCCCTGCAGGAACTCGGCGAAGAGGCGTTTGAAGTTCTGCTCGTTGTAAGCCGTTTCGGATTCATACTTCTTGTGCAGTTCTTCCATGCGCTGCTGCACCTGTGCATACTGCGGCAGGCCCACCAGCAGCGAGTCGTAATGGATGGTGCCGTACTTGATGGTCGTCTGGGCCTGCATGGTGCAGGGAGCCAGGAGAAGGAGGAAGAGGAAAAGCAGTCGTGTCATACGTTTATGGACTTGTTTGGGTGTGTGCCGGCCGGCTTGGGCCGTGTCGCGCCACCCCTTAGTAATCATAGTTCACCGAGGCAGGCTGTCCGTTCTTGCTGTAGTAGCTGCACAGGTCCAGGTTGCCGTCGTTGCGGAAGCTGTAGCTGAAGTTGAGGGTATAGTTGAGCTGTTCGTTGGGGAACTCGTAGGCAACGGACTTCACGAGGTTCTGCGTGGCCGCTCCGAACAGTCCGGCGTAGAACAGGTATTCGTAACCCATGAGCCCCAGCTCCTTGGTCACCGCCGCGGGCAATACCCCGTTGGCGTTCGGCTCCACGGCCGGCGTGAAATGCAGCACGATGGGCGCATTGCCCGTTTCCGTATAAGTGATGGTGGAGATGTTGCCGCCCGAGTAGTCAATGTCGCCGGTGGTCACATACGAAGGTCCCACGCCGATGGTCTCTTCGTAGACCGTCTTCTTCCATTTCGTGATGCGTCCCTCGAAACCGTAGGAGAAGGTGTAGACGTTGCGGTTCACGCGCATTTCCACGATATAGCCGGAAGAGTTGAGCGACAGCTGCGTGTCGCTGCCGTTCGAGGTCGTCACCTTCACTTGGTTCGTGCCGTAGTTCAGGTTGGCCGTCATCGTGATGGCCTTGTCGTAACTGTCGGCTGCCGCGCGCACCGTGCCGTTGGCCTGTGTGAGCCGTTCGTTCTTGTAAGTGAAGCGCCAGTCGTAGCTTTGGTCCACGCTGCCCCGGTTGCTGACAGCCTTGACGGGTGCGCCCCCGCGTGTGGGCAGTACGGGCTTGAAGGTAGGAGCATCGTCGCCGGAGCAGGCACAGAGCCCGATGGCGGCCACGGCAGCCACGATATAGTTGTAAATCCGTTTCATGATGTGTCGGTTTGTGGGTTTGACGGGCAAACTTACGGTTTTTTTCGGAATACGCCCCCATTTGCGGGCCAGTAAGTTGTTGCAGCCATTCCGAAGTGTCCCATCCGGGCGTTCGTATCCCCTGCCTTCCGGCCTCTTCCCGCTCTTTTCCGTCCGCTTCGAGACCCTTCCGTAATGAGTCCTCCGTTTGTTGACAACAAGTCCAGGACTATTTTTTTCTACTCCCTGATTAGGAAAAACAAGTCCTGGACTTGTGCGCGACAAGTGGCGGACTTGTCGGAACGCATTGGAGCACGCCCCGAAAACGGTCGGCAGAATGTAGCAGAGTGTCAGCCAAAACCGAGCGTTGGAAACAGGAATGCCATCAAAAATTTGAAAAATCAAAAAAAATGTTGGGGTGATAAAATATAACCATTACCTTTGCCGCACCGTACCACACCGTTTTCCATCAACCTAACATAACACGTTTAACTAAATAAATACTCACATGAAGAAATTTTTACTTTCTCTTGCTGCAGCAGCCCTGCTTGCCGCACCCGCCGGTGCCCAGCTGCTGCAAAAGAACGCTTCTGTCTTAGGCCAGAAGAAGGAAGTGCCCGCTTGGGCACAGAAGCAGTTGCAGAAAGGCCAGTCTTTGCTGAATGGCAAGTCTCTGCAGTCTGCCCCCTTTGCGCTGAACCAGCCGAAGCACCTGTCGCGCGCTTCCAGCCTGCGTTCGCGCACGGAAATCAGTTACCAGGTCAATGGTGACGAAATCGAGAAATGCGAATTGATGCCCCTCTTCAACCCCGGCACCCTGAAAAAGAACGGTTACACCGGTTATGGCTTCGGTGCTTTCTTCTATGGCGATATGCTTTCGCGCTATACGGGCAACACCATCAAGTCCATCAACTTTGCCGTATGGCCCGGTAACTACAGCAACATCCTGGTGTTCGTGATGGACGGTACGACCGGTCAGGCTTTGTGGACCGCTACGCTCGACGAGTTGAAATGCATCGACCCCAACACGGGTGACCTCAACATGAACTCGGTGCCCTGCGACTACGTGGTTACAGGCGACGAGCAGGTGGTCTACATCGGTTGGATAGCCAACTACAGTGCTTCGAAAAGTGACCCCTATGCTTCGAAGTACGAGGGCATTTTGCCTTACTATGAGGACAACACCCATACGGGTGAAGGTGCCTACATCAATGTTGTGGATGCCAATGGCAACTTCGGCCCGGCTCTCAGCGCCGGCCAATTGCAGAAGCAGGACGGCAGTATCTTCTATGCCGCTGCTGCTCTTACCATCGAGACCGAAGGTGAAAACGGCCTGAAGGACAACGACTCTTATCCTGTTGCGATGAGCACCGTTCGTGGCGATATGCACACGGGCAAGGGTGGCAACGCCGCCATTCAGTTGGAGAACCTCGGTCTGGACTCCATCAAGTCGATTGACTACACCCTCAGCTTGGGTTCCAAGTCTGTTGATGGCACTTACAACTTCAACGAACCCATCCCCTTCTACGGTGTCAGCGTACTAAAGGTTCCCGCAGTGCTCTCCGACGAGGCCGGCACAGACATCGCTAACTTCACCGTAACCAAGGTGAATGGCGTGGACGACGAAATGGCCGACAACAACGACAATGTGGTTGGCGGTTACGTTTACTCCCTCGACAAAGGCTACCGCCGTATGCCCGTTGTTGAAGAGTTCACCTCCAACACCTGCGGCTGGTGTCCTTACGGCATCTTCGGCCTGCAGGATGTCATGACCGCTTGCAGCAACAACGCCATCACGATTGCCGCTCACACCACTTTCGATTCGAAGCTCGGCGAAGATCCCCTCGCAGCCGAAACTTA
>SFQP01000035.1 GCA_004562975.1 bacterium
CCCCATCTGTTCATTTTTCTCATTCCATACTTCTATGAAAAATCTTCTCATCATTCTTTTCGCTTTGTGCCTCTTCCCTTTCCATACCCAGGCCCAAAAGCCCGTGACCGAACGCTATGCCGCCGGCACTGTGCCCGTGGTGGACGGCTTCGTCCGTTTTGACCGCACTTACAGCCTGCAGGGCCAGAGCCGCCGGCAGATTGCCGAAATCATCAAGGACTTCGTGCAGCGCGAACTGGTGGACGGCCCCGAACAGCTGCCTCAGGCGCGGATTACGGAGTATGACCCCGAAGCAGGTACAGTGGCGGCCAGCATCGAAGAGTATATGTATTTCAAACGTACCAACTGGCAGATCCACCGGGTACGTTTCTACTATCAGTTTGTGGCCCAGGTTGAGGACGGGCAGGCACGCATAGAACTGCGCCGCCTGCATTACCGCTACGACCCCGAGGTTACTGCCGGCGACTTCGACGACGACCGCCGCGCGGAGGACTGGATCACCGACGAACACGCTTTGGCAAAGAACGGTACGAAACTGGCACGCATCAGCGGCAAATTCCGCACTTTTACGATTGACCGCAAGGACGAAATCTTTGACCACTTGGCAAAAGCTTTTGCCGGGCAAAAGTAAACGGCGGTTGCCGGCGTAAAAGTCTGCGCGAAAGTCAGGCGGAAATGCCCGTTTTTTTAAATGCGTATGCTATAGTAGTTTCCAAAAACTTTGTACTTTTGCCAGCGTGGTGTCAATGACATTGCGCTTGATTCCGAATCTTTATTTTTCCCTCAAATAAAAAACATTATGACTATTGAAACTTGCGATTTTAAGGGCAAGAAAGTGATTGTCCGTGTGGACTTCAACGTGCCTCTTGATGAAAATGGTAAAATTACCGACGAGGAAAGGTGAACCCGAAGTTCTCCCTGCAACAGATTGTGGAGGCTGTGAGCCAGCATCTCGGCGTGCAGGTTCAGTTTGCTCCCGACTGCGCCAAGGCCGGCGAGGCTGCTGCAGCCCTGAAGCCCGGCGAAGTGCTCCTGCTGGAGAACCTCCGCTTCTATCCTGAAGAAGAAGGCAAGCCCGTAGGCATTGACAAGGAAGATCCCGCTTATGCCGACGCCAAGAAGGCCATGAAGGAAAGCCAGAAGAAGTTTGCCGAGGTGCTCGCTTCTTATGCCGACATCTATGTGAACGACGCTTTCGGTACGGCTCACCGCCGCCACGCTTCCACTGCCGTGATTGCCGACAGCTTCGATGCTGACCACAAGATGCTGGGCTATCTCATGGAGAAGGAAGTGCAGGCCGTTGACAACGTGCTCAACAACATCAAGCGTCCCTTCACTGCCATCATGGGTGGTTCCAAGGTTTCGACCAAGATCGGTATCATCGAAAACCTCATGGACAAGGTGGACAACCTGATTCTTTGCGGCGGTATGACTTATACCTTCGCCAAGGCCCGTGGCGGCCACATCGGTGTTTCTATCTGCGAAGACGACAAGCTGGATCTGGCTCTCTCCATCATTGAGCAGGCCAAGGCCAAGGGCGTAAACCTTGTGCTGGGTACTGACTGTGTGGCTGCCGACTCTTTCAGCAACGATGCCAATACGCAGGTGGTGCCTGCCGGAGCTATTCCCGAAGGCTGGGAAGGGCTTGATGCAGGTCCTGAAACGCGCAAGCTCTTCGCCGATGCTATTGAAGGTTCCAAGACCATTCTTTGGAACGGTCCTGCCGGCGTATTCGAGTTTGACAACTTCACCGGCGGCTCCCGTGCCATTGCCGAAGCCATTGCCAAGGCTACTGCCGAGGGTGCTTTCTCGCTCATCGGTGGCGGCGACTCTGTAGCTTGCATCAACAAGTTCGGCATGGCCGACCAGGTTTCTTATATCTCCACTGGTGGCGGCGCATTGCTCGAAGCCATCGAAGGTAAGGTACTCCCCGGCATTGCAGCCATCAAGGGATAATATCTTATCCAGGATTATTCATTGACACAAAGGCCCGCGAGCCAAGCAACGGCTTCGCGGGCTTTTATTTTGACTATCGGCAAAATGCGTTTCTAATTCACCCGCTCATGTCTACTCTTTTCAAGTGTCACAGCCTGTGCCTCGTTGCGCTGTTGCTGCTTACGTCTTGTCAGAAGCAAGCCCCCGTGGCCGCACCGCAGCCCTCCGGGACCCAGCCTGCCGATACCGCCCTGCGGTTGGCGTTGGTGCCCAACCGGGAGTGTCTGCCGTTCTATTATGCCGGGCAGTCCGGTATTTTCAGCCGCTTGGGACTTCACGTGCAGATAACTTCCTATCGCTCTCAGCTGGAGTGCGACACCGCCCTGCTGGGACGTTCGGCCGATGTGGGCTGGACGGAACCCGCCTCTCTTCAGGCTTATGGCAAGAAGGCCAACCGCGTTAACACCCTCTGGCAGACCGCGATGGCATGGCAACTCTGCGTGCCGAAGAAATTGCGTGTGGCTAAAGTGAAAGACATGGCCGGACGCACCGTGGCGGCAAGCCGGCATTCGGCGGCTTTGACAGCGTTGGAACAAGCCCTGAAAAGTGCTGGCATCCAACTGACGGATGTGTATTGTACCCAAGTCAACAACCAGAGGTTGCGCACGGGTATGCTGGCAGACGGGCAGGTGGATGCCGCCATGCTTTGCTGGCCCTATGCCTCCATGGCTTCAGCCGCTGGTTGCAAGGTGCTTCATGCCGGAAAGACGGAGGAGAAAAACGGTTGTTTCGTGGCGCGGGAAAAATGGCGCAAACAGCCTCAGGCAAACCGGCAGGTGGAGTTGCTGCAAAAGGCCCGCGACATGGCACTTGACTCTTTGCGCCAAAAGGGAAACGCGGCCTACTCCGCCATCTTGCAACGCGAATACGGACTGCCGGCTTCGGTGGCCGATACCATCAAATATTGAGTTTGTAATTCCTGAGAGTGCATGGACAAATCCCAATCAGACACTTACAAATACCTCTTGGCTGATGCCCGCAAGGCATTGGCGGACAATCGCTTGTTTTCGGCGCTTGAATCGCTGCGTGGCATGGCAGCTTTTCTGAAAGCAGGCAATGAGGCCGATGAGTTGGCACGCCTGACCGAAGCCTACCGACAACTGTTGGACTATATGGTGCGCGGAGCCGACGACCCGGCGCGAAACGCCATGTATCGCCACTTCGTGGTGCGGGCACATGAGTTGAGCACCGCGCTGGAACGACGCGGTGAACTTGCCGAAGAGTCTTCTTTTTATGCCCTTGCTTATCGCAAGCACTCACCGCTCCGCGAGGGAATTTCAGGGGAGTCTTTGATGCCTGATCATGGATGGATGGAGCCGGAAGTTTTCAATATGCTGTGGCTTTCGGCACCCTTCACTCCGGCAGAGGAGGCTGCGTGGAGCGATTGGTTCACCACGTCTCACGATGAAACCTCCCTTTATCGGGCCTGTCTGGCTGTGAGCGGACTGACGCTGGGGGCCATGCGCTTTTTCGATGTGGCCAAGTACCGCATCCTGCTCGACTTGTGCCTCTCAGCTGATGTCATGTTGAGGGTGCGTGCCATGGTGGGGCTGATATTCGTGCATTTGCTTCATGCGGAGCGCGTGAAACTTTACCCCGACGTGGTGTCACGTTTGAAACTTTTGTCCGATGCCGATGGTTTCCGGCAGGAGATGGAGTTGTTGCAGGCCCAGCTTTTCCTGACCCTCGAAACGCAACGCATTGAGCAAGGACTGCAAAAGGAGATGATGCCCGAGGTGATGAAACGCATGAAGGGATTGCGCCTCAACCGGACGTTGGGGCTGGAGGAGCTGAAGGACAAGCTGAGTGAGGCCGACCTCAACCCCGAGTGGGAGGAGGACGGCACGCCTTCCAAACTGGCGAGCTACCTGCGTGAGTTCGCGGAGCTGCAACAGCGCGGCGCAGATATGTATATGGGCACTTTCAAAATGCTCAAGCAGCGCTTCCCCTTCTTTTCCGTGGCGGCAAACTGGTTTTGGCCCTTCACATTCCGCCATCCGGACATTCCGGCGGATGCTCGCAACAATCCTACCATCAATCTCCTTGTCCGTGGAGCTGCCCTGTGCGATTCCGACAAATACTCGTTCTGCCTCATGGCTTCCATGCTGCCGGCAGGCGTGATGGGTGAGGGGCTGAAACAGAAACTGGAAGAGGCTATGGGCGGAGATGCCTCGCCGGGAACGGACTTCTGGACCAATCAACCGACCGAAGTCACTTTCAAAGAAGCCTTGCGCTCCTATGTACAGGGGTTCTACCGTTTCTGTCATCTCTTTGTGCACCGTGATGCCTTTGTCAATCCTTTCAAACTCAATATGTTCTTGGCAGACTATCCGCCTTTCGACAGTTTGCTTGTGGAAAACGATTTTCTCGGACGCATGGCCGATTTGGCTTTCAAGGACAAATCCTGGCTGTTAGCTTTCGGCCTGTACAGTCGTATCAGTCCGGAACACTGCACTGCCGGACGTTATCAACGGATGGGATATTGTGCAGAACAGACAGGACAAAAACAAAAGGCACTGGAGGCTTACATCACTGCCGATAGCATGAAGCCGCATTCCGTTTGGACGTTGCGCCGCTTGGCCGCCTTGTGGCGTAACGAGGGGCAATTTGACAAAGCGCTCAACTGCTACGAAGAACTTGACTCACTTGAGCCTGACCATGCCGACACTTCGCTTCGGCTGGCAGAGTGCTGTATCCATCTGAAACGCTACGACGAGGCGTTCAAACACCTCTTCAAGGCCAATTGGCTTGACCCCGATTCCACTTTCCCGCACCGTGCGCTTGCCTGGTGTTACCTGCTGACGGAACAATACGACAAGGCCGAACGCTACTACGAGAAGGTGCTGGCCGACCAACCCACTGCCGCAGATTGGCTCAATGCTGGCCATGCCGCGTGGTTGCTCGGCAAGCCTGCAGTTGCCGTGGAGCGATACCGCAAAGCCAACACGCAGCAGTCTTCGGAGAATTTTCTGCGCGACGATGCTGCCTTGCTGCAGGCTGCCGGACTTTCGGCAGATGATTTGGCCATGATGACTGATGCCGTGTGTTCACGCTGATTACAATTCCTTGTTTCCATGAAATTTCGCTTTTCCCTTTTTCTTCTTTGGCTCGTTTCGGGAGTTTCTCTTTCCGCGCAAGTTGCTTATCAGCAGTGGCTGGAGCAGGCGTTGCGGACTCCAGAAGTGAAGGAGCAACCTCCCCATAAGACTTTCTCGCTCAAAAAACTCGAGGATTACCGCCGGCAGGTGTGGCAGGCTTGGCGTGATGCCAATGCCCAACTCTTGAGAGACGATGCCTTTGGCACACTGCTGCCCGGACCGGACAGTCTGAACCATGCAGTGCCCCATAGCTGGAACCTGCCGGAAGAACTGGAGCCTCATGCCGTGATGCCTTTCTATTTCGGAGCCAAAGGCGTTTGTCCTTCGTCGGGATATCCTTTCTTCCTCTATCTGCATGGGTCAGGCCCGAAGGAGGTGGAGTGGCAAACGGGTTTGAAACTGGCACTCGCTTTTCAGGATGCGCCAGCTCTCTATTTCATTCCGCAAATTCCCAACGAGCAAGGCTGGTACCGGTGGTGGCAACGCAGCAAACAGTACGCCTGGGAACAACTGTTCCGCCAGCTCTTGCTGCGCCCCGATGTCAATCCGCGACGACTCTACCTGTTCGGCATTTCCGAGGGGGGCTATGGCAGCCAACGCCTGGCCTCGTTTTATGCCGACTATCTGGCTGCAGCCGGCCCCATGGCTGCCGGTGAACCCCTGAAGAATGCTCCCGCCGAAAATCTGTCCAACATAGGCTTCTACCTGCGGACAGGAGCAGAGGACGGCGGTTTCTATCGCAACAAGTTATCCCGTTATACGGAAGATGCCCTTGACAGTTTGGAGAACCTTTACCCCGCAGGCTATCGCCATCGCGTGGAACTGATACCGGGCAAGGGACACCACATTGACTATTCCAAGACTACGCCCTGGCTGCTGCATTTTGAAAGAAATCCGTGGCCGAAGTGTTTCACCTGGGAGGATTATGAGATGGACGGACGGCATCGCAACTGTTTCTACAATCTGTTGGTCCTGCAGCGTCCCGACAGCCTTCTGCGCACCCGTTACGATGTGCTGGTGGAGGACAACCATATCCATATCACGGTGGAGAATGTGGAGTACAAGTGTGTGGAAACCGACCCTGTCTATGGCATCGAACTGAAGTTCCACAAGACCTATACTCCTGCCGAACATGGCCGCATCATTTGTTTCCTGCATGAGCAGTTGGTCAATTTGCGGCAAACGGTTGTCATTTCGCTCAACGGACGCGAGGTGTATCGTGGCACCCCCAAACTTTCCACTGCCTACTTGCTGCGTTCTGTAGCCGCCTTCGGCGACCCTGACCGCCTTTTCCCAGCAGCTGTGGAAATCGGGTGGTAAAAGCGGTGATTATTGGGTATTTGTCAATGAGGCTTGTTGGATTTGAGGCGCATTGGCAATCTTATAAATAAAAGAAAGGAAGGGAGCTCAGGTCATGGCTCTCTTCCTTTGGGTAACTTATATAGATAAGAATATGTAGTGTCATTCCGGCCAGCGGCCTTTCGGACTACGCTGTGGGATATTGGCGAAGTAAATCTTCGGCTGCAAGGAGCGTGTCCTGTTTGCCCACATCCAACAGTTGCAGTTCAGGTGCGAGAAATCCCCGGATGTCAGCTTGCGCACAGACCGATAGGTAGAAGTCCATGATGGGGAAGGCAGCAGGACGGCCTTCCATGAGGCGCAACAGACGTGGCGAGAAGCAATGTATGCCGGCGAAAGCATAACGCTGCATCCGGCTCATGTCTAATTGGGAGTAGGGAGTGCGCACCTCGCCGGTAGCGATGTTTGTCCAGCCACACAAACGCATCTCGTCGTCGAACAGCAGATAGCGGCTGGTTTCGCGTTGGCTGACCAAGAGCAAGGCATCGTGTGTAAGCGATGAGGCATATAACCCGCCGAGGTCTGCATTCGACAGGATGTCGACATTGTGTATCAGGATGGGTGCTTCGGGCTCGGTGCGGAAAAGGGTGGCAGCCTGGCGCAACCCGCCGCCCGTGTCGAGTAACGCCCTGCGTTCATCGGAAATGTGCAGGGGAACGGGGCAAGGATTGTTTTGCAGATATTGTATAATCTGTTCTCCGAAATGGTGAATGTTGACTACGATTTCCGTTGCTCCGGCTCCGAGCAACCGTTGGAGCGTCTCTGCCAGCAAAGGGCTGCCTCCTATGGGGACAAGCGCTTTGGGCATACGGTCGGTGAGTGGCTTGAGACGTGTCCCCAAGCCCGCCGCGAAGATGAGGGCTTTCATGCCGTGCAATGCTTATTTGCGGTTAAGACGACTGTAGATAATCTGCATTTCCAACGGTTGTCCCATGCCACCTTCAAGTCGGGCGGAGTTCATGCCCAGTTGGTGGGTGACACGCTGGATAGTTTCGGTGGTCTGTCCGTAGTAGTTGTTGCTTTTGATGGTTGCTACGTCCACTGGTACGAGCATCACCTTGTTCCAATCGGGATGTTTCCGTTCCCATTCAGCATACAGGGCGTTGCGTGTGGCCTCGTCATCGCCGGGTTTGACCCCAGCGCCTTTGTCGCGCTCGAAGCGCAGGTTGGTGATGAGCTGGGCAATGTTGGCAAACTGGTAGGCACTGCTCGATGAGGTGAACTTGCTGCTGAGGAAGGCATCGGAGCCATCGGGTAACTTGTCCTGCTCGAAGAACTCGTTCATCTTGTCTTTGCGCACGAGGAGCAGGTAAGTGGGGGCGGGCAGGGGAAGTTCCGAACTGCTCGCCGACGAGAGGTATTTGCGGATGGTAACCTGCGCCTGGTTGATGCTGTCGGTGTAGTGCTCGCCGGCCACGATGTCGTGTACCGGCAAGGTCAGTTCTGTGAAGAAGCCTGCGGGCGACTTGACGTAGGTGCAAGCCTGCCGGCTGATTTCCTCAAGGGAGATGCTTCCGGGATATTCATTGTCCGTTCGTGTGCTCTGTATGACCTCTTCGGTTGCACCGAAACGCTGCATACCGTCCACGATGGTGTCGTTGCCCTCATCGGTTTGTCCATGATATTGGAAATACACGTTAAGAGCCATCATCTTCGACTTGACCATCGAACCTGTTCCGCCGGCACATTGGAAATAGAAACCGGGGCATACGTTGTGGATGAACTGGTACGTGTTGGCAAAGTATTCCGGGTGTTCGTAGTAGTCTTTCAGCAGTTTCGTTCCATAGTCCTGCGGCAGTTTTACCACAATTTGGCGGTAGTAAGTGCTGCCGGATGTTTCGCTTTCGGGGCGCGAGAGGTCTTTCACGCTGTAGGTGAGCGTTTTATTCACACCCTCTGCGCCCTTTACATAGACGGAGGGGTCGATGTTTGAATAGTAAGCCTTCGACTCTTCCATCACGTGGTCCTGGCTCAGTTCCTGAACGGACAGCTTCATGGTAGCCAAGGAGTCGCCGGTGTATTCTTCAAAATACAGGCGGATGTCGCACGAGTCAGCCACGATGTTGCCACCTTCGTCTTTGACGATGCGGTCGATGGGCGGCAGGCTGAACTGTTCGGGCAGGTGGAACTGGGTGAGGAAGTCGCAGGTCGTTTTGATACGCAGCTCGGGGTCAATGAGGCTTCCCAAGTAGCAAGTGCTGGTGTTGGCCAGTACGGAGTCCACCTGTACGGTGCGTGTGTCAATGGTGTAAACCTTTCCTTGGGCGGTGATGTTGTCACCGTCGGGCATCATGTCCATGCCAATCATTTGGGTGTTGTCGTCGCAGGCGGCGAAAACCAGGGTGGCCGTGAGCAAGGGCCAGAGCATTTTGTTCATGGGAAAAGTCTTGATTGGGAGAGTGAACGGAAGTTTTTGGCTGAATAAAAATATAACCGATGTGGCTGCGGTTATAAAGAAAAGCCGACGGGTTCATGTTTCCAAGAAGAATAGGTTGAAATCCTACGTTACGGAGGTGTAGCGTTTGTCACATCAACCCGTCGGCTTGTAATCGTCGTATGGTTGCTATTGCAATATTGCAAGTCCGGCTTAGTCCATAAGACTGTCGAAGAATTCGTTGTAGGTGGTGGCCATGGCTTCAGGTTCCGGAGCGTTGAGAACGGGCAATCCCTTTGCTTTGGCCATTTCCATCATTTCGGGGAGCACGCCCGTTTCGCCTTCGATGACACCGTCGCTGAATGCCACGGCTATTTGTGCGAGTGCATCGGGTCTGCTGAAGTCAATGCCAGCCTCTTTTGCCGTTTCGATGTTGGCGTTGCGGTATTGCAGGCATTCGGCAAAGTTTTCGGCCTTCCGGCTGTCGGGCATTTCGCCGTAGAGCGAGTAGGCCACTTTGGCATTGGCGAAAGCCGGTTCTTCGCGGAATGCCGTTTTGATATAGAAGGGGACGATGGCCGACATCCATCCCTGACAGTATATCATATCAGGACACCAACGGAGCTTCTTTACCGTTTCGAGCACGCCGCGAGCGTAGAATATGGCTCTTTCCACGTTGTCGGGATATTCCTGTCCCTCTTCATCGGCCATCATGCGGCGCTTGTGGAAGTAATCATCGTTGTCGATAAAGTACACTTGCATCCGTGCAGCCTGGATGGAGGCGACTTTGATGATGAGCGGGTGGTCGGTGTCGTCGATGATGATGTTCATTCCTGAAAGGCGGATTACCTCGTGCAGCTGGTTGCGCCGTTCGTTGATGATTCCCCAACGCGGCATGAAGGTGCGGATTTCGCAGCCCTGTTCTTGGAGCGCCTGAGGCAATTTACGTCCGTCGAGTGCCATGGGTGTCTCGCCGACGTAAGGTACCATTTCCTGGGTAATGAATAATACTTTCTTAGACTTCATCTTGTTATTCTTCATGGCTTCCTTACCGGATGCGGTTTGTTGATACATTTTGCGTGCCAACGATGCAGGCAAAAGGTGTTAGAAACATCGTGATAAATAAGCCCGTTACGTAAATTTGAAGGCAAAGTTAGTAAAAAAAACGGATTGCAAGTGCCAAACCTGTTTTCAGAACTTGGCTTCTTGTTAAAAAATGCCTTTTTATCGTGCATTTCGGGGGGCTATCTCATAATTTATGTGTTATTTTGCAGCCCCAAGAGCGGAAGGAGCCCCGAGGGGGTGCTTCCGGACGGTGCGGGGAAATTATTGTTCCACACCGTGCAAGATGTGGCCGGGCCGCAGAGGCTTTGGCATCATTTTTTCCTTCAAATACTGCACAATGAAAATTATTCAAAAGACGAGCGAACTGGAGGCCGTGCTGGCCGAAGAACGCTCCGCAGGCAAGAAAATCGGCTTGGTTCCCACCATGGGAGCCCTTCACGCCGGACATGCCTCGCTGGTCGAACGTGCCGTAGCCGAAAACGACTGCACCGTGGTGAGTGTGTTCGTGAACCCCACGCAATTCAACGACCCTACCGATTTAAAGAACTATCCCCGAACGCTTGAAGCCGACTGCGCTTTGCTTGAGAGCCTCGGGGGCCGGGACATTTCAACGGCGTTTGCCAGATAGTCAGCAAGCTCTTCCTTTGGGTCAAGCCCGACAGGGCCTATTTCGGCGAGAAGGACTACCAGCAGATAGCCGTCATCCGCGCCATGGTCAAGGACCAGGGCTTTCAGTTGGAGTTGCGTCCCTGTCCCATCGTGCGTGAAGAGAGCGGACTGGCTTTGAGTTCGCGCAATGCCTTGCTCACAGAGGAGGAACGCCGTACCGCCGTGTGCATCTCCCAAGCCTTGAAGAGCAGCGTGCCCTTTGCCCAGACACATACCGTGGCCGAAACCCACGATTTGGTGGTAGGCGCGTTGAATGCCACGAAGGGGCTGGAAGTGGAATATTTTGAAATAGTTATTGTGGTCAGCGTCCCGTTCGTTTGATAGACAATATTAAATACAAAGAAGCCGGGGCTTGAGGAAGCCTGCGCTCGTTTCCCTGAATATCCATGTTGCTTTCCATTCTGAAATCAAAAATCCATTGTGCCCGCGTAACGGAAGCCAATCTCCACTACATGGGCAGCATCACCATTGACGAGGCACTGATGGAAGCCAGCGGCTTGGTTGCCGGCGAGCACGTCCATGTGGTGAACAACTGCAACGGAGCACGCATTGAGACCTACGTCATCACCGGGCCGGCACATTCCGGCTGCATCTGTCTGAACGGAGCCGCTGCCCGGCTCTTCCAGGTGGGCGATGAAGTCATCATCATGGCCTATGCACAGATGACCCCTGAAGAGGCGAAAACCTTTAAGCCACAGGTCATCTTCCCTTCGGGCGAAAATAACACATTAGACTGAAACACCCACACCGCTTCCTGCAGTGTTGTCAGGAACAGCCGGGTAAAGATAAGAGAGATGAGGTCGTAAGCAGACTTTCACCGTTCGCTTGGAGCGGAATGAAAGCAGACTTACGACCTCATCTCTCTTTGTTATCTCTTTTCAAGCGAGCTTGAACTCTGCTCATTTGGCTTAACGAAATCGTTCTTAAAAGTGCGATTTCTCGCCATGGCAAAGCTAAAACAAGTTTTGCTTTGCTCATTTGGCTTAACGAAATC
>SFQP01000036.1 GCA_004562975.1 bacterium
ATATATTTGTTAGTGGTTATTCAAATATACAACAAGTTCAGCGGTTTTCTTTTTTGACTATATATTTTTGCGTTCATCACTCGAAATGCCGGATGAACCTAATTTTTTATAGCTCCCGCTTTCCCCATCTGTACCCTTGCCCATGCTTTTCCCGTGCTTATACTCTCCGCCTTACCTCCTTAGCCGTGCCTTTGAATGTGCCTGTTTGTCATAAAATTACGGCATAAATCAAAAAAAGCCGTAGATATATCCCGATTTTCGGATTTTGTTTGTATTGTTGCACCTGTTAAAAGCGGTCCTATGGAAAAGTACAGTGAAAAAATCGCGGAACTTGGTGGTGTTATTACCATGGCCGACATGGCCAATATGGCAGAATACAAGCGTATTCACAGGGCAGCACATAGGGGCGAATTGACGAGAGTTCGCGCTGGTGTCTATGCCACTCCTGATGCGTTGCTTGACACTATGCCCGACATGGAACGTATAGTGCCTGGTGGTGTGGTATGTCTGTATAATGCCTGGAGCTACTACCAGCTCACAACAACCATACCTCCCTCATTTTGTATAGCCGTGGAGCGGAAGCGCAAGGTTGTTATCCCTCCATCGCTTCCCGTCACACTCTACTATTGGAAGAAGGAATATCTCTTGCTGGGTGTCGTTGAAGTAGTGGTTTCGGGACACTCGGTACGCATTACCAATCTTGAGCGTAGCGTATGCGATGCGGTAAAATACCGTAATAAAATAGGTCTTGACATCTGTGCGGAAATCGTACGTACTTACCTGAAAAAGGAAGGGCGTAATCTCAGCCTGTTAATAGAATATGCCAAATGTTTAAGAGTATGGTCAACATTGAAGAATTATCTTGAAATTGTGATAGAATAATGGAAAAGAAAAACTACGGAAAGTCGGTCAGGACACGTTTGGCCAATCTGATGAACGAGACTGGTTACAAGTATATGTATCTGTTGGCAAGATACTTCAACGAACGTTTGCTCTACCGGGTGTCCGTCAGCCAATACAAGGATAATTTCCTGCTGAAAGGCGGCTCTTTGCTTTATGCATTGGATGGTCTTGAAGCACGTCCCACTGTTGATGTGGATTTTATGGGTGATAGGATAAGCAGTGATAGGGAGACGCTTACGGATATATTCAAGCAGATTGTCAAAATAGGCTGTGATGAGGATGGAGTGTTGTTTGACTCAGAAAGCGTCAAGACAGAACCAATCACTGTGGATAAAAAGTATCCTGGCCTTCGTTTCTATGTTATGGCTCGTATGGACACTATTATTCACAGTATGTCTATTGACATTGGTTTTGGTGACGTTGTTTCTCCATGTCCAATGGTAATTGATTTTCCATTGTTGCTTTCCAATATTCCATCAGTCAATCTCAGGGCTTATTCATTGGAAACTGTGATAGCGGAGAAATTCCACACGATGATTGACCGCGATGAAGCGAACAGCCGCATGAAGGATTTCTTTGACTGCTATCAGTTACTTACACAACGCACTTTCAATGATGAGGTATTGTTTGAAGCCATCAAGGCTACGTTTGACAATAGGGCACTAACGTATAAAACCAATCTCAAATTGTTTTCCGATGAGTTCGTTACTGATAAAGAGCGGGTTATCCGTTGGGAAGCTTTTCTGAAGAAGATGAAGTGGAAAGAAAGGATAGCTTTTTCTTCGGTCGTGCAGGTTATCAAAGAACGATTGCAGCCCATGGTTGTCAGATATTGGGAAAAACAATGATCACTTTGATGTCGCTTTCTGTGGCAATCGTTTTCATGGAAATTTTTGCTTCTGCATGGTGTAATCTTCAGTAGATGTTTCTTCAGATAAAGCATCATTGAAATCAGAAAAATCCGTAATCGAAATTCGGCGCAGTTCGTATTCAGAAAATCTGGTGTTGGACAAGCGAAAAACTAAACGGGATTCACAAAAATGACTTTATCCAACTCCGGAGCAGAGGAGGATAAAGTCATGTAAGTGGGTGGGTAGAAGGTCAGTTACCACCTTTTGCCCGTGTCCTCGGTTTCTTCCCAGTCGTTCCACCCGTCGTCACAGAACTTTTCGGACAGGATGACAGAGTCGTCAGCCGGTTGGTCGGTGATTGACACCGCCAGGTTGTGGGACATGGAAATATGGATGGCCTCCGTGTGGGGCTTGATATACTTTTTCATCTGATTAGCTTTTGATTGTTCACGATAATGATTCCTTTTGCATCCTTGTCGGCGGGCCGGCCCGAGAGGTCGTAGGCCCTGCCTTGCGGCGACAGCTGCGAAACGGGGCGCAGGCCCGTTGCCTTGCCAAAGTCCACACGCATCACCTGCACACCCGACGGCACGCTGAGGTAACAACGGTTGGCCGGGATGGTTTTCGGATTATTGCCATCCACCACGTAGAAGCCCGGCACACCGTTCTGCTGCTGTAGCACATAGCCATCGTCGATGGTGGTGGCTTGCAGTACCCCGGTGAGCAGTCCCGTGGTATAGGCGGTTTCCGTTGCGGTGCCCGTTCCGCTGAACGTGTAGCTGCCCGGTGTGCCCGTCAGCAGCACGGGCGTGTTGGCCGGAATATTCTCCTGCCTCTCTGTCAGCACCGTATTGCCGTCCAGTCCCGTGCAGGTGAATGCCTCCACGCCTTCGGGCAGCGCGGCCTCGAAGGGCAGGATCAGTGTGCCGCATCCCGCATCGGTAAGCGTGTACATGATGTCGTTCTCACTGCCTTGGCCGCCCGTAATGGTCATCGTGGCCGTGACAGGTTCGGTAATGCGGAAGTCCTTCACATCCGTGTCCACCAGGATAGCCTTGTACATCGTGATGGTGTACTCCCCGTTTTTCATTTCCGGGTCGGCCACCAGTCCTACGCGGAACAGTTCCTCCACAGGTTCGCCCTCGGCATTGTCGTTGTAGTACGGCTGCTTGCTCGCACTGTTGCCGCACAATGACTTGAACGTGGTGGCATCCGGCATGTTCACGCCCAGCACGTGGGGCAGCCCCTCGAAGCGGTCCTCGTTCAGTGTGGCATCGTTCACATAGTCGCGCCCCACTTTCTTCTTGGCTATATGGATGCCCTCGGGCATCGTTATTTCCACCTGGAAATTCCAATACTGTTTGTTGTTTGCGTCAGTCTGGTAAATATGCAGATAAGTGACAGTTTGCCCGTCTGCGGTCAGCGTAGGGTTGCTCATCCAGAATTTGAAATCCTGAGCCATGAGCCGCACGGCCGCAAAGACAAGTATGAAGATGATCAATGATTTTCTTTTCATAGTGCAATCGTTTTTTTCTTGCGTACATGGCGGGGAGGTACGGTGGCAGCCTGGCCCGATTTCAGCACCTTGTTTACGATGTCGCTGTAGTCAATCACGTCAAGTGCGCCGTCGGTGTGAATGTCGGCAATGTGCGTGTCCAGTTCCACCTTGTCGCCCAAGGCATGGGCCGAAACGAGGCTGGCATCTGCCACATCCACTTCACCGTCGGTATTGGCGTCGCCCCACTCGTACACGCCCAAGCGGCCGTTACGGGTGCGGGCCGTGACGGCTGTCCCGTCGTACATCACCATACTGATTTGGTTGATCTTGATGGGCCAGCTCAGCCCCGGCTCGGCATCTTCGGGAATGGTAGCCTGGAAAGTCAGCAAGGCTTGCGTGGCAGGCTGCGTTTCGCCCCCTACCAGCGTGAAGTCGTAGAGTTTCGAGCCTTCCTCGATGATAGAGATGGTGTCCTGGGCTTCCGCGATGGTCACCGTGTAGCCCTGCGCCTTGGCACTCAGCACGAAGTCCTCCGGGTTGATGGACAGGATTTCCGGGAACGTGAGCCGGATGTTCATGTCCTTCACCACTTCCGTGTTCACCAGATAAATGGCGTAGGGAATCGTTTCACCCGGCACGCCGTTGGTGGACATCAGGTAGTAGGAGTACATGCTGATGGCCGGCATCAGGGGTTCGGAAGGCGACGCCGGATTGAACTTGAACTTGGCATAGAAATGGAGGTCTTCTTTCCCCATGGTGTAGTTGAAAGAGCGCAGTGCGGTATAGAACTCCCCGTTCAGGTACCAGCCTTCAAATTCGTAGCCCGTGTTGATGCCCACCGAGAGGTAGAGATTTGAGCCTTCCAAGTAACGGCCATTGCTGCTGCAGGAGCACCAGCCGCCGTCGGAGGCCACGGTGGAAAATGTGTGTTTCAGCACCGGGTCGTTGGGCTCCTGCGGCGCGGAGGGATTGAATACACACCGGGCCGTCAGCGTGTCGCCGTCCACGGGCACGGTGTAATAGAATCCCGTGCTGCCCGACACCAACTCGCCCTTACTGTTGACCCATCCCTGGAATGTGTAACCCGTTTCCACGCTGGCATACACATAAACGCTGGTGCCGGCCTGGTAACGTCCGCTGCCCGACACGCTGCACCCCTGTTGTCCTTGCAGTCCCAGGCGGTAATAGAGCGTGGTGCTGGGTTCAGAAGGTTCAGACGGACTGCCGGGCACGAAGGAGTAGTGGGCAATGAGGGTGTCGGTGGCTTCCGTGTTGCGGAAGTTGAACTGGCTGCTCAACGCCAGCACGTCGCCCTGCGTATTGGTCCATTTCTCGAACTTGTAGGAAGAGTTGGTGTAAGCATATACGCGGACCGAACTACCCACCAAGTAGGTGCCGGCTCCCGAAACGGAACCTGCATCGGCTATATTGCGCAGCAACACCACACGCGAATAGACCGGAGCCGGGTCAGGCTCGGGCGGCGACGACGGGTCGAACTGCGCCATGGCTGTGCCGCTGCACAGAAGCAGCGACACAACCATTGTGATCAATCTATCGATAGTCATAGCACATTGTTTTGCAGTTATTTCACTACCACTTTCCGGGCCTTGTTGCCTGTGCGCAGTACGTACACGCCGGGCGTAAGACCTTGCAGACTGTGGCCCATGTACTTGCCTTCAACGCTGAAAACCATGAGCTTTTCGGTCGTGTTCTGGCTTACGGCTTCGATGCCCGTGGCCTCAGATCCGGCAAAGCTCAGTGCGAAGCGCACGTTGTTCTGGCCGGCCTCGGAGGTGAAGGTGTAATCTCCCAAGGTGAGGTCAACGGTTTCTCCAGTCTCATAGTCTGTGAGGCAAACCTTTTCAGCTTGGCAACGCTGCAGGGCGATGGTGTACGTGCCGGCCGCTCCGGCATAGTAACCCAGCTGCACGGTGCCTTCGCCCATGGGGCGTTCGTTGATGGCGTATGGCGTGCCGTCCTCGCCCAGGGTGAAGATTTGGGGCGCGAGGGTTTCCATGCTCATCATCTTGCCGGCGTCGCACTTCACCTCGTAGGCGATGGAAGCCTCTTCGTTCAGCACCACGCGGGTGCGGTCCTCCATGTCTCCGTTGCTCAGCGTGAGGTCCACAAGCTGGCGCAGGTTGGCGGCGGGCTCAGCCGGTGCTACGGCGTTCTGGCTCAAGATGACGGCATTCAACTGTCGGCCCTGGGTGGGGAAGCCGATGGTGTTGTTCTCCGCATCGGGACACTGCACAAAGAAGGCTTCGTTGGGACGGATGGCGTAGTCGTCGTCGGTGATGGAGTAGGCCACATACGTGTTGTTGTCGGGGTTCCACACCGTGATGGGAGCGGTGAAGTTCAGCATGTGGATGTTGTAGAAGCACTGCCAGGGATTGCCCACCAGGTTCCATCCTTGGTTGCTGGCCACTTCGGCCGGATGCTCGCTCAGCGTGGTGACGAGTTCTTTGTTGGCCACCACATTCTGCTTCGTTTCATTGCAGGAGGGGAAGTAGTTCCACACTGACACGTTGCTCTGCATGATAAAGCCCGTTCCTGCGGGAATGGTATCTTCGGCGGCAAAGTTTTTCCACGACCCGCTCTTGCCATTGGCTGCCCGGTTGGCACCGTCGTAGTAGCGGATGGCGTATTGGGCATTGACGTTGTCGTATTGGCCGATGTCTGACACCTTCACGTCGAAAGGCAGGCAGAAGAATTGCCACTTTTTCTGATAGGTGTACAGGTCAACCATGGCCGTACCTTTGACGGACACGTTGTTGCAGTTGCTCAGGATTTGTCCGGGATAATTCCAATAATTGTTTTCACAATATCCTCTAAATTCTAAATCATTGATAACCTGCGGATTGTCGCCGTTGATTTTGAGCGAAGGGAGCCGGTTGAAGTCTGCCGAGATAACGATATTGGGTGTTCCGCCAAAGCGTTCGCGGTTCAGCACCAAGGGATTTTTGATGACCCAGTCCTGGATTTCTTCGGTGTTGAACCCGTTGATGGACTTGAAGTTGTACCAATAGGGGTCCTGCTTATAGGACATTACCACAATATCCGGCACAATCAAGTCCACCTGGGGTGCATAGTCGGCGGCGATGGGGTAATGGTACGAGTCGCTGTTGTATCTCACCACAGTGGGGCAGTTCAGCCGCAGGGTTTTCAGTTTGTTGCAGTCTGTAAATACTCTGTTCGCGAACGTGTATATAGGAGTTGGTACGGTGACTTCCTCCAAATTGTAGCATTCCTGAAAAGCATACTCGCCGATTGACGTGACGGTTTCAGGAATATCGAGTTTGGTTATCCCTCCATCCTGATAGAAGGCGAATCTTCCGATGGTGGTCAACCCTTCATTCAGCTTGGGATTTATCGTGTAGCAAGCCCTGAAGCTTTCCGCACCGATGCTGCGCAGCCCTGCCGGAAATTCGTCCAACTGCATATAGTGGCAGTTGTAGAATGCTCCGTCGTCAATCTTGACCAGTTTTTCGGGAAGAATCACATCTTTCAGGTAACGGCAATCATAGAAGGCTCGATAGGGGATGGTTTCCAAATTCTTCGGGCATTTCAGGCTTGTCAACCAAGACATACCTCTGAATGAAGGACTTCCGCTACCTTCAAAGTTTGTCAGATTGTCGGGCAAATTCAGTTGCCGGATATGGCTGTAAGCAAAGGTTTCCTCGCCCACCGTGGTGACCGTGGAAGGAATGACCAAGCTGTCCAGGCGTGAATAGTAGAAAGCGCGGTGGCCAATCCGCTGAAGTCCTTCGGGAAGCACCATTTTGTGGAGGAACAGCGATGCGGTGTCTTTTTGCGTGGAGAATTGGTCGTCCGGAATGTGGGTGATGACCGCCTCGCTGAGGTCCAAATCCTGCAGATAGGGCATCATTTTGATTTTTGCCCAGTCGTCACTGTTCATCTCGCCTTTGATTTTCAGGCGACGCACGTTCTTGATGTGCGAGGTGTTGTACAGCACCTCCGTGCCCAGACTGCCGGGTTCCAGCAGGTTGACCGAAATCAACGGGCTGGCCATGACACCGGCAGCCGCTACTTTATATTCAACGCTGCCATCCTTCGATCCTTGTACTACCCACTTGATGGTGTGCTTGCCGGCAGGGATTTCTTCAAAGAAGCGATAGGTGTTTTCGCATTGAATTCCATCAAGTTCTCTTACCAGCACATCGTCCACATAGATATTGATATGCGGATTTATATTGTATGAAGACACTATATGCGCATCATGAACAAAGACAGAGGGTTCATCCACAACCACCGTCGCGCTGATGCTGCTCGTTATGTCTTTATTATTGATATACCTTCCAAAGTATGTGCCTGATGTGTAAGAGTTATTGGGCAAGGCCCAAGTGTCGTAATTGCTTTGTCCGAAACTTCCTTCCTCGCATTCCCAGTAGATGGGCTGTTCGTTCCAATACGGAGCAATGTAGCCAGCTGACATGGGAGCCATTTTCTTCAGCTTGGCAGCTGCAGCGTTGAGCTCGGCCGTTGTGGCGGATTCCCTGTTGGCATACAAATCCTCGTAAGGCTGGATGACTTCTTGGGGAAGTATGGTTTCGGCAAATTCCAATGCCGTGTATAGGGCTAATGTTGCGCCGTCATAGAACTGCCAATGGATGTTATGTCCTGCTGTGCAGTCTTGGTGCAAATAGCTATCCGTGGCTGCATCCTTGGAGCCTACATAATGATTGGAATAATTGTTGTACATCGAATTGGTGGGAGCCATCTCTATGGTGTAGACATTCCCGCTGTTGGCAAGCACCCAATGGTGAAAACCACTGATGCTGCCGGTTTGGTAGCAATAGGGATAGGAGGATCCCGAGTCCAGATAGCCTCCATATTCCGGAAAGCTCATGGCAACGGTGGTTCCGTTCACATTAACCAGTTGTACTATACTGCAAAAGTTGGATTGCCTGCAGGTTTGTCCACCTCCTGACACGTTCAACCAAAGTCCTGTTTCAACATTCTTCAAGGCGTAGCTCTTTCCTGGTACAACCTCTTCGGGCTGCAACGGAGTAGGCGCCACTCGTTCAGCCCGGCTACATAACGAGCTGAGGCTCATACTTAACAGCATGAGCAAAAAGGCTAAATTCTTCATGATTTTCAAATAATGTGGTTGATAAAAAATAATTGGCGGTTTGGTATTTGATATAAAAAAGGCATGAACTCCTTCTCGCTTACCAAACTACGGGCACCGCCAAGCGCCTCAACCACATAAGCATCAAGAGAGTCCACGCCCTATAGGGCGTGACTTCATGACTTGCTTATCCCGTGGTTTGAAATTGGCGGTTTCGTAGTTTCGGAATAAGAAGCAAAAGCCTCGTTATATAATGTTTGTTTTTACATGCTCGGGGTTACTCCATAGGCATCTTTTTTTGTTGGTTATTCATTTCAGTTTCAAGTCTCTCCGCCTGCAAATATATGCCTATTCCCTTCATACGGCAAAAGATTTTGCCGATTTTTGGCACATTTGCGTTAAACCGGAGGCAGGGCTCCTTCAGCCGTTAATGGTCAGAAACACAAACAATCAGGAGGCAGACATCCCGGAGAGGGGAGTGTCTGCCTCCTGCTTGAAAGTAGCCTCCTGCCGGTGGCAGGGAAGGGTGGATTAGAAGCGGTAGTTGATACCGAAAGTGAGGTTGTTGCCGTTCAGGTTGAAGCCGAAACCGTTCTCGCCGAAGGCAGAGTAGTCGTCGTCAGCATCGCGGTAGCCGAGGAAGCCGCAGTGAGCCACGAAGTCAACATTCTTGGCCAGGTTCACGCGGATACCGGGCTTGATACCTACCTGCCAGCCGGTCATGGAATCACTTGCGTTCTTCACCTTGTAAGTGTTGATGCCGAAAGTACCGTCGAGGAAGAGGCTTACAGCACCGAACTTGGCGTAGGTGTAACGGGCATAGGGATTTACGGCGAAGGCGTTCGTTTCAAGGCCGTTGTTGTAGTCGTGCAAGTAACCGAGAGCGATACCGAGGTCCCAACTTTCGTTGAGGTTGTAGCCAATTTCGGGCTGGATGGTGAAGGAGGTGTGGTTGTCGTCAGTGTTGCGCCAGAAACCGGCTTCACCACCTACGTAAACCTGTGCAGAAGCACTGATGCCCGTGAGGGCTACCAAAAGGGAGAGTACAAACTTCTTCATTTTTAAATAAATACTTTAGTTAATAAATGTTTGTGGGCAGCGGGTGTGCCGCCTCTCGTTTGCGAGTGCAAAGGTATGGGCATATCTTGCACACAACCAAGCATTGGGT
This sequence comes from bacterium, assembly GCA_004562975.1. The sequence continues at coordinate 9,513 of SFQP01000036.1, forward strand.
GCATATTATAGGAATTTTTTGGATTTCTGAGTGCAGATTGAGAAACGTGGCTTACAAAGAGAGTTTCTTAATGAGTGTTTTCAGGTGAAAAATAGGTTTTAAGCGCGTCAGCAGTTCAAAACACCATGTGCCGA
>SFQP01000037.1 GCA_004562975.1 bacterium
GACGGCTGCATCGTGCAGCGACGACAACGACGATTCTGCTGAAATTCCTCTTCCCGAAAAGCCGAAACCGGCGGAACCGGAAACACCGACGGAACTGGTGCTGACAGGCGACACGGCCACGGGTGTATGGGCCAAAAACACCACGGTGAAAGTGGCTGGCCACCACGTGGTAGTGCCCGAAGGACAAAGCCTGACTCTGGAGGAGGGCGTTACGGTGCTGTTCGACGATGGCGGTGTAGGAGCCAGCCACACTCCCATCGAACTAATTGTAGAAGGAAGCCTGTACTGCAAGGGCACGGAGGAGAACCCGGTGCGCCTGACGGTGGAGGAATCGAAACGAACGGCTGAGAACGCTTTCGCCGGCCTGTGGGGTGGCATCGTGGCCACGGAGAAGTGTCCCGAAATGCTGATTGACCACACCATCATCGAGTACACGGGCGGCGCGGTGTCACAGGATTCGCCCTCGGCCCTGAAGGGTATTTACACGCCGGGCGAGGATTTCGACCCGCAGATTACGACGAACAACGTGAACGGGCGCTACGTCATCACCAACTCCACGTTGCGCTACGGGGTGAGCGACGCCATCTACATGATGGGCGGTCAGGGCATCATCCAGCACAACACGTTTGCCGGAAACGGCGAAACGGGCGGCGAAGCGGTGAACGTGAAGGCGGGATGCAAGGTGGACGCTGCCTACAACCTGATGTTCGCGCCCAACACGAACGGCTTCAAACTTTCTTCTTCAGGACAAAATGACGAGGCCGGCCGCAAGCAGGCTCTCATCCGGGCTTACAACAACACCATCGTCAATGCGGGCTGGCGGCGCGACGGCGTGAAGGGCGGCAGCGTGTATGTGGAGAAAAACGCCTTGGTCAGCGTGTTCAACAACCTGATGGTAAACTGTAAATACAAGGCACAGACTCCGAAGTGGGGCAATCCGGCCATCGACGCGGGCTGTGCTACTGAAAGTGTCATCGACTACAACTTCTATGCTGCCGGAACGGTGACCTCGGACCTGCCGCAGGATGTAGAGGAGGGCACGCTGAACAGTTTCCTCGGCTATACGTTGCCCAACAAGAACGTGTTCACGGACTACATTGACCTGCACAGCCCTGTGGCCGCATCTGCCGGCGATGGAGCCACGAACCCGCTGTTCATCAACTTCGACCTGAACGCCGTGGCCCTGACCGACTTTGTGCTGAACCCGGCGTGGGATTTCCATGTGGCAGCCAACTCGCCCGTGCTGAAAGGGGCTTACAGCGGCAACGAAAGCCGGATGCAGCCTTACTTCGGACAAACGGGTCTGACGGTAGGCGGCGTGGCTTATACCACGGATGCTCCGACTGCACGCTTCGGTGCGTTCGGCACGAAGTAAGATTTCCGCATCTGATTTCATGAAACCATAAAAACGACTTATGCAACGTTTTTTCATCTATCTGCTTGGGGTGCTGCTCCCCGCCATGGCGTGGGGGCAGAACCCGGCCGAATGGCAAAAGCTGTGCGGCACACTGAACTTTTATCTCTGCAACGACATGGGTCGCAACGGCTACTACGATCAAAAACCGCTGGCGGAACTGATGGGCGAGATGGCAGAGACTGTAGACCCGGAGTGTGTGCTGGCAGCGGGCGATGTACACCATTTCTACGGGGTGCAGAGCACGACGGACCCGCTGTGGCTGACGAACTATGAGCTGATTTATGCACACCCGGAACTGATGCTTCCCTGGCGCCCTATTCTCGGCAACCACGAGTACCGGGGCAACACGCAGGCGGTGCTGGACTACGCACAGGTGTCGCGCCGCTGGATGATGCCGGGACGCTACTACTCGCTGGTGTTCAACGAGAAAGGCGTGAGTGTGCGCTTCGTGATGATTGACACCACGCCGCTCATCGGCAAGTACCGCCGCGACACGGAGGACTATCCGGACGCAGTCCAGCAGGACGAGGCGGAACAGCTGCACTGGCTGGACAGCACGCTGACGGCGGCACGGGAGCAATGGGTGGTGGTCATCGGACATCATCCCATTTATGCGGAAACGGGCAAGGACACGAAGGAACGCGCGGACATGCTGGCAAAGGTGGACCCGATACTGCGCCGCCACCACGTGGACGTGTATGCCTGCGGCCACATCCACAATTTCCAGCACCTGCGCGCCCCGGGCTCGGACATTGACTATGTGGTGAACTCGGCGGCAGCCCTGAGCCGCAAGGTGAAGGAGGTGGAGGGCACGCGGTTCTGTTCGCCCGAAACGGGCTTCAGCCTCATTGCCGCCACTGACTCCACGCTCAACCTGCACTTTATCAACAAGGAAGGACGGGCAATATATTCGGTGAAACGACGGAAATAACCACAAAACGTCCGGGATTTGCGCTTGACAAATCCCGGACGTTTTGTATCAAATGCCTGCGACCTCACGATGCAGTGGGGAGCAAGCGGAACGACGGTGAAAGAGGACGGCCTGAAGGGCCGACGGCTGTGCCCTTGGAAATGAGGCTTATGCCTTGCCCTCGGGTACACCGAAGGGAGTGGCGGTACGTCCGCCCTGAGGCTGCTCGGCTCCCGGAAGGTTGATGGGGCCAAATGCCTTTTCGTACTTCATCACGTTGTCCTGCAAAGCGAAAAGCAGACGCTTGGCGTGCTCGGGAGCGAGGACGATGCGGCTCTTTACATTGGCCTTGGGCACTCCGGGCAGCACGCGAATGAAGTCGAGCACGACCTCGGCGCTGGAGTGGGTGATGATGGCCAGGTTGGCATAGATGCCTTCTGCTACTTCGGGAGTCAGTTCAATCTTCAACTGACCGTCGTTGTGTTCTTGATTTTCCATTGTCTTGACGTTTATAATGTATTGAATGTGAATGCAACAGGAATAAATTGCTCTGCCACAGGTTTCAAGGCTGGGCAAAAGTAAAGCCATTCAACGAATTAGGCAAGGGGCTCAACTAATATTTCCCATATTTTGGCCTAAAACACCAAATATGACAGTCAAGTTTTCCTAAAAATGAAAAACAACCTTATATTTGCACCGCATAATCTATAGAACTTCTTTTTTTCTCTTATTTTCCAAACAAACCCTTTCTTTCCAAACGAAACACAAACCTTTTAATTCACTATTAAATATGAGAAAACTCTTTACTCTTTTGGCTTTGGGCGCAACGGTGCTCACAGCCAATGCTCAGAAGTCTGTACAAGGTTCCAATTTCTTTGACAACTGGTCAGTAGGTGTGATGGGCGGTACCATCATCCCCACCAAGAACAATGACATTCCGGATGACTTCCGTGCCACCTACGGCGTGGAACTGAGCAAGCAGATTACGCCCGTCTGGGGTATGACGGCTCAGGTGATGGCTACGAACAACGTCACTGCTAGCCCCACCTTGATCGATGCCGCCACCGTCCACGCCTTGGGACGCATCAACGTGAACAACCTCTTCTGGGGTTACAAAGGCAGCCCCCGTCCGTTCGAGGTGGAAGTGGCCTTCGGCATGGGCTATGGCCGTAACTTCTACACCGGCAATAAGGGCGATGATGACTACATCACTGCCAAAGGCGGCCTGAACCTGAACTTCAACCTGGGCGAAGAGAAAGCCTGGACGGTATCACTGCGCCCGGCTATCGTGGTGGCCCAGGAAAACGTGGCCGCCAACACGGGTGCATTCATGAAACTGGACAACAGCGACCTGGAACTGACAGCCGCACTCGTGTACCACTTCAATAACAAGAGCAACGGCAAACGCTACATGACGTACATCCGCGCCTATGACCAGGCTGAGGTGGACGGACTGAACGCCCAAATCAATGACCTCCGCGCTGAATTGGAAGGCAAGAAGGCTGAGGTGGCCCGCGAAACCGCACAGGTGCGCAGCCTGCAGAACCAGCTGAACGACTGCCGCAACCGTAAGCCGGTGGTAGAGAAGGAAATCATCACAAGCAGCACCAAGTCGCTCGAACAGACCGTGACCTTCCGTCAGGGCAAGAACACCGTGGACGCTGCACAGCTGCCTAACGTGGAACGCGTGGCTACTTTCCTCAAGAACCACAAGAACGCTACCGTCACCATCAAGGGTTATGCCTCTCCCGAAGGCAGTGCCGAAATCAACGAACGCATTGCCAAGGAACGCGCCGAGGCTGTGAAGACAATCCTCGTTGAGAAGTACAACATCTCCGCCAAGCGCATCACGGCCGAAGGTCAGGGCGTTGGCAACATGTTCAGCGAACCGGACTGGAATCGCGTGAGCATCTGCACCATCGTAGAGGCTGAATAATCCTGCCTATTGACACGGGCGACACGGCACTGCCGCCGTCCGTCTCTCCCTCACAACAAGCGCAGCTTTGGACTTTCACATTCCAAGGCTGCGCCTTTTTTATGCCGCCAATTCTCTTTCTCACCAAAAACGGACGGGAAGCTGCGAGCCGTGCATGAAGCCTTACAGATTGCCATTGTGCAGTCTGTCTGCATTTCGCTTAGCGTGAATAGTGGAATTTTGTTGCACCAACTATTATCTAACCCTCAAAATCCCCGATTTCATCGCATATTTTACGCTTGGACATGGCATCCCAAAAGCATCTAAACAGGAAGCCGACCGGAATGCCGCAGCCATCAGAACGGCTGGACTGATGGTGTCCGTTGGCCTCTGCTATATACGTAAAATTTCCCGTTTTTGGGGTTCACCCCTTCACAAAACAGGCGTTTCCGCCTCATTCTCAGACATTCTGTGTGTGAAGGCTTGGGGTTGAAAGCATTCACCGAGGGTTCACAGGCTTCACCGCCCTGCCGAAGCGTTACTTGCGGAGAGACTACAAATTACTAATGGGGTAACGGAGATCAGCTGGAGTGGTGAACGGTCTGTGAATGCTTCACCGCCTGTGTGAATGCTTTGAAGCCTAAGCCTTCACACATAAAACCACTGAAAATCAACAAGAAACAATCATTTGGTGAAAGGGTGAACACTAAAAAAGGGGAAAAACACGTATATATGCGCACGAAAAATTTGTATTTGTCTACCTCAAATCGGAACGGAAGTTTCTTTCCACACTCAACTACCCACAAGTCGGTGACTTGATGTTTCAACTCGGCGACTGGTCTTAGCAACTCGGCGACTTGTTCCCACAAGTCCTGGACTATTTTTTTCTAATCGGCGACTTGAAAAAACAAATCAGGGAGTTGTAACAACAGGACGGGGAGTTGTGAAAACCAATGGTGGGAGTATCCAGAATGACGGTTCTGCAATGGAGAGCCAACGGAAAACCGGCAAGACGACTGAAAGGCATATCGGTTTCTTTACCATTCCGATATGTAAATGCGAACAGGAAAAAGATCCGAATGACCACGGAAAAGAAATCGGAACAGGATGCCTATGGCGGTTTTACAGAAGGGTAAACCAACCAATAAATTAATGGAGGCTACCGTCTCTACGGGCCTCCATTAACCAACACAAAAACTAAACTAGACTTAACTAAACTATTTGATAGCGTTATCTCCCGACAACTAAGTGTTGCAAATATAGGGCTTACTTGGAAGTAATGCAAGAAATTGCGAACTTTTCTTTACAAAACCCTGTTTTTTAACATTTACGAGTGTTATTAAGCATCAAATTGTCCGCAACAACCATGGCTGACATGGCTTCGACGATGGGTACGGCACGCGGCAACACGCAGGGGTCGTGCCGGCCCCGGGCCTTGAGCGTGATGGGTTGGCCGCCAGCCGTTACGGTTTGCTGCTCACGCAGGAGTGTGGCAACCGGCTTGAAAGCTACCCTGAAGTAGATGGGGCGGCCATTGCTAAGCCCTCCCTGGATGCCGCCGCTGTGGTTGGTGAGGGTGGTGATGCCCTCGGCTGATGGGACGAACAGGTCGTTCTGCTCGCTTCCACGGGATGTGACACCTGCAAAGCCTTCGCCATACTCAAAACCCTTGACGGCATTGATGCTGAGCATGGCAGCTCCCAAACTGGCATGCAACTTGCCGAAAACAGGCTCGCCCAAACCTACCGGACAACCTTCAATGACGCAAGTGATGATGCCGCCGATGGTATCGCCCTCGGCCTTGACCTGAGCGATGTACGCTGCCATCTCCTCGGCTTTGGCAGGGTCGGGACAACGCACGGGATTTTGCTCGATGCGGCCGAAATCGTAATGTTCCCAACTTTCAGTGAGTGCTATGGGGCCGACCTGGGAGGTATAGGCGGTGATGCGGATTCCATAGGGACGCAGAAACATCTTGGCAAAAGCTCCTCCCACGACACGGGCCACGGTTTCACGGGCCGAGGTGCGGCCGCCACCGGTATGGTCGCGCCAACCGTATTTGGTCTGGTAGGTGAAGTCGGCGTGCGAGGGGCGGAATACGTCGCGCAGGTTGTCGTAGTCGGACGAATGCTGGTTTTCATTGCGCACCAAAAAGCCGATGGGACAGCCCGTGGTGCGTCCTTCAAAAACACCTGAAAGCAGCTCTACACGGTCGGACTCCTTGCGAGCCGTGGTGAGAGCACTCTGACCGGGGCGGCGACGGTCAAGCTCTGACTGGAGGAAATCGGCATCGACCGTGATGCCGGCGGGCATTCCATCGATAACACCACCAATGCCGGGACCATGGCTTTCTCCAAAGGTAGTCAAACGGAATAGTTGACCGAAGGTGTTCATTGTAAATAGGGGAAATTGTTATGCTTCATGTGTTCCGTGATGTCCGCAGCAGCATCCGTCGCCGTGGCCTCCTTCGTGTCCGTGGTGGTGACCGCAACAGCCTTCCGCGTGCTCTTCGCCATGACCGTGATGTCCACAACCGCAGTCGCTGCCACCACAGTCGCCGCCACAATCGTCGCAACCGCATCCACAACCTTCACCACTCAACATATTGATGAAACCTTGGATTTCTTCATTGGTAGCGTCGCGCAAGGTTACGACTGTTCCCTTGAAATGCAGGGCCTTGCCAGCCAAGGGGTGGTTGAGGTCAATGACTACGGTCTGGTCTTTTACTTCAAGTACCAGTCCCTGGAAACGGTTGCCGTCTGTATTGACCAAAGGAAGAACTGCACCCGGATAGATCATGTCACGGTCGAAATGCCCATTGACGCTGAATTTTTCTTTCTCCAACTCGAGCACGTGTTCTTCTTCATAGGCTCCGTAGGCTTCTTCTTCTGTCAATACGAAGTCGAAGGACTCGCCTACGCTGTGACTCAGGATTTGCTCTTCAAAGCGTTCAAGGGTTACGCCCATACCGGAAATGAACTGATAGGGATGTTCTACCGGGGCTTTCTCTACCATCTCGTGAACGCCTTGTTCGTTATCGACATACAACTCGTAGGCTACAGTTACGTACTTGTGGGAAATCTGTTCCATATAAATAAAAATGTTTGTTAATTGGTTGCTATTTCATTCTGTAAAGGAGCTGCTAACCGTTAATCAGGCTAACTCCAAATTTAACTCGTTGCAGAGCAGGTCTAAAGCTGAGCTTCGCTTGCGCATGTCCTGCAACATCTCCAAACGGCTGAAACTCCGCGGGACTTCGCCCTGAGGTTGCACAAAACGCAGGGTTATATAGTCGTTGCGCAGATTGGTCCGCAGATAGTTCATCAGGGAAATCTGGATGTTGCGCATATAGTCCTCAACAAGACTGTTTTCCACTTCTACCTCTACCACGTAGTCGGAAGTGACCTTGAGTTGCATGGCACGCATACGGCCGGCTGTGGCACTGTCTGTACGGGGCAACTGGTTGGCAAAACGATGCCAATAATATTCCAAGGTGTCTAATTGGAAAGGTGAATTTAACTTGGCCGCCGGAGCAGAAGAGGAAATTGAACCTACAGGGGCGGAAGTGGTGTCAGCTTGGGGAGATGAGGGGGATACGGGAACTGCTGCGTTCGTGGCTCCGGAAGGGACGGCTTGTGACGCTGCCCGTGAACGCAAAGATAGGGTCTTCGCAGGATTTCTACGGACAGGAGCTGTTGTTGCACCACTCGCTACCTTTTCCAGTGACGAGAGATGGGGTATGCCAACCGCATTGGTCGAACCGGAAGAAGAAGTGAGTGAGGGCTGGGACTCCTGTACTTGGGAAGCTTGTTGAGGTGTATCAGATATCGAAACTGCATAGGAAGCTGACTGCCGGTCTGATACTTGTGGCTGATTGCTGACCGGCTGCTGGCCAGAGGGGGCTGCTGCCGCAGGGGCAGCGGCAGCGGTGAAGAGGGGTTTTAAACGTCGCACAGGGCGACGCCCACAAGAACCGTCATCATCATCGGAACAGGCCTGGGCTATTTCAATGAGAGTGAGTTCAACAAGCAACCGCTTGTTGCGTGCTGCCCTGTAATTGATGTCACAGTCATTGCACAGCTTGAGTGCTTTATACAGCACCCTGGGCTTGCAACGCATGGATTGCTCATGGTAACGCTTGCGGAGCTGGTCACTTACCTCCAAGAGCGGAAGGGTTTGCTGGTCGCGGCTCATAAGCAGATTGCGGAAGTGGGAGGCTAAACCGCCAATAAAATAGTTGCCTTCAAAACCTTTATTGATAATGCCTGCTAATCGGACCAAGACTTCTGGTATCTTCTGCTCCAATATTTCGTCTGTCATGGCGAAATAGTGGGCATAGTCCAACACATTAAGGTCTTCAATGACTTTCTGATAGGTGATGTTACCACCACAAAAACTGGCGACTTGATCAAAAATGGACAAAGCATCGCGCATTCCACCATCTGCTTTCTCGGCAATGACGTGCAATGCTTCTGGCTCACAGATATAACCCTCCTGATCAGCGACATATTGTAAATGTCTGACTGTATCAGCCACTGTCATACGGGCGAAATCATAGATTTGGCAACGACTTAAAATGGTCGGCAAAATCTTATGCTTCTCCGTCGTGGCCAGAATGAAAATGGCATGGGCAGGGGGTTCCTCTAAAGTTTTGAGAAACGCATTGAATGCCGCAGCGGAAAGCATATGCACCTCGTCAATGATGAAAACCTTATACTTTCCGACCTGAGGCGGTATCTGGACCTGCTCTATAAGTTCTCGGATGTCTTCAACGGAATTATTGGAAGCTGCGTCAAGTTCATGAATATTATAAGAACGATTTTCGTTAAATGCAACACAACTTTCACATATGTTGCAAGCCTCTCCGTCTGCTGTGGGGGAAAGACAGTTGATGTTCTTGGCGAATATACGAGCGCAGGTTGTCTTGCCAACTCCTCGAGGTCCGCAGAAAAGGTAAGCATGTGCCAATTTCCCCTGCAAAATTGCATTCTTCAACGTCACGGTCAAAGAATGCTGCCCTACGACACTGTCGAAATTAGAAGGGCGGTATTTTCTCGCAGAAACAATATACTTGTCCATAAAAATCTATTTGAATAACGTGGCTGTCAATCTAATACAGGACATCGCACTCATTACTTATGAAGTGGCAAAAGTAAATGTTTTTTCTCAAAAGAAGACGAAAAAGTAAGATGTAAGAAGGCAAAAAGTTGAAGTATGGACAAAAAGCAAATCCCTCCCCCGGGACTGGCCCGGAGAAGGGAATGCGACTTGATTTGAAAAAAGGGGGCGGCGACCTACTCTCCCGCTTGCGCAGTACC
>SFQP01000038.1 GCA_004562975.1 bacterium
GGAAGGAGCATAGCGGGCTATGCGACTGACGTGACTTGCAAAAGATTGTGCAAGTGAGCGCAGAGCCAAGCTTGCTTGAGCTATGCCGAACGAAGCCAATCTTATCCAAAGGTCGCTCTAAAAAACAGCAGACGGCCGGAATAAGTAAAATCACTCATGGGGTATTCTTTAAAACCTAATTTATAGAACACCCCTATATGCCACAAACATCAGCATATAAACCAAAACTCTAAACGTATAAACTCAACGCTACTGATAATCAGCATTGAAGGCCGCAGGCTGTATGCCTGCGGCCTTCAATTTATTCATGCCATTATAGTAAATGTGCAATTATTTGCCAGCCTGAGCGTTGGCAGCCTTGATCATGTCATCGCTGGGCAGGATATAAACCTCAACGCGGCGGTTCTGCTCCTTGCCAGCGGCAGTGGAGTTGTCGGCCACGGGGTTTTCTTCGCCATAACCCTTCACGCTAACCAAACGGCTTGCGGGATAGCCGGAACCTACGATTTGGTTCTTTACCGATTCGGCACGCTTCTGTGAGAGGTCAAGGTTCTTTGCCTTGCTCTGCTCGGCGGTGCACCCCTTCCAACCGGCATTGTCGGTGAAGCCACAGATACTTTACGTACTGCGTACCATTCTGGTCGGTCAGCACCTGAGCTTCGGCGTTAGCCAATTCGGCAGCCTTTTTGGCCTTGTCCATTTTGTTGCCGATAAGCACACCGGCACCGGCACCTACAACAGTACCAACGGCTGCACCGATGGCCGTGCTCTTGCCGTTACCACCAACGAGCTGGCCTACCAGGGCACCCAGTGCACCACCACCTGCACCACCAATGAGGCCACCTTTGGCCGTGTTAGACATACCGCAACTGCTCAGCAACATGGCCAAGCTTACTGCACAAACTGAAAACTTCATCTTTTTCATAAACACGTAAAGAATAAAATGATTGGTTGTTTTGTCTAATTTGAGGTGCAAAGATAGTGCAAGGCGAGAGCAATGCAAAAGAAAAAACCATTTTTCTTTTCATTGCCGAGCCGCAGCCTGTCTTGGCGAAGCAAAGTGTACAAATATGACACCTTATATATACGTGTTTTTTACCTGCCATTTATTCTTCAATCATTCAGCCCCACCTGTTTCCTGCTGAAAATCAATGCAATTAGTCATGAAGCTTTTGATAAGAAACATTCATCCTCCTCATTCCTGCAGAAACTTCGTCCTCCCGTTGTTCGGCCAATGTCGATAGTCCGTCTGAACTATACACTTGTCCTCCCTTCCGCAGCCGGCTGACTATGAATGATTGAAAATCCAATCATTCAGTATGAAAACAGCTGATATTCAAAAGGGAAATGAACAGTTCCTGAAGGTTTGAACAATTTTTATCAAAGGGGAAATTACGTATATATAATGATGCAATGACTGGCCGGCAAAAACGGGGAATGCAATGCCCCAATCTGCCTCCTTCCGGACCGGCCGCCCACAAGTGGCGGAGCTGCGTTCACAAATCAGGGAGTTGAAAAAACTACTCTTGGACTTGTTACAACTACTCTTGGACTTGTTTTTACAAGTCCAAGAGTAGGCGGCACAAAGTGGCCGTGTGACGGACGGACCGCCCCATCCTGTAAAAACCTCCCCTACCCCAAAAAAACGATACGTCTCATTCCGTTTACCGGTCAAGGCTTCTGTTTTTCAGCCCCCTGTCCGTCTGGCAATCCGTCATTCGCAGAAAAGGGGAGGTGAAAAAGTGTGCCACTTGTTCCCTACTTCAACGACAAAGTTGTACTTTTGCGCGGAAAAATTTATTAAAAATGAGATGTTTGCGCCCATCCGGACACGCAAACCACACAAATTGATATGGCAAAAGAACTGAAAGACCTCACCAAGCGCAGTGTTGACTATTCGCGCTGGTATAACGAGTTGGTAGTAAAGGCCGATCTGGCAGAGCAGGCCGACGTGCGCGGCTGCATGGTTATCAAGCCCTACGGCTATGCCATCTGGGAACGCATCCAGCAGTCGCTCGATGCCCGTTTCAAGGAAACCGGCGTGCAAAATGTCTACTTCCCCATGCTCATCCCCAAAAGTTTCCTCTCCAAGGAGGCCGAACACGTGGAGGGATTTGCCAAGGAGTGCGCTGTGGTCACCCACTACCGCCTGAAGGCCAACCCCGAAGGCGACGGCGTGGTGGTGGATCCCGCCGCCAAGCTCGAAGAGGAATTGATCATACGTCCCACTTCCGAAACGACCATCTGGAACACCTACCGCAAGTGGATCCACTCTTGGCGCGACCTGCCCCTCTGCTGCAACCAGTGGTGCAACGTGATGCGCTGGGAAATGCGCACCCGACTGTTCCTCCGCACTTCGGAATTCCTCTGGCAGGAGGGACACACGGCCCACGCCACCCGCGAAGAGGCCGAAGCACGCGCCAAGCAGATGCTCGACGTGTATGCCGACTTTGCCAAGGACGTGCTGGCTATCCCCGTGGTGCGCGGTGTGAAGAGCGCCACCGAACGCTTTGCCGGTGCGCTCGACACTTATACCATCGAAGCCATGATGCAGGACGGCAAGGCACTGCAGAGCGGCACCAGCCACTTCCTGGGACAGAACTTCGGACGCGCCTTCAATGTGCAGTTCGTGGACAAGGAGAACAAGCTGGACTATGCCTGGGCCACCTCTTGGGGCGTGAGCACCCGACTGATGGGCGCGCTCATCATGACGCACTCCGACGACAACGGGCTCGTGCTGCCGCCGCACCTGGCTCCCATACAGGTTGTGATTGTGCCCATCTACAAGGGCGATGCCGAACTCGCGGCGTTCAACGAGAAGTTGGGCGGACTGGCCGAAAGGCTCAAGGCCATGGGCATCCGCGTGAAATATGACAACGCGGACAACAAACGCCCCGGCTTCAAGTTTGCCGACTACGAACTCAAGGGTGTGCCCGTACGCTTGGTGATGGGCGGACGCGACTTGGAGAATGGCACCATCGAACTGATGCGCCGCGACACGCTCGAAAAGGAGACGCGCTCGTTCGAGGGTATCGAGGACTACGTCAAGCAGCTGCTGGAGGAAATCCAAGCCAATATCTACAACAAGGCCAAGAAGCACCTGGACGACCACGTCTTCACCTGCGACAACTACGAGGAATTCAAGGAACGCATCAAGGACGGAGGCTTCTTCCTCTGCCCCTGGGACGGCACCGAGGAGACCGAAGCCCGCATCAAAGCCGAGACGCAAGCCACCATACGCTGCGTGCCTTACGGTTACAGCCAAGAGAACCTCGGCGTTGACATGGTGAGCGGAAAGCCCGCCACCTGCCGCGTCATCGTGGCGCGCAGCTACTAACAGGTTTTTGATAATCACCAAGAAATGCTATCAGTAGACAATCTCAGTGTAGAATTCAGCGCACGTCCGCTTTTTGCGGACGTGTCGTTTGTTATAAACAAGAAGGACCGCATCGCGCTCGTCGGCAAGAACGGTGCCGGCAAATCTACACTCCTGAAAATCCTCAGCGGCAGCCAGCAGCCCACCGGCGGCACCGTTTCCGTACAAAACGACATCACCATCGGTTACCTGCCACAGGTGATGGTGCTGAGCGACGAACATACGGTGATGGAGGAGGCCGAAAAGGCTTTTGAACATATCAGCGAAATGCAGGAACGCATTGCCCGCATGAACGACGAGCTGGCCAGCCGCACTGACTACGAGAGTGCCGGCTACATGCAGCTGGTGGAGCGGTTCACCCACGAGAGCGAGCGTTTCCAGATGATGGGCGGCATGAACTACCACGCCGAGCTGGAACGCACCCTGCAGGGACTGGGGTTCGCCCCGGCCGACTTCAACCGCCCCACCCGCGAATTTTCCGGTGGCTGGCGTATGCGCATCGAGCTGGCCAAACTCCTGCTGCGCCGTCCGGACATCCTGTTGCTCGACGAGCCCACCAACCACCTCGACATTGAGAGCATCCGCTGGCTGGAGCAATTCCTGAGCCGCTCGCAAGGGGCTGTGGTGCTGGTCAGCCACGACCGCGCCTTCATCAACAACGTCACGAACCGCACGCTCGAGATAGCCTGCGGAAAAATAACGGACTATAAGGTGAAGTACGACGATTTCGTGCGCCTGCGGGCCGAACGCCGCGAACAGCAGCTCCGCGCCTACGAAAACCAGCAGAAGGAAATTGCCGACATCAAGGACTTCATCGAACGCTTCCGCTACAAACCCACCAAGGCCGTACAGGTGCAAAGCCGCATCAAACAGTTGGAAAAAATCGTCCCCATCGAGGTGGACGAGGTGGACAACGCTTGCCTGCACCTGAAGTTTCCGCCCTGTTCGCGCTCGGGCGACTACCCGGTCATCTGCGATGAAGTGCGCAAGGATTACGGCGACCACTGCGTGTTCCAAAAGGTGAGCCTCACCATCAAACGCGGCGAGAAAGTGGCCTTCGTGGGCAAGAACGGCGAGGGTAAGTCAACATTGGTGAAGTGCATCATGAACGAAATCCCCTTTGACGGCAGCCTCAAGTTGGGACACAACGTCAGCATTGGCTACTACGCCCAGAACCAGGCGCAGCTGCTCGATGAGGAACTAACCGTGTTCGACACCATCGACCGGGTGGCCAAAGGCGACATCCGCCTCAAGATACGCGACATCCTGGGAGCTTTCATGTTCGGCGGCGAAGCCTCTGACAAAAAGGTCAAGGTGCTGTCGGGCGGCGAGCGTTCGCGTCTGGCCATGATCAAGCTGCTGCTCGAACCTGTCAACTTCCTCATTCTGGACGAACCTACCAACCACCTGGATATGCGCACCAAGGATGTGCTGAAAGAGGCCATCCTGGCTTTCGACGGCACGGTGATTGTGGTGAGCCACGACCGTGACTTCCTGGACGGACTGGTGACAAAAGTGTATGAGTTCGGCGGCGGACAGGTGCGCGAGCATCTGGGGGGCATCTACGATTTCCTGCAAAAGAAGGAAATGGAAACGCTCGACGAGCTGCACACCGCAGGATCGCCCTCGCAGGGAACGGCTTCCGCACCCGCACCTTCCAAGGCGGAACCTTCGGAAGGAAAACTGTCCTACGAAGAACGCAAGGAGCAGAACCGCCTGCGCCGAAAGGTGGAGAAGCTGGTGGAACAGTGCGAAAACCGGGTGATGAAGCTCGAAACGGACAAAGCCGCACTCGAAGAAAAGCTCTCTACGCCCGAAGGGGGAAGCAACGCACAGCTCTTTGAACAATATGCCGACATACAACGAGAATTAAAGCAAGCCGAAGAGGATTGGGAAAACGCTTTGCTGGAACTGGAATCCATGAACAATGAATAACGGACATAGAACATTGAAGCAGCGCAGGACATCCGTTTGCGGTGCAAGCTTCACTTCTGTTATCGGCTTCATCAGCGATCTTATTCCTTTGGTAACAGATTTTTCTGAGGCTCCTGATTTGCATTTTCAGTTAAATCAGCACAATCTGTGATCATGCTTAAATCCCCAGCCTGCTCCTTTGTTCTATCCGGAAATCCCATGACTCACTTCATCAAAGTAATCATTCATCTCAGATAACTCCATCATTCTATTCATGAACATCAAAACATTCCTACCGACCTTGGCCATGTTTGCCGGCACAACGCTGGCGCAGCAGCCCCTTGCCTCGGGCTTGGACAAGGCTAACATGGACCTGACTGCCAAGCCGGGAACGGACTTTTACCGTTACGCCACCGGAGGCTGGAGCGATGCACATCCCCTCACCGCAGAGTATGCACGCTATTCGCAGTTTGAGGCACTGGCCGAAAACAACCGCAAGCAGCTGCGCGAACTGATTGAAGGTATCGCCTCCAAACAGTATCCGCAAGGCTCACTCGAACAGAAAATCGGCTCGCTCTACCGCTTGGCCATGGACAGCGTGCGGCGCAACCGGGAGGATTTCGCCCCCATCCAGCCCGCCCTGAACGAAATCGAAGCCATCGGCAGCAAAGCGGAAATTTCCTATGCAACGGCGCGCCTCTTCTCACGCGGCATTGGTTGCTTTTTCGGCCTGTGGTGCGATGCCGACCTGAAAGACTCCGAGTGGAACTTGATGCAGATCAGCCAAGGCGGCATTTCGATGGGCGAACGCGACTACTACTTGGCCGACGACGAGCCCACCCGCCGCATCCGCGAAGCCTACCGCCAGTATGTGAAGCACTTGTTTGAAATGACAGGCAAAAGTTCCGCCGAAGCCGAAAAGGGCATGGAGGCGGTGATGAACATCGAGACACGCATTGCCCGGGCATCGTACAGTGCCACAGAACAACGCGATGTGGAGAAAAACTATCACAAAATGAGTTACCGGCAACTGCTGGCCGACTTCCCCGGCATTGACTGGAGCACATTGTTCCTGCTCAGCGGCATTCCGGCGGTGGAACACGTCACTGTGAACCAGCCGGAGCCTATCCACGAAGTGGAAAAGGTGCTGGCGGAATGCTCGCTGGAGGAACTGAAGGCATACTTATATTATAAGGTGGTGGACGATGCGGCCAGCTCGCTGAGCGACCGTTTCCGCACCGAGGCTTTCAACTTCTACAACCGGACCATGACAGGAACGGAACAGGACCGCCCGCGCTGGAAACGTGCCATCAGCTCGGTCGAAGGGGCACTGGGCATGGCGGTCGGCAAGATGTATGTGGAGAAGTACTTCCCCGAATCGTCCAAGAAACGCATGGAGGAGTTGGTGAAGAACCTGCAGCAGGCACTACGCGAACGCATCGCGCAACAAACCTGGATGAGCGAGGATACCAAACGAAGGGCCAACGAGAAGCTGGATGCCTTCTATGTGAAAATTGGCTATCCCGACCAATGGATGGACTACGGCGGACTGGACATTGACGAAACGCTGAGCTATTACGAGAACATGGTGCGCGCCACGCAGTTCATGAGCCACTACTACATAGACAAGCGCGTGAACAAACGCACTGACCGCACGGAATGGCTGATGAAACCGCAGACCATCAACGCCTACTACAACCCGACAACCAACGAAATCTGCTTCCCGGCCGGCATCTTGCAACCGCCATTCTTCAACGCCGAGGCTGACGATGCTTGCAACTACGGGGCTATCGGCGTGGTGATAGGCCACGAAATGACGCACGGCTTCGATGACCAGGGGTCGCAGTTTGACAAGGACGGCAACCTGAAGGACTGGTGGACGGAAGCCGACAAGGAGAACTTCAAGAAACGCACAGAGGTGATGCGCCGCTTCTTTGACCACGTGGAGGTGCTGCCCGGCCTGAACGCCAACGGACAACTCACACTGGGAGAGAACATTGCGGACCACGGCGGACTGAACATTGCCTTTCAGGCACTGCAAAATGCCATGAAGTCACATCCGCTGCCCTCCAAGGACGGCTTCACGCCCGAGCAGCGATTTTTCCTCAGCTATGGCCTGATATGGGCCAACAACATACGCGAGGAAAAGTTGCGGCAACAGGTCAAAACGGACCCGCACTCTCCGGCACAATGGCGTGTCAACGGTGCCCTGCCCCATATCGAAGCGTGGTACAAGGCTTTCAACATCAGCAAGAAGGACCCGCTCTACGTTCCCCAGAAAGAGCGCGTCGATGTGTGGTAAGACCGTGTAAGGCAAATAAATTCGCCTTTAAGAACCTATCAACTACTCAACCTCAAGACTTTCAACTATGAAGGAAACTTCCCTCCCCGAAAACGCCTTTCGCGAACTCCGTGAAGGCGAAGAGTACGAGCCCCTGATGAAACCGGGCAAGAGCTATCGCGAGGTGACCCCGTGGTCCATCACCTGGGGCATCGTCATGGCCGTCATCTTCTCTGCCGCCACAGCCTACCTCGGTCTCAAGGTGGGCCAGGTGTTCGAAGCGGCCATTCCCATCACCATCATTGCCGTGGGCCTAAGCGGTGGCTTCCTCCGCAAGGACCCACTCGGCGAAAACGTGATTATCCAGAGCATCGGTGCGTGCTCCGGCATGATTGTGGCCGGTGCCATCTTCACCCTGCCCGCCCTCTACATCCTGCAACACAAGTACCCCGAACTCACCGTCAACTTCGTGCAGGTGTTCCTGGCTTCGCTGCTCGGCGGCGCACTGGGTATCTTGTTCCTCATCCCCTTCCGCAAATATTTTGTGAAGGACATGCACGGCAAGTACCCCTTCCCCGAAGCCACTGCCTCGACGCAGGTGCTCATATCGGGCGAGAAGAGCGGATCGCAGGCTAAACCGCTCCTGGTGGCCGGACTGCTGGGCGGTCTCTACGACTTTGTGGTGGCCACCTTCGGCGCGTGGACGGAAAACTTCACCAGCCGCGTGACGGAAATGGGTGCGGCGTTTGCCGACAAGACCAAACTGGTGTTCAGTTGCAACACGAGTGCTGCACTGCTGGGTATGGGCTACATCGTCGGCCTGAAATACGCCGCCATCATCTGCTTCGGCTCTGTGGCCGTGTGGTGGGTCATCGTGCCCGGCATCGCGCTCATATTCCCCGACATGAACATTGCCGCAAACGGTGCTCCCGCACTGGCGGCTGCCGAGGCTTCGCCCGAACAACTCTTCAGCTATGCCAAGAGCATCGGCATCGGCGGTATCGCCATGGCCGGCATTATCGGTGTGGTGAAGAGCTGGAGCGTCATCCGCAGTGCCTTCTCTCTGGTAGGCAAAATATTCAAGGGCGGTGCCGTGCCCGAACAGGTGGCACGCACCCAGCGCGACCTTTCCATGAAAATCATTGCTGCCGGCTCGTTGCTCACCATCGTCATCACCGCCCTATTCTTCTACTTCGACGTGATGGGAGGCAACTTGCTTTTCACCATCGTGGGCATTCTCATCGTGGCCGTCATCGCTTTCCTCTTCACCACGGTGGCCGCCAATGCCATTGCCATTGTGGGCAGCAATCCCGTCAGCGGCATGACGCTCATGACGCTCATCCTTTCGTCCATCATCATGGTGCTGGTGGGTCTGAAGGGAACCGGCGGCATGGTGGCTGCTCTCGTCATGGGTGGCGTTGTCTGCACCGCCCTCTCCAGTGCCGGTGCTTTCATCACTGACCTGAAAATCGGCTACTGGCTGGGCAGCACGCCCAAGCATCAGGAAACCTTCAAGTTTCTGGGCATCCTGGTCAGCGCAGCCACTGTGGGCGGTGTCATCATGATTCTGAACAAGGCCTACGGCTTCACGCCCGACAACTCTGACGTGATGGCCGCCCCACAGGCCCGCGCCATGGCTGCGGTGATTGAACCGCTCATGTCGGGTCAGGGCGCGCCCTGGCTGCTCTACGGCATCGGTGCCCTCATTGCTTTGGTGCTCAACGCCTGCGGCATCTCGGCACTGGCCTTTGCACTGGGTATGTTCATTCCCCTGCAACTCAACCTGCCCCTCATCGTGGGTGGTGCCGTCAACTGGTATGTCAACAGCCGCTCCACCGATGCCCAGCTGAACAGCCTGCGCAACGAGAAGGGAACGCTGCTCGCTTCCGGCTTCATTGCCGGCGGTGCCTTGATGGGTGTGGTCAGTGCTGCCATGCAATTTT
Source organism: bacterium (assembly GCA_004562975.1). The sequence goes on from SFQP01000038.1 coordinate 9,515, forward strand.
GCGGGCTGAACTTTGCCCAGGCCGAATGGCTGGCCTCAGCACCTGCCGAATGGCTCTCGCTGGGCATGTACCTGCTGCTGATTGGCTACCTCGTGAAAGCATCCATGCAGGTAAAGCAGTAAAAATCAGCAGAAAAAGGGCAATCGACACTTGCCAGAACAAATAAAAAACGTAATTTTGCGCCGCCGTTACGAGATAGCGGCATAATTCAAACCTATTTAAAACTAAAACAACAAAATGGCAACTAAGATCAGATTGCAGCGTCATGGCCGTAAGGGTTACGCTTTCTACAGCATCGTTATCGCCGACGCAAGAGCACCACGTGATGGTAAGTTTACTGAAAAGATT
>SFQP01000039.1 GCA_004562975.1 bacterium
GCCCAACTCCCGGTAACGCGCCTGGCATTCGGCATTGTTCTCCCATGCCGTGGTGGGACACTCGTCGCCGCCGATGTGGATGGTTTCATAGGGGAAAAGTTCTATCAGTTCCTCCAAAATATCCTTGGCAAACTGCACGGCCTGCGGATTGGCCACGTTGAGGATGTCGCTCGAAATGCCGCCGTCCGACCATATCACATGATTGCCGCCCGGGTAACAGCTGTACTCGGGATAGGAGGCCATGGCAGCCACGAAATGGCCGGGCATATCGATTTCCGGCACAATCTCGATGTGGAGTGCTTTGGCGTAGTCCACCACGTCGCGTATTTCTTCCTGGGTGTAGAAATAGGGGCCGTAGGGCTTGTTTATCCAATATTGCGTACAGGTGTACAAATCGGTGAACCGCGAATTGGGCGCGATGCTGCCCACCGAAGTCAGGCGGGGGTACTTCTTGATTTCCACACGCCAGCCCTGGTCGTCGCTGAGGTGCCAGTGGAAACGGTTCATCTTGTAATAGGCCATCACGTCGAGCATTCGCTTCACCTCCTCCACGCTGAAGAAGTGGCGCGACACGTCGAGCATGAAGCCACGGTATTCAAACCGGGGCTCATCCACGATGCTCACCACGGGCAGGCTGTAAGCCGTCACGTTGGGGTCGGACACACCGGCCATCACATGGGGCGGCAGCATCTTCTTGATGGTTTGGAAAGCATAGAACAGGCCGAGCACGCCCTTTCCTTTGACAGAAACCTGCTCCTGCGTTACCTTCACGTTGTAAGCTCCGTCCTTACGGGTCGAAGTGGCGGCCAACATACTCACCTGCATTAACGCAGTATCGTCGTTCTCTGCCACCGTCACTGCGGAACCGGTTGCTGCGTTATAATCAGCGACAAACCTGTCCACTTCATTCCGCTGCGCTTCGTCCAATCCCGAACAACTGACCACAAAACGGTCGGGCAGGCTCAGTGAACCTTCCCCCACAGTCATCTGTTTGGGTTTGGGAGTCAAGTTGACAAATGTTTGAGCGGAAGCAAAGCCTAATCCAATGATTAAGCATAACCAGAAACTCAGTAACCTGTACCTCATCATGTTCTTCATTTGTATTAGTGTAAATTAAGGTCATTGCGATGGGTTTGCCCGAAAACGCGGCACACACCATTATGCCGTGCAAATATAATGCAAGGCAGGCGTTGGCGGAAAGGAAAAGGCGTTTTTTCTTTCCATCAACGTCTGCCTTGCACTCACCTTGAGTCAGAACAAAGCGACTATATGCCGGAAAAAGGTCAATCGTCGCCCGAACGGCCCAAGAATATCATCACATAGTAAACCAGCGTGGCCAATGAGCCGAGTGCGGCCACCACGTAGGTATAAGCGGCGGAACGGAGCGCGGCTACGGCCATGGGGTGGTCATAGGCCGAAGTCAGACCGGCACGCTGGAGCCAAGCCGTGGCGCGGCGCGAAGCGTCAATCTCCACGGGCAAGGTGATAAAACTGAACAGCGTGGTCATGGCAAACAGCGCAATGCCCAACAGCAGGATGCCGGGAAAGGACTCCACCAAGAGGATGCCGGCCAGCAGCACCCACTGCACCCATGTGGAAGCAAACGACACCACGGGCACCAGCGCGGAACGCATACGTAGCGGCGCGTAGCCATAAGCGTGCTGCACGGCATGGCCGCACTCGTGGGCTGCCACGGCGGCGGCGGCAACGGAGTTGCTGTTGTACACGCCTTCCGACAAGTTCACCGTGCCGTTGGTGGGGTTGAAATGGTCGGTCAGATTTCCCGGCACACAGGTTACGCTGACATTATATATACCGTTGTCGCGCAACATCTTCTCCGCCACCTCGCGTCCCGTGAGCCCGGAGGCCAAGGGCACGCGGGAGTACTTCTTGAACTTGGACTGCAAATTGGCCTGCACCAGAAAACTGATGATGGCAATACCGATAAATAAAATCAGATACATGGATTTGCTACTTTATGAAGTTAATAGGGTTTTCTTCTCACTTTGCTTTTGAGGAATTCCATACATTCCCCGAGAATTTGCGCGCCCAAAAGGCGGAGCAGCGCGAAATAGACAACTGCCGCCACGGCCATCTTGACCGTCAGCGACAGGAGGGGCATTTCCCTGAAAGGCAGCGCACTTAGCCACGCAGCCAGCATACTCACGGCGGCTATCACGGCGAAAGGCACCACATCGCGCAGGGCATCGCGGAAAGGCAGCCCGATCATGCGGCCCACAAACCGATGCCACACGAAAAGCCAAAGCGTATTGACTCCTACATAAGCCGCCACCATGACTTGCACGCCCCAGGGATGCAATATGACCAACAGCAACAACTGTGCCAAACACAGCACGATGGTGTTCCACATATAGAGCTGGCTCTTGCCCTGACTGACCACAAAATTGGAGTAAAGGGAGGCTATGGGCAGAAAGGCACCGCCCACACACAGCAGCTGCATCAGCCGGGCACAGGGCAGCCACTTTTCCGTGATGGTAATGGTGATGAACTCCGCCGCCACCAAGGCCAGCCCGAAGAGCGCGGGGCACGACAGGAAAGCGGTCAGACGGAGCATTTTGCGGAACACCCGCCGCTTGCGTTCGCCCGCCTCGTCTTCCATGCGGGCAAAAAGGGGCTGCGTCACGCTCCACACCATGCCGGAGAGCATCGTGTGTCCCATGCCCGTCCACTTGTTGGCCTGATTGTAATAGCCGACGGTCACCTCGCCGTAAAGCCGTCCGAAGGCCAGGCTGAAAAGGTTGTTGTTGAGATGGGTGAAGATGTTGGTGGCCAATAGCCGTGAACTGAAGCCCAGCATTCCGCGCAGCGGACGGAGGTCTATCCGCCACGAAGGATGCCATCCGGCAAACCACCAGCTGCCCACGGTCAGCATACTGCAAAACGTGAGGTTCTGCACCACAATGCCCCAATAGGCAAATCCGTTCCACGCCAACACCACGCCCGTAATGCCGGAAACGACCAAAGCGGTCAGCGAAAGCACCGCCGTTTCGCGCACCCTCATGTGGCGGAACAGCCAGGCACGCGGCGCAGTGTTGAGCGACGAGATGACGAAGCTCAGGAACGACACCCGGGCCAGCGGTACCAACACGGGCTGCCGGAACCACGCGGCGATGAGCGGGGCACAGGCAAAGAGCACGGCATAGACCGTCACGCTACAGAGCACGTTGAACCAAAAAACGGCGTTGTAGTCGGCCCCAGTGGCTTCTTTCTTCCGGTTCAGTGCGCTGATGAGTCCGCTCTCCTGCAACGCCGAGGCGATGAGCGTGAAGATGGTGAGCATCCCCACCAAGCCGTAATCGGCCGGCGAGAGCAGCCGTGCCAGAAAGATGCCGAACACGAGGTTCAGCACCTGCTGTGCGCCGTTGCTGATACCGCCCCAAAGCAATCCATCGGCAGTTTTTTCTTTCAGAGATTTTTCGGCCATGACATGAATGTAAAAGCCCGGCTGTATGGAACATGATGACGAGAACCGGGCAAACCGTCCGCGCAAAAGTACGACATTTCTGACACTCCACAAGCGGCAAGCTGACTTATTGGGTAAACACGAACGGAATGAGCAGACACAGGAAGAAAAAGTTATACAGATTGGAACAAATATTCTGTTACCTTTGCGGCGTGACGCTTTGCGTTTGGCAAAAGGACACACACCTATTTTTACCCTAAAACAGTTAACAATCGACAGAAGTTAAGACGATACATGGTATATCCTTGACTTGACCGAGTATCTTGTTAGCTACCCAAATACTCCATAATATTCGGACCGATTGCTAATTCATTGAAGTGGCCAAGGGCTTCAGTGACGAGGTGTATGGACGCAATCGCGGTTCCGGCCTCCCCTGGCTCTGAGGCTCCTGCCGCCAGTTTTCGGGCAGAAGGCGTCGCCCCCGGGAAAAGCCCTCACAAGTCCTGGACTTGTTTTTTCTAATCGCCGAGTAGAAAATTCTAATCGGCGACTTGTTACAACGAAGTCGCCGACTTGTGAAACACATTGGTTTTGGAGACCGAAACTTGGCAGGAATGGTGTGGCGGTGAAAGATTAAGGTGAAAGGCATGATGAACGATAGGGATGAAAGGGAACTACGAAAGGTATAACCGTACAAAGGAGAAATGCTTATTGCCCTACGCGCTCGCGCATATACGCTTATAAATTCCCGAAAAAAGTGTCCTACCCTTCACACAACGGGCGTTCCCTACTGATTTTCAATGGTTTTTGGTGTGAAGGCTTGGATTTTCAACCATTCACATCAGGCCGCAGTCAGGGGGCTGTACCTGAAAGACACATGAACGGCGGGTGATACATAGGTGAAGCATACGTGAACCCTGGGCGCAGCAAACCTTCACATGGCAAACCTCCTGTAAACAAAGGGGCACCCCCTACAAAACACTTCTCACACCGTGAACACTTGAAAATCCGAACTTTCACACTTAAAACCCATGAAAGTCAGCAGAAAACTTCCTGTTTGTGAAGGAGTGAATCTTTTTTCGGGAGAAAAATACGTATAAGAGAAAGGGCAAAACGAGGAGAAAAAACGAGGTGAAGGGCGACATAATGTCATGATAAACCAGAAAATGGCAGGAACTCATCTTACATTTGCTCAGTTGTCAGGGATTCATCAAGGCGACAAGGCCACCCCAGCGCAAAACAATTTTCAGCTTATTCCCTGTCCTCACCCCTATTCAGCACACAACAAAAATGAAGTAACTCAGCCCCTATATTCCCCCGCCAAGAATATTTTCCGTCATTTTCCGTAAAGAAAAGAAAAGAATTTACATCTTTGCACGCCGAAAAATCATTATTAACAAATCATGGACGACTATCACGCGGATAACTACGTTTGAAGCCGACCGGAAACAGACCTCATGAAAACAGGTTGTCCGGTGCGGCTCTCTCACTCTGCGAGCAAACGAAAGCCTACCCGAAAAAAACAAAACCTGTTTTTATGCGTACTTATTGGAACTACAACAAAGCACTGCGAACCATAGAGGAATGGGTACCGGACTGCTGGGTGCAGGTGACCTGTCCCACGCCTGAAGACGAGGATTTCCTGATCAACGAACTGAATGTGCCCGACTATTTCCTGGACGACATCAGGGACAAGGACGAACGCTCGCGCTACGAATACGACGAAGGATGGTCGCTCATCATCCTGCGCATTCCTTATGTAAAGGAAGTGGCTTCTCGCACACCACACACCACCATCCCACTCGGCATCATCCTGAACAAAGGGGTATGCATCACGGTGTGCAACTACGAAACGAACATGATGATTGACTTCGTTTCCTACCAACAGAAACGCAACCAGGGCTTCACCGACTCCGTGGATCTCGTGTTCCGCCTCTTCCTCTCCTCGGCGGTATGGTATCTGAAACGCCTGAAACAAATCAACGTGCTCATCGAGGAGGCCAAACGCAACCTAGACCGGCAAATCGACAACGAGGACCTCATCGGCCTTTCCAAACTGCAGGACAGCCTGACTTACTTCATCACTTCCATACGTGGCAACGAAACGCTGCTTTCCAAACTGAAATTCAAACTGCCCGTGGACGAACTGGATGCCGACCTCATCGAGGACGTCACCATCGAAATGAACCAGGCGCGCGAAACGACCAACATCTACGCCCACATTCTCGACTCGACCATGGAAACCTATGCCAACATCATCAACAACAATATGGCCGGCGTGATGAAGCAGATGACTTCCGTTTCCATCATCCTGATGTTCCCCACGCTCATCGCCAGCATCTTCGGCATGAACCTCATCAACGGCATGGAAAACTACTGGTGGGGCTTCCCCCTGGTCATCGTGCTATCCATCGTGGTGACCGGACTCTTCTATGGCGTATTCCGCTGGAAAACATGGATTTGAGACAACATACGGCAAAAACTGAATACATTATTTGGCCGATAAAAAAATAATAACTTCATTTGCAACTCATTGAAACTGCGCCCGGACGCAGCATGATAACTGACCCTATCCAATATATTATGGACGAAACGAAGAACCCTACGGAAGTAGAAGAAGTGAAGGCCGTGGCTGAAAACGACGACCAACAGCAAGTTAGCGAAACGGTGGAACAACAAGCTGAAAACAATCCTGAAAACGCAGCTCCCGAAAACGCTGCCCAGGAAACAGCTGCCGGCCCCGGCAACAAGACTGAGGTCATCGAGCGCCTCAAGGAAATAGCAGCACAGGGCGCAGACCAGGTGGAACGCGCTGAGCTGGACCACCTGAAAATGCTTTACTACCGCTTCCACAACGCTGAAGTAGTGGCCGCACGAGATAAATTCATCGAAGAAGGAGGAAACCCGGAAGAGTTCATGCCAGCTCCCGACACCGATGAGGAAAACTTCAAGGCTCAACTGGCTCTTATACGCGAACTGCGTAACAAAGCCGCCGAAGAACTTGAAAAAGAAAAACAAGCGAACCTGAAACGCAAGCAGGAAATCATTGAACGTATCAAGGAACTGGCCGCCTCACCCGAAGAAGCCGACAAGGGATACGACGAAGTAAAGAAACTCCACGCCGAATGGAAAACCATCGGGATGGTGCCCGCCGAAAATGCCACGGAACTCTGGAAAAACTACCAGCTCTACGTGGAACAATTCTACGACCAGTTGCGGCTGAACCACGAAATGAGGGCATACGACTTCAAGAAAAACCTTGAAATGAAAACGCACCTCTGCGAAGCCGCCGAAAAACTGGCTGATGTGGAAGACCCCATAGCCGCCTTCCACCAGCTGCAGGTGCTGCACCAGCAATACCGCGAAACGGGACCCGTGGCCAAAGAACTGCGCGAGGATATCTGGAAAAGATTCAAAAACGCCTCGACCGTGGTGAACAAACGCCATCAGGAGTACTTCGAGAGCCTCAAGGCACAGGAGGAAGCGAACCTGCAGAAGAAAACGGAACTCTGCGAAAAGGTGGAGACGCTTGACCTCAGCAACCTCAGGACCTACCTGCAGTGGGAAGAAGTGACCAAGCAGGTGCTGGCGCTGCAGGCCGAATGGAAAAACATCGGCTTTACGCCACGAAAGATAAGTGCAGAAATCTACGAACGCTTCCGCACGGCCTGCGACAACTTCTTCAAAGCGAAAACCACCTACTTCAAGCAGTCCCGCGAAAAATACAGCGTGAACCTGGCTGCCAAAAACGCCCTGATTGAACGTGCCGAGGCGCTGAAGGACAGCACGGAATGGGCTGCCACCACACAGAAGTTCGTGGAACTACAGAAGGAATGGAAGGCCATAGGCCCCGTGGCCCACAAAGTTTCGGAAGCCATCTGGAAACGCTTCAACGATGCCTGCAACCATTTCTTCAAGAAAAAGAACGAGGCCAACGCCGGACAACGCAAGGAGGAGGAGAACAACCTGAAACTGAAAAAGGGTATCATTGCCGAACTGGAAACCCTCGCTGAGGAAGAGGGCAACGACCTCCTGCAACGGGTACGCGAACTGCAAGCCCGCTGGAACGAAATCGGCTTTGTGCCTTACAGCAAAAAGGAGAAAATCTACCGCCGCTACCGCGAACTCTGCGACAAAATCTACGACTCGCTCCACGAAAGCGCAGGCCGCCGACGCATGGACAACTTCCGCCGCAACGTGGCCGACAAGGGAGGCTCGGAACTGCAGCGCGAACGCACCCGGCTGATGAATGTACTCGAGGCACGGAAACAGGAAATCAAAAACTACGAAACGAACCTTACCTTCTTCCGCTCGAGCTCCAAGAAGGGCAATTCACTCGTGGCCGACATCGAAAAGAAAATCGAACGGCTCAAGGAGGACCTTCAGGAAATCGTTCTCAAAATCAAAGCCGTAGAAGAACAAATCAAGGCTGAGTAATTTAAAATTTACAATGTACAATGTATAATGTATAATGAAGGCTACGCCGATGTTACGCTGACGTCATGGCCGTAGGCAATGATACATTATACATTGTACATTGTACATTATACATTATACATTATACATTATACATTATACATTATACATTATACATTATACATTATACATTATACATTATACATTATACATTATACATTATACATTAGTAAGGTCATAAACCTAATTATACATTGTACATTATAAATTAAATACAACAATATGGCTAAGAAAGCTCTCCTCATGATTCTCGACGGTTGGGGCATTGGCAAGCACAACCACGGGGATGTGATTTACGAAACCCCCACCCCCTTCATGGACCACCTTGATGCCACCTATCCGCACTCCCAGCTCCTCGCCTCGGGCGAAAACGTGGGACTGCCCGACGGACAGATGGGCAACTCGGAAGTGGGACACCTCAACATCGGTGCCGGACGCATCGTCTATCAGGACTTGGTGAAAATCAACCGCGCCTGTGCCGACGGCTCTATCTCCAAGAACCCTGAAATCATTTCTGCCTACGAATATGCCAAGAACAACGGCAAAGGACTACACCTCATGGGGCTGACCTCGACCGGCGGCGTTCACAGCTCGCTCGACCACCTCTTCAAGCTGGTTGAGATTGCCAAGGAATACGGCGTGGCCGAACGCACCTATGTCCACTGCTTCATGGACGGACGCGACACCGACCCGAAGAGCGGCAAGGGCTTCGTGGCCGACCTCCAGAAAGTGTGCGACGAGAACGGTGCCCACATCGCTTCCATCATCGGACGCTTCTACGCCATGGACCGTGACAAACGCTGGAACCGCGTGAAAATTGCCTACGACCAGCTCGTGGAGGGCAAGGGACGGCAGGTCAGCGACATGGTGGAAGGCGTGCAGAGCTGCTACGACACGGACTCGGAAGACCACAAGAACACTGATGAGTTCATGGAACCGCTGGTGAACGCCAACGTGGACGGACGCATCAAGGAAGGCGACGTGGTCATCTTCTTCAACTACCGCAACGACCGCGCCAAGGAGCTCACCGTGGTGCTCACGCAGCAGGATATGCCCGAAGAGGGTATGCACACCATCCCCGGCCTGCAATACTACTGCATGACCCCCTACGATGCTTCTTTCACCGGCGTTCACATCCTCTTCCCAAAGGAAAACGTGGAAAACACGCTCGGCGAGTACCTCTCGGCCAAAGGGCTGAAGCAGCTCCACACAGCAGAAACGGAAAAATATGCCCACGTGACGTTCTTCTTCAACGGCGGACGCGAAACGCCCTACGAAGGTGAAGAGCGCATCCTCGTGGCTTCGCCCAAAGTGGCCACCTATGACCTCAAGCCTGAAATGTCGGCCTACGAAGTGAAGGACAAGCTCGTGGCTGCCATCAAGGAGGACAAA
>SFQP01000040.1 GCA_004562975.1 bacterium
CAACAAAACGCGGCGAAAAGCAAATCGGCGCCGGAGGACGCAAAATGGCAAAATCCGTAAAAAAGGAAAATGGCGGCGGGTAGTAGTGCCATGTCCATTGACGTGGCACTCAGTTCTTGTCGCGGAGCCAGCCGCGACGCCTTATCTTTTCCGCAGGAACGCGGCTGTGCCGGGAATGTCGCGCTGATTTTTATCGTTCAAGATTGTCCCATAAAGGGTGTATCAAACATAGGCAGAACATGAGAGCATGCTGCATCTGTCAGCCGGTAATGAACAGAATCTGTAGTACTCACGAAATTTTTCAAAACGCAACTGCATGACATACAAATTTTATTACCTTTGCGACTAATCCCCTTAAACAAAAGTGTATGAAACGCAAAGCAGTTTTTCTCACCGCGTGCTTCATGGCGGCATCAGCAGCCGCGCATGTAGCGCCCCTTACAAAAGATACCCTCAAGACCAATGAGGACAATGTGGCCGTATGGCTCGATGGAAAGCAAGTGGAGGGCGGTTGGAACGTTCTGTACGGAAACGAGATAGATCCTCTTGAAACGAAGGCACGCGAGGTGGTCTTCGCCTCCGACATCGACACCCTCGCCATCACCCTGGACCGCACGTGGCAGAGCAAGGACTTTATCATCGTCTCGGCCGATGGCAAGAAGGGGCCCGTCCGAGTGACCCGTATGTCCGACAATATATACGAAGATCCCAATCCCCTGCTGCTGAAACGCGCGTCGAGCGGACTGCTGAGCAAAGAGCAGGCCGACTTCGACATCCGTGCCCTTATTTATGCCGTGAGCGAAATCCATCCCTCCATGTTCTCCGTGTGCAGTCAGGTCGATTTCTTCCGAGCGGTGGACAACACCATCGCGACGCTGCCCGATTCACTCAGCACGATGGAACTGTACAGACGAGCAGCCCCGTTGCTGGCCATGCTTGGCGACGGACATACCAACCTCAGCTTTCCGTTCGACGACGTGTTTACGGCCGATCTGAAACGTATGCCCTTCATGGTGGATGTGCAGAGCAACAAGACGCTGGTCTGCAGCGCAAGCATGGACTCCATCATCCCGCGTGGAGCCAAGATTATCAGCATCAACGGCGTACCCGTCGAAACGATGGTCACCGCCATGTTGCCCTATGTCTCCGGCGAATCGGAAGCCTTCCGCGTGGCGCGAGTAGATAGGTCATTTCCCGCCTTGCGTCATATGCTTTATCCCGCCGACGCCTTCGACGTGGTCTATCTGCCCGTTGGTGAGAAGAACCCCCGGACGGTAACTTATCCGGCCACACTCTTCGGTGAATTAAAACGACGCATGCCCGCCATCCCTCAGGCCGCGCCAAACCAGCCCTATTCATTTACGATAGACAAGAAGCGGAATGTGGCCATTATGGACTTCCGTTCGTTCATGGACGCGAAGAAAATGGAAGTCTTTGCCGATTCCATGTTTCGCGAATTCCGCCGGCAGGGCATTGCCAATCTGATCATCGACCTGCGGGACAACGGCGGTGGCAATAGCAGCGTCGGTGACGTCCTGCTCCGCTACCTCTCGGCAGTACCCTTTCTCCAGATGGACAAGGCTCTGGTGCGTATCTCCCCGCTGACCCGCAAGTTGAAGGGCTACGACAGCATTGACCCGATGTTCACATTGTATGAATTTACCGAAGACCAGTACCTCACGCCCCGTACTAAAGAGGAAGGTCATTACGACGGCCGCGTCTTTCTCCTGACGTCCAACATCACCTTCTCCGCAGCCGGCAGTTTTGCGTGGACGTTCAAGGCCTGTGGTATGGGTACGGTCGTCGGCGAGGAGACCGGCGGCATGAATGTGTCGTATGGTGACAACATCTACTATCGTCTGCCCGTTTCCGGTCTGACATGCTCCATTTCCCATAAGCGTTTTTGGCAGTTTCATGCCGACGAGCGCAACATACATGGCACCATCCCCGATATTGCCGTTCCGGCGGCCGACGCCCTCGATGTAGCCTTGAAGGCCGTCGAGAAGAAGCGGTGAGAAGTGGCGGCGAAATATTCTCCCAGTCTTCAAGAGAACGAATAGTTTGATAGAATATCCTACGAAGGAAAAGAGTTGGCCAGCAATCACAATGTTGCTGTCCAACTCTTTTGCCGTATGTCGGGGCGACAGGATTCGAACCTGCGACACCCTGCTCCCAAAGCAACGCCGACTTCATAGGAAGAGGCTGTATTTTAACTTGTTTATACTTTATAAATTATCAATTGCAGGTTTTTTGCAGGTTTTTCCTGTCAAATCGTAATACATTCGGACGGCGGCATCTGTGCAGAATGCTTCTGCCCATGTCTTGAAGTCGTATTCAAGTCCGCTAACCTCATCGAGGTATGGCGTTTCCCAAAGGTCGGACAGCGAAGCGTAGGCTTCTGCCGGATCGTTGCCGTATGCGTCCACCACTTCCGTTCCGTATTGCTCAACGAGTATATTTTCCCAGTCGCTTTGCTCGCAACCAGGATTGAGACGCAACACCTCGAACGCTGCGGATTTCAGTTCATCCAGCGTCTCGTCATTGGTGCTGAACTCTCTCATCATGTCGTCAAAATCTACTTGTGTCATAACACAAAACATAAAACTTTTCCTTGGCAATTCAGGATTATCTTTGCGGCATGAAAGAATACTGGTATCTCAGAGAGGGAGACTTTCTCCCCGAACCCATCGACTCCATCTGCAAGAGCTGGAAGCGGTCTCGCCGCTCCGTCGTGGAGTTCCTTTCGGCAAGCGCGAACATCTTCACATCAAGGGAGGATGCGGAGGAAGCGTCACGTATTGTACGTGCTGCACTCATCGCTCATCAAGTACGTCGAGGACTAATCGCAGAAATTAGTACTGCCGTTGATATTCCTCCCTACGAGGACGGCTGACGCCCCTGCTCTCCATTTCCGCATGGTCAAGCGCTCCGTTCACCTTGGCGAGTTCCACCGCATAGCGTATGAAACGCTTTATGTCTCTCTCATGTGCACTGTCGGGGTGTGCGGATAGCCAATGATCCTTCAGCTCGTTAATATCTTTCAGTTCCATATCTCAATCTAAATTTTGCATGCTACCATTGCAGGCGTATGAAATACAATATCGCAAATACCACTAAGGAGCTTGACAGCCGCGATGCTGCGCTTCTGACCCAAAGGCTTGTGCCTTTAGCACGCCTGTATCGTGACATCTACGACACTCTACATTACGGCAAAATGCAACGTGAGGCACAGGAGCGTCTGGAAAGTGCGCTTGGTCGGCTTTCCGATGATATGGTACGGCAGCTGCTGTGCTTCATCGACGAGAACCCTTTTGATATTCCAAGTGAACAGAGTAAGACAGTGTAGTGTTGCATGTGTAGTGTCCTTTCCTTGACTCCTCACCTTCGCACTTGACGCTGCCTTTGCTGTCCGTTTCTCCTTCTGTAACCATTCGAGACACTATCGGGAAAAGGTCGAAGCCGTTGCCCGTGCAAGTGTCGTTAATGCAGCAGAACGCAAATTCTGCGGAAAAATCGGGCTTGTATTCCGCCCTTCCGCTTTTCGTCATCTTCCCGAAGGCACTGACGTGTGTGATTTGATACTCTATCACTATCCGCTCAACCTTTGGGAAGATCTCTTTTATCCTTGTAATATAGCTCATTTCTTCATCAGTATTTGTATCGTACGTTCCTTCTCGTTTAGAAGGTTCTCTTTCTCCTCCAGCAGCTTCTCCAAGAAGTGCACACGTTCTTGAAGCACATTACTGTCTCCTTGCGTGACTGTGCTTTGTATGGCCGCCACGCTGTTATCACCAGAAGCTACTGCTTTATTCCCTTCGGATGGATAGAAGAAGGACATATCCACGCCAAGAACATTTGCTATACGTTCAAGTGTCCCACTCTTTACGTCAGCTGCGTTAAACGTAGAGTTGATTGCTTGCGGAGAGATACCTATCTTTTCCGCAATGGCAGAAGCAGGAATACCCTGTTTCGCGAGTTTGTCTTTTAATTCCTTTCCTGTCATGATTCTTAGCTCTTAAAGGTGTGACCTTGTTTGTTTAATGTTAATGATTGTAAATATATAGCATAAATTCAAGGTCTGACTTGTTTGATTCAAGTTAAACCTTTATCTTTGCCCCCGAAAGTTGATTATTCGAATTGCAAGATGCTCTGTTTTAATCGACAAATATAACAATTTTAGTTGCAATAAACGAATAAATAAAATAAACAAAAATGGCATTTGAAGTAAAACGCAAGACTGCGGTCATCGCAACGGACAGCCTGCTGACCCTCGCAAATGGCGAAACAGTAGAAGTGGCATGTACCGAGTTCGCACCGCTCCAGACCGTATATAGTGCTGCCTCTCGCCTCAACGCAAGAGCAGGCTTTAAGGAGTTCGAGATTTCTACGCCTGACAATGGCGCACACATCATCATCAAGCGCAACTGATATGACGGCTACCAGGACTAACCGGTACTGCGCTGCATGTTCCAAGGCGTACAATGGTGTCAACGGACGTTACTGCAACCTGCTGCACCGCTATGTCGAGTATGACAAGGAACCAGCGTGCTGAATGCTTTAAGGATAAAAAGCAAATAAACTGAAAAGGAGATTAGAAATTATGATTGACGTGAGAACCAAAATTGAGAAGCTTAGAGACGAGCGTAACAAGCGTATCTGCGAGAGTTATGTGAAAATGTCGCAAGAGTTGCCCAACTGTTCAGCGAACCGCATCATCACGGTGATTGCCGAGCAGGAGGGGATGACTATCCCGGGCGTGAAGCATGTGCTCATTGCCAACGGTGAGTATAAGACGAGAAACAGAAAGTAACATTTAAGAAAGGAGGCAAGATATGATTTCGCCTGTTGAACCTAATGTTAATGAACTTGGGAGGTATTCGGTGATGGAGACTTGTGCTGCTCTGGGCATACACCGCAACTCGCTCAGGAAATATACGGAGCAGGGCTTGATCAAGTGCGGATTCAGGAAGTTGTCTGCCCGCAAGTTCTATTCCGGCCGTGAGATTCTGAAATTCTGGAGGGCGCAGTTATGAGCGAGAAGGACAGGCGCCTGATTGAGAAGGCGAGGCGCATTGGATACATGGATGCGTGTCTTATCTCTGGCCTTATGGATGAGGCGGAGAGCCGGGAGGCAAGGGAGACGCTGCGCTGCATACGGGCGTCGAAGCACCATACGGAGGAGTATTGCGCAGGTATGTTGTGAACGCCAAGGCGACGCATGGACGGGCGTAGGCTCGTGAATATCTAATAACTCTAAACAAACAACATCATGACAAACGAAGAGAAAAACTGGGTGAACGAAGAACTTGGTAAAGTTGAGGACATTCCCGAAGAGCAGGTGGAAAAGATGGTGGACGAGATTCCTCAGGCATCGGAGGAAGAGACCAGCAGCGACGACCCATTTGAAGAGTTAGCCAATGAGATAAGAGGCTTCGCGATGGCTTTGAAGTATATTCTGTCGGACTTGAATGAAGGATACTCGATAGTGTTAGGCATAGGCATAGGAAAGAGCCATTACGCCATTGTAGATGGTTCGAGAGGCTTGTGCAAGCAACTCCTTTTCAAGATGGTAAATGGCATTATAGAGGCGGAGAAAAAGTGGAAATCCGAGCGCGGAGAGCACGAAGACTGATTGCCGCGGATAGGCGGTATCACTATTTAAGAATCAAGTACTATGAGTGAGAAAGTAATAGAGCATCCTGTCAGGCACCTCGAAGAAATCAAGGCGGAGGTCAAAGAAGACGTTATCAAGGACTCCAGCATTTTAGACTTTAGCGACGTGAATATAGCAAGTTTGAAGGGGTTTGTTGTGCTCATGACCCTCAGCACGAAATACAACTACCCCTACGCGGTGCTCGAGAATTGGCGCAAGCGGCTGGGTGCTGACGACTATGTCCTCTGCGTTGACAGAAATAGATTGAAAATACGATTTAACGTGCCGTATAGCAAGACAACGCAAGAGCCATGAGCAGGCAGGAAAACAACGTCGCCCTGTTGCTATCCGAGTTCCAAAGACGCTGGAGGAACTGACGCCGGGCCCCACGGCTGGAGGGCTGTAGATTTTCTGACAAGTAACACACTTGACAAATGATTGCGAGAGAAACCATAGAGGCGGTGCTCGACCGCGCCGACATTGTGCAGGTGATAGGTGACTTTAAGGGTTTTCCATGATAGCAGCCAACGGAAGGGGCATCCCCCCTGTGAAGGCTTCAAACCGGTGACATCCCGAAACAGCACGGGAAGCGGCAGGCAGGCGCGGCGCCAGTGGAAGCAAAGGAAGCGTTCAGCAGGCGCACGGGGTTCGATTCCCCGCTGCCGCACAAGAATAACAAAAAAGTAACGACCCATGGAAAAGCAATGTAAACAATGGGGAAAACCTTCGGCGTGCTTCCCCCAGGAAAAACAACTGACCGAGCGCGAACGCATCATCTGCGTGGTCCGCACGAAACTGGCCTACGCTCTGGCTGACGTGGCCAACTCGCTACTGATGGACTGCGAAGCGACGTACAACCGCGTGGCGCTTGGATTAAAGAGCGCAGAGAAGTCGCGATTTAAGTACATGCAGCAGCAGGCCACGCGCCTCAAATACGCGGCCAAGGACGCCACAAAGACTATGTACGACCTTGACATGGAAGCGTACTACGACGACAGCGACCGCCTGCAGGAGTTCCTGCTGCTGCTGATCGACCGGACGGCAGCCAACGAAGCGCGCTTTGATATGGCGCGCCACAGCATAGAGCGGATGAAGTCCATCCTCGGGCTGTACCCGAAGCCGCAGAAGAAGGAAGAAGGCATCGTGAGACTTCTCCGCGGCAAATGACATGAAAATAACGACCTATGGAAAAGAACTTGCTCAAATTCGACATCATGCTCGGCGGCCGCTTCTTCTGCACGATGGCCTACCGCTTCTGCCCGGCGTTCGCCGTAACGCAGGAGGAGCTGGAAGCGTTTGCAGAGAAGCACCACCCGTTTCTGAAACACCGAAAATATACGATTGCCCTATGAAGAACGACATTAAAGACATTCTCAGAAATCTGCGCAGGATCAGCGGCGAAGACGTGGTCTGCTTCGTGCTGACGCTGGTGCCGGTGGCCATGATATTTCTCGGCATGTACATCTTCTGCTGAGACCAAGGCGACAACGTGATATATCTTGGACACATCTTGGACAAAATCCTTCTTACATCATAGACAAACCCCTTCCCCATCATGAAAGAACTCATCAGCATCCAATCTCGCCTCAATGCCCCCAAGGGCCGCACCAACCAGTTTGGCCATTTCCGCTACCGCTCCGCCGAGGACATTCTGGCCGCCGTCAAGCCCATCCTGCGCGAGGAGGGCTGCTACATCACCCTCACCGACGAGGTGCGCGAGGTAGGGCAGGCCGCTACCACCGTCACCGAGAACCAGAAGACCGGCACCATACAGCGCACCTCGTCCACCCGTATCTACATCCGCGCCACCGCCACCATCACCAACGCCGCCGGCGACACACTGAGCGTCAGCGCATGGGCCCGCGAGGAGCCGTCGCGCGCCGGCATGGATGCCGCGCAGGTCACGGGCGCTGCCTCGTCGTATGCCCGCAAGTACGCCCTCTGCGGACTGCTTGCCATAGACAACGAGGACGACCCCGACACCTACGCGCCGCAGAACGGCGGCGGCCACGGCGCACAGAACGGCGCTGCCCAGGCACAGCCTGTGGCACAGCAGCAGGCCTATGCCACGACGGGCGACGCCGAGCGCGACGCCATGCTCAACCGGGCGTTACAGCAGGTGGCGCAGGCGCGGACGAAGGAAGACCTTGTGGCCATTTACACCAGTTTTACGGCGTTGCAGCCGCTGCCCGCATTCAAGAGCGCGATGACGGCCAGACGCAAGGCGCTGGGCATACGCAACGCCGCCGACAAGCAGACGGCATGACACGGAGCCGGGCTGCATGGGAGGCCCACGTGGCCCGGATCTATCCTCTATCCTCTCACATATACATTTATACATATTATGATAACTCTTTCCACCATCCCCGTCACCTTCAATCAGGAGGCGCACACCTACACCCTCGACACCACGGGTCAGGCGCTCAGCGGCGTCACATCGACGCTCATGCGCCGCCTCTTCCCGGACAAGTACAAGGGCATACCCAAGGCCGTGCTCGCCCGCGCTGCCGAACGCGGCACGAACATCCACGAGGACGTTGAACTCTCCGAGGAACTCGGCTTCGAGCCGACCACCGACGAGGGGCGCAACTACCTCCGCCTGAAGGAGGACAACGGCCTACGCTTCCTCGAAAGCGAATACACCGTCTCCGACATGGAGCACTACGCCAGCCAGATTGACCTCATCTTTGAGGCCGGCGAGAGCAGCGTCCATCTGGCCGACATCAAGACCACGTCTGTGCTCGACGTGGCGGCCGTCTCGTGGCAGCTCTCCATCTACGCCTACCTCTTCGCGCTGAACAACCCCGGCATCGCCGTGGAACGCCTCTACGCCATCTGGCTGCGCGGCGAACGGGCCGAACTGGTGCCCGTGCCGCGCCATACGGACGACGAGGTGCTCCGCCTCATCGAGGCCGACCTGCAGGACCTGCCGTTTGTGGCAGAGAGCGACGTGCCGGCCTTCATCACCGAGCGCGAAGACCTGATGCTCTGCCTCGATCGCGACATACGCAGCATGAAGGAACGACTGGACCAGATGAAGCAGGACATCATGGACGCCATGACCGAGCAGGGCAGCACATCCATCGACACGGGCCGCGTGATCTACACCATCACCAAGGGTGCCGAGCGCTCTACCTTCGACAGCCGCGCCTTCCGCAAGGAGCACGAAGACCTCTACCAGCAGTTCATGAAGAAGAGCACCACGGCGCCGTCAATGAAGATTACCATCCGATAAAACAAAATAACCCCAGTGCCTGGCGGGTCACCGTCAGGACAAAACCAAAGAAACACCATGGCCATCTACACCCTCTCAGGGACCATCACGCATGTGTCACCCATCGTAACCATCACCACACGCTCCGGCGAACCGTTCAGCAAGCGCACCGTCGTCATCACGCAGCGACGCTTCAATCCCACCTCGGGCGAAGAATACCGCCCCAACCACATCCCCAT
>SFQP01000041.1 GCA_004562975.1 bacterium
GGTGGGCAAGCTAACTGTATCGCGCCGCTACAACCAACTACCTTTGCTGCGGTCAAGCCCTGGAGGATTCGAAGGGAGCTGGCCGTACAGCAC
The DNA here is from genome assembly GCA_004562975.1 of bacterium. Next base: position 94 of record SFQP01000041.1, read on the forward strand.
TTACCCGTGTAGCATCAGGATTTGTTTCCTGTTTGCGAGTGCAAAGGTGTACAGATATTTTTAAATGACAAAGTGTTCGCTCTGATTTTTTTCTTCTTACCGCAATTTTGCTGCATTTATACTTCAAATGGAAGTCACGTTTGACATGAACGCCCCCCATTTTCGGCTCAGTATCCCTGTATGTAAGCTGCGGAGAGGCTGCGGAGAGTCTGCGGAAAAATTGAGAAGCAGTTGGAGTGGGAGAGGGGGGGGAAAGGACAGTATGCTATGCCTTTTCGGGCAACTGGACGGAGAGGCCGTCGTAGGCCAGGCGGACATTCCGGGGCAACCGCGCCGACACCTCCGCGTGAAGCCCGATTTGGTGGGAGGCATGGATGAGCCAGGCCCTTTCAGGCCCAATCCTTTCTATGAGCGACAACGCCTCGTCCAACGACTGGTGCGTGGGGTGCGGCTTTATCCTCAGCGCGTTGATAACCAGCAGCGAAACACCTTTCAGTTGCGGCAGTTCCTCTTCGGGTAGCCGGCTCATGTCCGTGATATAAGCCCATCGTTTGCCTTGCCTGAAAGCCATGATGGGCAACTTGCCGTGCCATACGTTGAAAGGTTCGATCTCCTCGCCGCACACGGTTACGGGTTCGTGAGGGGTGAGCGTGTGCAACTGCACCTCCGGCACGCCGGGGTACTTGTTTTCCACGAAGCAGTACGGCATCCGTTCCCGCAGATGGGCGGAACACACTTTGTCGGCAAAGATGCCTATGGGGCCGTATTGGCAATACGGCCTGAGGTCGTCCAGTCCGCCCACGTGGTCGTAGTGCTCATGCGTGAGCAGGACGGAGCGGATAGGTTGCTCGCGGACACCAGCCGGCAGAGCCAGCATTTGCGACCGGAAGTCGGGGCCGCAGTCAATCAGCACCGAGCCCCCGGCTGTTTCCCAGAGCACGGAGGTGCGGAACCGCCGGTCGTGCATATCGTCCGAGCAGCACACCGCACAGTGGCAACCAATTTGGGGCACCCCCGTGCTTGTGCCCGTTCCCAAGAAGTGAAGACGCATGGAGAGTTCGGTTTTATATGATGTTAGCTTCGGGCTGGATTTTGATGCCGAACTTGGCGTAGACATCCGTCTGGATTGTTTCGGCCAATTTCCAGATTTCTGCACCCGTGGCACCGCCCAGGTTGACCAGCACCAACGCTTGCAGGGGGTAAACGCCGGCCCTTCCCAGATGGCGGCCCTTCCATCCGCATTGTTCTATCAGCCAGCCCGCCGGCACCTTCACACCGTCCGTCAGCACATAATGCGGCACTTCCGGCCAGGATGCCTGTAGCTTGTCGAAATCCTCCTGGCTGATCACGGGATTCATGAAGAACGAGCCCGCGCTGCCCGTTTCCGAGGGGTCGGGAAGTTTGGCACGCCGTATGTCGATGACCACCTGACGGAGTTGCGCCGCCGTCAGCCTTTCGGGCTGCCATCCGCGCCTTTCCAGCTCGTGGGCTATTGCGCCGTAATGCACATCCGGCGAGAACTGCAGGTCCAGTCTGTACACCACGTGGGTCACAATGAACCGCCCCCGCAGCGAATGCTTGAATACGCTGCTGCGATAAGCATATTGGCATTCCGCCGCGCTGAAGATGCGGATTTTGCCTGTTGCCGCCTCCACCGTCTCCACTTGGTCAATGAAGCGCGCGGCTTCGATACCGTATGCCCCGATGTTCTGGACGGCAGATGCACCCACCTCACCCGGGATGAGCGACAGGTTTTCGAGACCGTGAAAACCGTTCCTCACGCAGTGCTCCACAAAGCCGTCCCAGTCCGTGCCGGCTCCGACCCTGAGCCACACGTGTGACGTGTCGCGTTTCAGCTCCTCGACGCCCCGGATGCGGGAATGCAGCACGGTGCCCTCGTAATCGTGGACGAAGAGCAGGTTGCTGCCTCCGCCGATGTGCATCCATGGCGAGCCCGCCAGCTGCGGCAGTTTTTCCTGTAGCTGGCTTACGGAATCATATTCAAAAAAATCCCGGCACGATGCTTCGATGCCGAAAGTATTGTGTTTGAGCAGGGAATACATAGCTTTATGGAGTTTTGGGTAAAGTGGTCTTTGGGGAGTCAGTTCTCCAGTCGTTCGAGCAGCCAGGTGTTACCGCTGCGGACAAAGGTGAGGGAACACCCCATGCCGCCCGAAGGACTGCACAGCATCAGCACCCGCCGCCGCGCGTTGCCGTAGCTCTGGCCGTAATTGATGTTAGTGATGGTGCCTTTGGGCAAGTCTGGACGATAGTCCGGCCACTGGCTCACGTCGAGCAGTCCCTCTATGGTCTGGAAATTGTCCGAGTCGTACGTCTTGAAGTGGAAAGGATCGGCAATGTGCTCGTTCTGGAAAGTGTGGTTAGAGGCAAAATGCCGGTAGAAAATGTAGAAATCGCTGTTGATGTTTTCTTTCATCTGATGGGAGTTAAGCTGGGCGAGCCTCCACTGTCCGTTTGTTTTTGTGAATACGTATTGCTTCACCCTCATCTTGTCAAGGTTGACACTTTCCACCACCACGTGGTGCAGCGAAGTATCCTTTTCGGCACTGATGGACTTGGCGTTGTCAAAGATAATGGTGTACACTTCCTGTGTGCTGTACAAGCGGTCAAACTTCCACGCATCCCGGGCAATGGGGTGGTTGACACCGTCAATGTAGTGGGGAAGGGGGAAAACAGTGCGCGCCATTTGGAAACGCGGACTGCGCATGTACGAGTAAATAAAATCATCGAACAATCCGTCGGCAGCCTTGGGAGGGTCAGGTAAGGAATCCGGTGCAAGAAGCGCGGCAGTGTCAGCCGCTACGGCGGTAGTGTCGTCAGGCTCGGGGTCGGTTGTCTTGGGACTATTTTCGTAGCATGCGATGCAAAGCCATATAAGTACAGACAGGCAGGAAAAGGTTCTCATATTAACTTCCTTTTACATGATTTTCGGGCAAGAAGGGGCAAAACCTACATTTCCCCTTTCATTTCCTGCGAAAATCGGGGCAAAAGTAAGGCTTTTCGTTATATGGAAAACCTAATTGCAAAGAAATATTTACCTTTGCGGCCGTTAGGCAGATTCCTTTCCCGGTCGCTTTCAGCTGTCATGGTGTGCTGCCTACAGGAATTTATGGACAATGGTGTTCCTTTATCGTCTTTTTGGAAACCGATGTATATCCCCCTTGTATGTTGGTCTTACAGAAGCTGATTTAGCTTCAAACCTTTGACTTTTGGGATGGTAACTTCGGATTTGTCATGTGATAAGGCGGACACTTTACAAATAAACGTAATCATGTTGACTGAAAAAATCGAATCGCTGCTGGGCGAGGTGGCCGGTCTGCACGCCGCCAACGCCAACGAGCTGGAAGAGCTCCGCATCAAATACCTGAGCAAGAAAGGAGTCGTGAACGACCTCATGGGCCAGTTCCGCAACGTGCCTGCCGACCAAAAGCGCGAAATAGGCATGAAGCTCAACGAGCTGAAAACAGCCCTGCAGGACAAGTTGAACGCCCTCCGTCAGGCCATTGCCGTGCAGGAAGACGACCACGCCGGCCTCGACCTCACCCGCACCCCCTATCCCGTGGCCTTGGGCACACGCCATCCCCTTTCCATCGTCAAGAACGAAATCATTGACATCTTCTCCCGTCTGGGCTTCAGCATGGCCGACGGTCCCGAGGTGGAAGACGATTGGCACGTGTTCTCCTCCATGAACTTCGCCGAGGACCATCCCGCGCGCGACATGCAGGACACCTTCTTCGTTGAGCAGCACCCCGACATCGTGTTGCGCACCCATACCAGTTCGGTACAGAGCCGCGTCATGGAGCACGCGCAGCCCCCCATCCGCGTCATCTGCCCCGGGCGCGTTTACCGCAACGAAGCCATCTCCGCCCGCGCCCACTGCTTCTTCCATCAAGTGGAAGGACTATATATCGACAAAGACGTGAGCTTCACCGACCTCAAGCAAGTCCTCCTCACCTTTGCCCGTGAAATGTTCGGTGCCGATACCAAAATCCGCCTCCGTCCCTCCTATTTCCCCTTCACCGAGCCGAGTGCCGAAATGGACATCTCGTGCAACATCTGCGGCGGCAAGGGCTGCTCTTTCTGCAAGCAGACCGGATGGGTGGAAATCCTCGGCTGCGGCATGGTCGACCCCAACGTGCTCGAAGCCAACGGCATCGACAGCACCATCTATAAAGGCTACGCATTCGGCATGGGCGTGGAGCGCATCACCAACTTGAAGTACCAGGTCAAGGACCTCCGCTTGTTCTCGGAGAACGATGTCCGTTTCCTTGACGAGTTCATGGCAGCCAATTAAACTTTGAAACATATTGATGAGGTTATGAGGTTATGAGGTTACAGTAACTTTATAACCTCATAATCATTTATCTCATAACCTCCGGAACTTGAATATATGATTTACGAAATCCGTTTGTGGCTTGAAGCGATATTCCAGGGTTGGGGACTGAGTGCTGAGTGGGACACCCGTCTGGCGCAGATAACGCTTGTCACCTCCATCCTGCTCTTGTCGTTGCTGCTCACCTATATAGGCCGCAAGACCTGTGTGCCCCTTATCCTCACGTTCGTCAAGCGCACCTCGGTCAAGTGGGACGACTTCCTCATCAACCGTCCCGTTCTCCATGCCCTGTTCCAGATACTCCCCAGCCTGTTAGTCTACAGCCTCGTCCCCCTCTGTTTCGACTCCCACGAGGGCACCACCTTCCTCCTCATCTTCCGGATGACACAGGTATATATAGCCTACAGCGCCATCCTGCTCATCACCGCCTTTTTGAAGAACCTCACCCGCGTGGCCGGCAAGAATCCCGGGCTGCACCATTTCATCGGCGTGCTCCAGTTCCTCCGCCTGCTCGTCTTCTTTTTGGGAGGCATCGTCATGCTGGCCTACCTCTTCGGCTACAACCCCCTCCGCGTCATCGCTGGTTTGGGAGCCGCCGCCACCGTCCTGATGCTCGTGTTCAAGGACTCCATCCTCGGCCTCGTGGCCGGCATCCAGCTCTCCATGAACAAGATGCTCAAGGTGGGCGATTGGGTTACGATAGACAAGTTGAGCATCAACGGAATTGTGGAAGAACTTTCGCTGACCACTGTGAAAATCCGCAATTTCGACAACACCATCTCCACCGTGCCGCCTTATACCCTCGTGAGCGACTCCTTCCAGAACTGGAACGCCATGTACACTAAAGGAGCCCGCAGCATACGCAAGATCATCTACATCGACGTGCGCACCGTCACATTCGCCAGCAAGCAGCTCACGGACTTTGTCACCGCGAAATACGGATTTACTGCAGCCGCCCACAGTCACTCCATCACCAATCTAACCCTTTTCCGCCATTTCATCATGTCGTACCTGCAAAAGGACGAGCGCATCAGCAAAGAGCCGTGGATACTGGCGCGTCAGTTGGACGGCACCCCCAACGGCCTGCCCGTAGAATTGTGGTTCTATTCCTGCAACACCGACTTTGTGCCCTTCGAGGAACAAGCCTCCCAGTACATGGAATATTTCCTTGCCTCCATGGCCGATTTCGGCTTGCGCACCTTCCAATTACCCTCAGGAACAGACTTTTCGCTGTCGGCGTTGGCAGGCAAATAATGCCAACTCCGCATTTTTTATATACCTTTGCGCACGGATTGCAATACACCAATTTATGAACAGAGTAAATCCTTTCAGGGGTTTGGGCATTGCGCTCGTCACCCCATTCACCGCAAGCGGCAAAGTTGACTACGAAGCTTTGGAGCGTCTTGCCGAAGAACAGATACAGGCCGGAGCAGATTTCCTTTGTGTGCTCGGAACAACCGCCGAAACTCCCTGTCTTGAAGCCAGTGAAAAGAAAGCCATTGTCGAAACCGTAGTCCGTCTTAATGCCGGGCGCGTCCCCATCCTGCTGGGAGCCGGGGGCAACCATACGGCCCAGGTGGCAGCCAATGTGAGCACAGACTGTCCCGACGGCATCGACGGCGTGCTCATCGTCGCCCCCTATTACAACAAACCTTCGCAGGAAGGTCTGTTCCGCCATTTCAAGGCCGTGAGTGATGCCAGCCGCCTGCCCGTTGTGCTTTATAACGTGCCCGGACGCACCGGCGTGAACATTACCGCCGCAACCACCCTGCGCATAGCCCGCGAATGCCCCAACGTCGTGGCCGTCAAGGAAGCCTCTGGCAACATTGCGCAGATAGAAGAAATCATCGACCATGCCCCCGCCGGCTTTGAAGTCCTCAGCGGCGACGATGCCATCACCTTCGAGCTGCTCACCTTGGGAGCCAAAGGAGTCATATCGGTCATTGGCAACGCCTATCCCGCCCAGTTCAGTGCGCTTGTCCACGTTGCGCTTCAGGGCGACTTCAACCACGCCTTGCAAATCCATCGCCGCCTTTCCAAAGCCTACAGACTGCTCAGTGCCGACGGCAATCCCTCGGGCATCAAGTCCCTGCTTGCTGTGCAAGGCAAAGCCGCCAACGTGCTGCGTCTGCCCCTCGTGCCAGCCACCGCCGCCACCTACGAGTCACTTCAGGACTTCCATACCCAGTTCAGCCAGCTCACCGACTGACCTTCCCCTCAGCACCCGGCTGGCCTCCCATCGCTTTGCCTCCAGCCATTTGTGAGGCCACATACCACAAGTCCCGGACGGTTCGTTACCAAACGGTATGAACAGTCCGGGACTTGTGGTATGTCAGCAGTTTGGGGCAAATCCCCGAGGGGGCAAGCTGCCCCAAGCTGCCTCAAGCCGCGTCAGTCATCAGATGCCCTTCTTCTCCAGCTCTGCTGCCATTTGTTGTTGCAGCTCCTGAGCCTTCCGGGCTGCCACGGCGGCAAAGTTCTCCGTAGTGTCCGCATAGATGATGCCTCTTGACGAGTTCACCAGCAGTCCGCAGCATTCCGTCATGCCGTAGCGGCACACCTCCTCCAGCGATCCGCCCTGCGCCCCTACGCCCGGCACCAGCAAGAAGTGGTTCGGCACAATTTCGCGGATGCGTTCAAACATCCTCCCCTGCGTTGCCCCCACCACATACATCATCTGTCCGTCGTCCGCCCATTCGCCCGAGCGTCGCAGCACCCGTTCAAAGAGCGGCATCCCCTCAGCGTCCGTTGTCAGCTGGAAGTCATGCGACCCCGGGTTGCTTGTCAGTGCCAGCAGGATCACCCACTTTCCCTCATATTGCAGGAACGGCTTCACGCTGTCCTCGCCCATATAAGGAGCCACTGTGAGCGAGTCGATGTCCAGTTCCTCGAAGAATGTGCGTGCATACATCGCCGACGTGTTGCCTATGTCGCCGCGTTTAGCATCCGCAATGATGAAATGTTCGGGGTAGTGCTGTTTGATGTATCGCACCGTTTTCTCGAAAGCCTCCCAGCCCTTCAGTCCCGCGCTCTCGTAGAAAGCCAGGTTAGGCTTGTAGGCCACGCAGTACGGTGCCGTAGCATCGATAATGGCCTTGTTGAAGGCAAATACCGGGTCTTCCTCTTTCAGCAGGTGCTGCGGTATTTTCCGCAGGTCAGTGTCCAGCCCCACGCAGAGGAACGACCTCTTCGTCCGGATTTGGTGGAAAAGTTGTTGTTTGTCCATGATCATTGGGATTTATAGTTTCTTGTTTCAGTGGTGCAAAAATAGTGCAAGGCGAGAGAAGAGCAAAAAGGAAAGCCAAAGGTTTTCCTTTTTCTCTTCCGAGCCGCCGCCTGTTTTATGGAAAAATAGTGCAAGGCGAGAGAAGAGCAAAAAGTAAAGCCTTCGGTTTTCCTTTTTCTCTTCCGGGCCGCCAATATTTGACGCTCATGTTGCCTTTTGTTACCCCTGTTGAGTGTGCATAAAATCCGCCATTCACATTAACATATTTAACCTTTGCACACAAAATCCGTGCCAATAATTTTCACGGAACCAGGCTTGTCTTTTTTCAAAGCAGGCTTCGGCGTGACGAATCGCCGAGCTGATTTTACGGCACTGGGTGTGAAATTTTTTACACTGGGCTTAGAATTTTCTGGACTGGGCTTAGAAAATGCAAGGCCTACTCCCGTAACACCGAAAGCAGGGCTAAAAAACAGGAAGCAGGCTTGGAAAATAGCCTGCTTCCTTTTGCTAAGGCAAATATAGGCATTGCTATGCAAAACTCCAAATCGCGGTTTCCCGTATTAACATTTCAAATTTTGCTCCGAGAGCGGGCTATACTTGTCCGCTGATATACTTTCAAGATAGAAGTGCAATTTTAGCGTCCCCTCCCTCGCTTTCGGAGCGTAGCGGAGAAGGCGAGGGAGGGGACGCATAGCAATAGAGTTTACAGGTAATACAAAAAAAAGAAAAAAGGGGAAGCCACTGCCTCCCCAAGGATTAGTTAACTTTGTATTGTCAATGTACAAACATCTAACCCGTGAGCAAAGATACGCAATCTATCTGGGAATACAAAAGCATGAAACGAACAAGGCCATTGCTCAGGCCATCAATGTATCGGAATCGACAGTCTGCCGCGAACTTAAGCGCCATGCCACCAAAAATGGCAA